>JAURMX010000062.1 GCA_030830475.1 Candidatus Nanopelagicales bacterium
CTAAATACGGCATGAGTATGTGTGTTTTGGGAATGGCAGAAGAGTTTAAGCGCGATGGTATTGCGGTAAATGCGCTGTGGCCACGAACTGTTATTGATACTGCAGCTCTGCAGATGATTCCAGGTATTGATGCTTTGGCCGGTCGCAAGCCTGAGATCTTGGCAGATGCTGCATACATTATCTTTAATCGTCCAGCTGCAGAGTGCACAGGAAACTTCTTTGTCGATGACGAGTTATTGGCTTCTGAAGGAATAACTGATCTAGAAAAGTATTCAGTTACTCCAGGTACCAAAGATTTCTTGTATGACTTCTTTCTTGACTAAGATGGCTACATGATCAAGAAAATACTTGTACTTTGCGCTGCTCTTTTTATTGCCACGCCCATGAGCGCTTTTGCTCATGGAGAGATGGTTCAAGCATTTCCCGCTGCGGATTCAAATGTGCTGACTGCACCTGTAGAAGTTGCAATTGAGTTTGATGGCAAGCTCCAGATCATAGGAAGTAGCAACGTTAATTCAATTGAAGTAACTGATAGTGAAGGTCAAATAATTTCATCGCCAACTGCAGTAGTAGAAGGCAATAGAATTTCAACAAGGCTGCAGTTAACCGACATAACTGGTTTGGTATCGGTCCATTACCGAATTGTTTCTGAGGATGGGCACCCGGTAGAAGGCGATTACAGCTTCTCAGTGGGGCAAACTCCGGTGGCCATAAGTGCTACCGGTGAAGAAAGCGCCGAAGAAGAGGCTGGAACTGCTGAAGAAAGTGGAAGTAATTTACTAGTCACTTCAGTGGGAGCTTCGATTCTCGTTGGCCTTGTTTATCTCCTTGTAAGGCGCATCAAGAAGTAGACTGCATCAGTGCCTATTTTTGAATTAGAACTCAACGGTCCAAACCTGATTCAAGAGTCAGAGCGTCGTGGATCGGCGCGATCTCTTTTCTGGCCATGGTGTGGGGCAAATGTTTCCCTACTAGCCCTCTCTTACGGCGCGTTCTTTTTGGGCTTCGGTATCTCATTTAGACAGGCCATGATGGCCGCCATTGTTGGAACAGTTCTTTCCTTTTTAGTCGTTGGGTTTAGTTCACTAGCTGGCAAGAAATCAAATGCACCAACCATGATTTTGTCTAGAGCAACATTTGGCGTTAAGGGAAACATTATTCCTGGAGCTCTTTCCTACTTAATCTTTGTCGGCTGGGAAACAGTCCTAGTTTCACTTGCGACGCTTGCAACTGGAACTGTTTTTGCTCGCCTTGGTAATATAAATCATGACCTCTCTTTAATTATCGGCTTTGTCATAGCGGTCTCACTCACTGTTATTGGGGGAGTACTTGGCTTTGCAACGATTATGAAGATTCAGAAATGGTTGACACTTGTAACAGTAGTGATGACAGTTGTTTACATTGCCTTGACCATTGATAGCGTTAATTGGCAAGCAGTAAGTTCAATAATGGATGGCACCAGTCAAGGATTTATTGGTGCTTTGATATTTGGTATTACAGGCATTGGTTTAGGTTGGGTTAACTCAGCTGCTGATTACTCCCGCTATCTTCCTCGAGCAGTCTCTAGTAAAGCCGTTGTTGGTTGGACAGTACTTGGAGCATCTCTTGTCCCAATTGTTCTAGTTATCTATGGTTCAGCTTTAGCTGGAAGTAGTAAAGAGTTAAGTGATGCCATTGCCATGGATCCGATTGGCGCACTGACTACGTTGCTTCCCACCTGGTATTTGATTCCATTTGCGTTAGTGGCAGTTCTTGGATTGGTGGGGGGCGCAATTCTTGATCTTTATTCTTCAGGATTAACCCTTGTTTCAATAGGTTTGCCGGTCAAGCGCCACATTGCAGCATCTATCGATGCGCTAATCATGTTGGCTGGAACGATCTATATCGTGTGGTTTGCAGATAATTTCTTTGCACCCTTTCAGGGCTTTCTTATTACATTAGGTGTTCCAGTTGCAGTGTGGTCGGCAATCTTTGTTGCTGATGTCATTATGCGAAAGAATCCTTACTCAGAGGCAGATCTATATAACCCAGCGGGTCGATACGGTGCCTGGAACAAAAAATCACTTGCATTAATGGCTATTGGTTCAATTATTGGTTGGGGATTAGTTACAAATACTTTTGCCTCATGGTTATCGTGGCAGGGTTATCTGCTCTTTATTATTGGTGGCAAAGAAGGTGCTTGGGCATATGCCAACGTGGGAGTTATTGCAGCGTTGCTCATTGGTTTTATAGGACACATTCTCTTATCGAGAAAAGCTATAAAGGCGCAGGAGTCCTTCTAAGCCAGATGTATCCAGCTAGCCCAGAGATAATCGCTGAAACGAATAACCCTAAACGCACTTGATCTAACTCCACCTCAGAGCGTGCAGCGATATCGGCAATTACTAAAGCAACTGTTAATCCCATTCCAGCCAGTGTTGCTACACCAGTGATTTCCTTAATACCAATCTTTGCATGGCCACCAATTTTTAAAGTCAACCAAGCAAAGAGTGTGATTCCAATAATCTTGCCAATAGATCTTGCCAGGATTATGGAAATTGTTGTCTTGGATGTAAAAGCATCGAGGTTGATATCCAAAGGAATATTAACGATGACAATTACTGGCACAATGAAATAGGTAGAAACTGGGGTTAATACTTTGATTACTTTATGGAGTGC
>JAURMX010000063.1 GCA_030830475.1 Candidatus Nanopelagicales bacterium
AGCGCTTCCTTTCACAGAACACATTCGTTGCAAAGGTCTTCACCGGAATCGAAGGTTCCTTCGTTCCACTCAGTGAAACAATTGCAGCATTTGATGCCTTGGCAAATGGCGATTATGACCATATTCCTGAGCAGGCCTTCTTCATGTGCGGCGGTCTAGATGACGTCGAGCGTAAGGCGGCAGAGTTGGCGAAGAGCTAAAACAAATGTCTGACAAATTACTTACCGTCGAATTCGTAACCCCTGAGAAGCGGGTCTGGTCTGGCAAAGCCACAATGGTCTCTGCCCGCACCCTTGAAGGTGATTTAGGAATTCTTCCTGATCACAGTCCGCTTCTTGGTGTATTGGTCGACGGTAAAGTCAGCATCAAGAGTGAAGATGGCACAGCTGTAGAGTTCAATGTCAGCGGCGGATTCCTATCTGTAGCTAACAACCGAGTATCTGTATTGGGTGAATCAGCTTCTCAATAAATCCTTTTAACTGCTGCAATCGTTATTAGTTCCAATTAATGTTGCGATTTAGCAACAAACCCTCCCTCAGCGAGTAATACCTTAATAATTTCGGCCCACAGTGGCATGATTTAGCCATTCCGGCGCCGGTTAGCATCCAGCCGCGGCGCATAAGGGTAGGGGGCTTGTTTTGTACGAGCAGTTTCTGACCAAAATTCAGATAATCGCTGAGTTTTTAGCGAAATCGCCCCACCCTGATCAAGTACTTGATTTCCTCTCAGTTCACATCTCGGCGGATCAAGAGCTGGCAATCTCTTATCGTGGTGCGGTCGAACCAGATGGCCTGATCCGCACCTTGAATATAAATGGCTTTAGCAAGCATGAACATATGAGTAAAGCAACAATCAAAATTTCAGATTTAAGGCCAATAAGCAATGCTGCGCGTGCTCAGAAGGCTGTGTGGGCTAAATTTGAAAATGTACTGGATGAATTTCCAGATTTTGTTCACTTTGACTCAATATCGCCTTGGAAATCGATGTTGGCTCTGCCGGTCGGACTAGGTCGAATCTACGCCTTTAGTTTCAAAACCGATCTCACAACAATCTCAGGAGTTGATAGTTATTTCGAGGCAATCAAATCTCTATTGATGGTTTATGAAAGCTCTCTTGAAATTCGTACCTTATCCAGCGCTAAAGATTTGTTGGCAACAAGTGAATTGCAACCGCTCACGCAGAGACAGGAAAAGATTCTGGAGCTACTTAAAGCTGGAAAAACCAACAAGAACATCGCCAACGAAATCGGCTATAGCGAATCCTTAGTGCGTCATGAAACTATGATTATTTATAAGAAGATGCGAGTTGAAGGTCGCCACGAACTACGCGAATCACTTTCGTTTTAATCAACCCGACTCACATCAGCACCGAGAGCACGGAGTTGCTCAGCGAAATTGGGATAGCCACGATCAACATGGTAAGCGCCTTCTACAAAGGTAACTCCATCAGAAACCAAACCCGCCAAGACCAGACCTGCTCCGGCTCGAATATCTGAAGCCACAACCGGCGCGGAAGAAAGCTGTTTGACCCCAGTGATTGCTGCATGATGACCATCAACTCTGATCCTTGCCCCCAAGCGCAGCAGTTCATTCACAAACATAAATCTGCCTTCAAAAACATTTTCAGTTACCAAAGCATCGCCCTCTGCTATGGCGTTTAAAGTGATCACAAATGGTTGGAGATCGGTAGGAAAACCAGGGTAGGGAAGGGTTGCAACATCGATAGCTGATGGCCGTCGATCCATTTTGACCCGTATTCCATCTGGGATTGAGGTAATTACCGCACCGGTTGAGACTAATTTCTCTAAAGGTAGTTCGAGATGTTCTGGGCGGGCGCCGTGAATTGAAATATCACCTTGAGTCATCGCCGCAGCAAAGGCCCATGTGCCGGTCACGATGCGATCTGAGATTGCGGTGTGATCTGAGGCAGAGAGGGATTCGACGCCGCGAATAGTTATGGTGGGGGTTCCTAAACCTTCGATATCAGCGCCCATTGCAATAAGAAAATTCCCGATATCAACGATGTCAGGTTCCCTTGCTGCGTTATCTAGGACTGTGACACCTTTTGCCAGTACCGCTGCGGTCATAATATTTTCGGTAGCGCCAACACTAGGAAAATCTAAAGTTATCTCCGCACCCTTCAATCCATTTGGCGCTGAGGCAATTATGTATCCATGTTCGCTATGTGCTTGGGCACCTAACGCGACTAAACCTTTGGTGTGAAAATCCAAACCGCGAGAACCGATCGCATCTCCACCAGGCAAGGCAACCTCAGCTTTTCCAAGTCGAGCGACTAATGGGCCAAGCACATTAATCGAGGCCCGTAATTTGCGAACCAATTCATACTCCGCGCGGTGGCCGGGAGTTTCAGGCACATCGATACTTACCGTTTGTTTTTGAAGATCTCGCGTCACCGTACAGCCAAGTCGTTCGAGTAGCTCTGCCATCATCGCGACATCTGCAATGTCCGGCACGTTATGAATATTGCAATTACCTTGGGCCAATAAGGTGACCGCCATAAGTTTCAAAACAGAGTTCTTGGCACCAGTAATGGTCACATCGCCTTTTAATGAACCTCCGCCAACTACGCGAAATCGATCAAGAGGATAGGAGTGCATCTAGATATCCACCCTCTCTAGCTCTAACTTTTGTGGCCCAATTTGTAGCCCAGCCAATCTCGAATCTCTGAGTGGTGTCATAGTAACGACTGGAATAGGCTCACCCCATGGTAAATCTGACTCGAATTTAAACAAAAACCGGCGATGACGGCACAACCTCTCTAGGAGATATGAGTCGGACCTCCAAAAATGACCCCCGCTTAGAGGCCTATGCCACCGTTGATGAGGCCAACTCATATATCGGTGTTGTACTTACAATTCCAGAGTTAGATGCAGAGATCCGCAAATTACTGGTGCGGGTTCAAAACGACCTCTTTGATGTTGGTGCAGATCTTTGCACCCCGGTTGTTGATGCACCGGCACATGAACCATTACGTGTTCTAGAGTCTCAGATTTCTTATTTAGAGGAGCAAATTGATGTTTACAACGCCAATCTGGCGCCCCTAAAGTCATTTGTCTTGCCTTCAGGAACTCCGGCATCGGCTCATCTGCATGTTGCTCGCACCGTAGTTAGAAGGGCAGAGCGTTGCACATGGCAGGCAATCCACTCCTTCGGTGAAGGAGTTAACAAGTTAACCGCGAAGTATCTAAATCGTTTATCCGATTTACTTTTCGTTTTAGCTCGGCATGAAAATCGTGAGTTGGGAGACCAACTCTGGGTTCCAGGCAAGAATCGCTAACTGCGCAAAATCGCAGCAGCGGCCTTTTCCTCATCTTGAAAAACAAACAACCTTGGTCCAGATTTAGTCTGGGTTAGGGTTGCCTTAATTCCATGAGCAGCTAGTTTCTGTCGTAACATCTCGCCTTCAATGTGATTAGTTGGTGTAGCTATTACTTTTAGTAATCCGTACTCACCCTCCTCGCCAACCTGGCTAGGTTTCTCTATCAACGATGAACCTCTAGAAAAGGCCCAGCGCAACAAAAGAATCAAAACTCCAAGTACGGCAAATCCAGCAAGTGATGAGAAAAATAATGTGTTATCTATTCCGCCCAACAAATTAACTCTCCGGTGTAGGGGTAGGCGTAGCTAGCAACAAGGATTTGTATATGTTTCCAGCCTTTGGTTGGTTGGCGCTGTCTCGATGGCAAGTTACTTTTATGCCGCTAATTGAAACTCCAAGGGTGACCGGCTCAGTTGAGATCAAGAAAATCGTTTTTTGTCGGCGTTTTTCACTGCCTTTTGTATAAGTAATTAAGGTGCCAATTTTCTCTCTCATTAGATCCTCGGGTCTAACACGGAATACATTTGAATTAACCTCCCACCATTTGCAGCCGGTATCAGCTGCTGCAATCACGGCACCGCAGGCAAACTCTTCACATTTCTTAACTACAGCTTGCAAAGTGCGCTTGGCTGAAAGCAAGCCAATTAACTCTTTACTACTTGGAACCTTGGCAAATACTCCATCCTTGCCGGTGAAACCCTTTGGTGGCCATTTTGGTGAGGGGGAGGGAATCGGTTTCGCGGTTTTCTTAGCGACAACCTTTATTTCATCTGAAGTCGCATTGGGCGTGAAAACAGAGATCATTATGAGCGCAATTAATGCCGCTAAAGCAGATGCGTAGACCCGCCTAATTTTCATGAGCGCAATCTTGCCTTAATTCATGGAGAATATCCCTGTGAGTCCGCGGAGAAATAAACCCAAGAAGCGTGGCAAAGATAACTCTGCGCACGGCTCAGATAGAGAAATAGCGGCTTCTCATCAAAGTATCGAGGAGCATCTAGAGGGTATTTACATGGTCCGCCGCATTACCGGCTCCAGCTCCACAAAACCATATCGCTGCCCAGGGTGTGATCAATTGATTCCGATGGCTACGCCACACACCGTTGCTTGGCTGGAACATGATGTTGAATCACGGAGGCACTGGCACACAGCTTGTTGGAACAATCGGGACAAGCGCAAACCAAAAATAGAAAGAACTAGAAACGCACCTAGATATTAGTTTTTGTTAGTAAAGATGTTTAAGAGCAAAAATTAACGGCGCCGGCGGTGCAGAATATTTACCAATCTAATTATGGTTTTATCTGCATAACCAGTTCGGGCAAATGTGGTGAACTGCAATGGGATATTGAACTTAGTCTTTACAACAGTTCTGGGATATGTGAACTCTAGTAATCCCTCTGCGCCGTGAATGCGACCATAACCGCTGTCCTTTACGCCACCAAAAGGAACTGAACCAATCGCTGCAAAGGAAAATGCCGAGTTAATTGAAACCATTCCGCACTGCAAAAGAGAGGCGATCTTCTTGCCGTTTCGCTTCGACCAAACCGCAGCACCAAGGCCATATGAAGTGGCATTAGCTAGATCAACAGCTTCATCCATATTGCGCACAGTATTGATTACCAAAGTTGGGCCAAAGGTTTCCTCGGTCATTGCTTTGGAATCCTCGGGAACGTTACTCAAAATTACAGGTTGAACATATCCACCCTTAACGGCATTTTTGTCGCCTACTAAGAACTCGCCACCGCGCCTAACGGCATCATCAATATGAGTTTTGATTATCTTTAATTGTGAGGGCATCGTGGCCGGACCATAATTTGCGCCATTTTCATAACCAGGTTTGATCTTGCTTGCTAACTCCACGATGGTTCGGGTAAAAGCTTCGGATACATCTTTGTGAACATAAACTCGTTCTGCACCAATACAGGACTGACCAGCATTAGACATGGCATGCCATAGTGTTACTTCAGCGGCACGGCTTATGTCCGCGTCTCTATCAACCAAGACCGGATCTTTTCCGCCACACTCCAAAACCACAGGAGTCATTAACTCGGCACAGGTAGCGGCAACTTTTTTCGCCGTCTTAGTAGAGCCAGTAAAGGAAATCTTTCCAACAGAACTTTGAGTTAGGGCGACACCAGTTTCAGCGGTACCAGTTACTACAGTAAATACATCGGCAAAGGGTGCAATCCGCTGCCAAGTTTGCTCTAACCAAACACCAATCGCAGGTGTGTATTCACTTGGTTTAAAAATTACGGTATTTCCAGCAGCCAAGGCATATGCGATAGAACCCATCGGCGTAAATATTGGATAGTTCCAAGGACCGATAACACCAACTACACCAAAAGGAACTCTTTGGACTTGTGCTGAGAGATTGAACATTAGTAATCCAGAAGGTCTATTTTGTGGACCGAGAACCTTTGGCGCGTATTTCGCGGCCCAAGAGATATGTTCGATTGCTAACGCGGTCTCTAACGTAGCATCGCTGACAGGTTTGCCAGTCTCGCGATGGATTAACTCTGCCGCTGTATTAATCTCTCTAGTTAAAAGAGAGGACCAATCTTTAAGAATTACCATTCGTTTGCGAAAACTTAACTGAGACCATTTTTCGCCAGCAACCTTGGCACGAGCTACCGCTTCATTAACCTCTTTTGCTGAGGTAATTGGAAACTCTCCAACAACCTCACCAGTTGCGGGATTTAGAGACTCGAAGGTTTTCATATTCAATGACTAAACTTACAGGTATGGCGGAATTGATTCGACCCAGCACCGTTCTGTCCGCGATTCGCACCCCTATCTCCTTCCTCACATCAGATGGGTTAAAGCTCATAGGGGAGGTGGCCAGCCCATCAAATGGCAATCACTTCTTAGGTTTATTGTGTTTACATCCACTACCAACCCATGGCGGAATGATGGATAGTCACATATTTAAGAAAGCGGCAAATCGTCTACCGGAGATGGCTGGTATTACGGTTATTCGCTTCAATACCCGCGGCACTGAAAGTGAACAAGGCAAGAGCGAGGGTAGCTTTGGAAACGCGATTTCCGAGAAAGAAGATGTCATCGCTGCCGTCAATTACTGCTTTGATGTTGTTGGTGTGAAATCTCTATGGGTAGTTGGTTGGTCTTTTGGTACGGATTTGGCATTGAAATACGCCAGAGACCCAAGAGTTAAGGGATTGATTTTACTTTCGCCACCACTGCGATTTTCAACTGAAGAGGATCTGAAATTTTGGAATCAAGATGGCCGCCGGGTCTTGGCCCTGGTCCCAGAGTTTGATGAGTTTTTAAAGCCCGCTGAGGCAAGGCTTAGATTTGCTCCTATAAAACAGATTGAGATTGTTGCAGTTGAGGATGCAAAACATCTTTGGGTTGGCGAGCCATTTGTTTATCGCGTTTTGAGCGAGATTGTTGGAGAGATAAACCCAACTCGACTTCCATTACCTACGGAGTATTAAGAAAAAAATTTTAAGATTCATCAGCTTTAGGAAAAACTACCTCATCCATAATCAGAAGTGTTGCAGCAGCTATTGGTACTGCGAGCAAGCCGCCAACTAATCCCAATAGAGATGTGCCAAGCAAGGCTGCAACAATAGTTACTAGGCCAGGAATTGAAAGCGATCGCTTCATTATTCGGGGAGTAATCAAATAATTCTCAATCTGCACATAAAGGGTATAAAGCAGGATCGCTAGTATTGCTTTGGATGGAGATTGCGTTAGGGCTACTAAAGTAACGATGCTCGCGCCGATGAAATGGCCGATTAATGGAATCAAAGCCACGAACAAAATAACCATACCTAAAGCAGCGGCATATGGCAGTTCAAGGGCAAGAGATAAGCAAAATACAAAGACGGCAGCGAGCGCAGCGATCAAAACCTGGCTACCCACAAATGCACCCACTCTAGAAATTATGGCGTCGCCAATCCTGGATACTCTCTCGCGACGAGAAGCAGGTGCAAGGCGGTAAAAAATCTTTGTCACAGATGGCAAAGATGCCAGAAAGTAAAGAGTCAATACCATGACAGTTAAGGCTGAGAAAGCGCCGGAGAGTACCGTTCGGCCTACACCAAGAACTCCTCCGAAAGCGCCTGTAAACAATTGACCATTAGAGATCCAGGTTTCAAATTTTTCCTGTAGCGAATCAATTAACCCGTACTCATTATTCAATTGATTCAAAGTGTTGTTGTTGCGCAACGAATCTAGTAATTGAGGGGCGCTGTCAATTAATTCATTCGCCTGCTTAAATACCGGTGGCACAACAACTAAAGCAAATAGAGCCACAACAGCTAGTGCAGACAAAACAACCATGCCGACGGCAGATGTCCGGCTGAGCTTCTTGGATTGCAGTGCTTGAACAGCAGGATTAAGCCCCATAGCGAGAAATAGAGATATGACTATTAGAACAAAGACTTGGCTGGCCGATTGCAATGCTCTCAAAACAGTTATTGCGACCAAAGCTCCGGAGGTCGCGAGAAAGCCAAAATAGAAAGGATGTTGAGTATTTAGGGGAGCGCCTTTAACGCCAAAATCCTCAACTTCCTTTGCCTGGGGTGATTTTGGTGTCACTTTCTTCAACACTCGCTTAGCCTGCGCCATACATCTAGTGTAAAGCCTGAAACAATGAGGTAGTGGTAACGAACAAATCTCCATTACATATCACTGGTGTAGGCGAGGAAATCGCATCATTGGCTGGATTGCCATGGGATCAACCATTAGAGAATTGGCCCGAGGACCCATCTCTTGCCGCTCAACGCGGAATTTCCCGTCACATTGTGCGTTTGGTCCGATCGACTTCCGAGCCCGATAGCGAAATATATGCGGTTAAAGAAACGGTGGAGGAGTTCGCAGTTCGTGAGTATGAAGCGCTAAAAGAGTTGGGGTTAAGAGGAGCGCCTGCGGTTTCGCAAGTTGCGGTGGTTGATGGACGCAGAGATGCCGAAGGTAATGAACTTCCTTGTGCGATTGTCACCAGATTCCTGCCTTACTCCTTGCCATATCGAGTTGTTTTAAGTGGTTCGGTGACACAACATGAAATTACTAACATGGCTAACGCGTTAGCTTATTTGCTGGTTCGACTTCACCTACTTGGTTTTTGGTGGGGCGACTGCTCCTTATCCAACACGCTTTTTCGTCGTGATGCTGATGGCTTTGCTGCCTACCTGGTAGATGCTGAAACAGGAGAGTTCCAGAAAAGTTTAAGTAATGGGCAAAGGGAGCATGATTTAGATTTAGCTCGATTTAATGTTGCTGCCGAATTAGAGGATTTGAAATTGGCCGGGGTCTTATTTCCGGCAATGGATCCGATTCGAGCGAGCGAATCAGTCATCACTCGTTATCGAAGAATCTGGAATGCGCTTAGTGAGCCACAGATACTTCCTGCCAATGATCGGCATGCAGTAGAAAAGGCGATGCGTTCGCTACAAGATATTGGGTTTGCAGTTGAAGAGGTAGATATCAAGTTGGCGGGAGATCAATCGACCTTGACCTTTACTCCCAAGCTGGTTGCGCCCAACTATCACTCACAGCGGTTGAAAGATTTGATGGGTTTGGAAACCGAGGAGTTTCAAGCCAAAAGAATTTTGGCCTCATTTGACCGCTTTCGCTCCCGTGAAATTGAAAGAACTCCTAATATGTCAGAGGCAGCACAAAGATGGCTCGATGAAGTTTTTTATATAGTTGTTAACTCAGTTCCTGGGAATCTAAAGGGTCGTATCGAGGATGCGCAGCTATTTCACGAAGTTTTGGAGCATCGTTGGTACTTGGGGGAAAAGGCGGGCAATGATTTAGGCCTAGATTTCGCAACCTCTGACTACATCGCCCAGGTTTTGCCTTCGCGTATGGATTCGGGTAGATAATTCGCTAATGAGCATGCCTCCACTACCGCAGAATTTTGGACGTGCCTTTGATTTAAGCTCCTTGGCAAAATCAACTAGTAAAGAGGTAACTCAAGGTCAAGTCAAAGAAGCGACCGTCGATAACTTTATGAGCGATTTTGTATCGCTTTCTGCTGAAAAACCTGTTGTGCTTTTGGCCTATTCACCGCGCAGTCAAGCTTCGATCGAATTGCGAGATCTGATGGCGGAGATGTCAAAAGCTGATAAGGAGAGTTGGATTTTTGGTGGCATAAATGCAGATACCCAGCCACAGCTTGCGCAGGCCCTACAGATTCCGTCGGTTCCATATGCCATCGCATTTATTGCGGAGCAACCACTCGCGCTCTTTGATCGTCCATACCCAAAGGAGCAAATCGCATTGGTGATAGCAAAGTTATTTGATCTAGCAAAGGAGCGGGGTCTACAAGTTGAGGTGCCACAAGTACAAGAGGCTCCAATGGAACCTGAAGAGGTCGCAGCTCTAAGCGCGCTAGAAAAAGGTGATTACTCGGGAGCTGCGATTGCTTACCGCAATTGGTTACAGCGTCGGCCGGATGAGCAGATGGCAAAGATTGGCTTAGCGCAATGCGAGTTAATGCTGCGCATTGCTGAGGTCGATCCCCAAGATGCAATCTCTCAAGCCAATGCAGATTTAAAGTCGGTCGATAAACAGGTTATTGCAGCAGATGTGGAGATTGCCCAGGGTGAAGTTAAATCAGCCTTCGAGAGATTGATTTCTGTGGTTCGAAACTCAAGTGGTGATGAGCGTAAGCGGGCTAAAGAACATCTACTATTGCTATTCCAATTAGTTGATCCATCCGAACCAGAGTTGATTCGTGCCCGAACCCAGTTAGCGAGCGCCTTATTTTGAACAGACAAATGCAACTGCAAGAAAAACGGGATTTACAGGCTTTTTTCTTCCTTTTTGGACTGGGCATTATGTGTTTAGCGCCAAGACTGCCAGACATCAAAGCAAATCTCGATATCTCAACCACTTACTTTGGATTCTTGATGAGTTCTGGATCTATCGGAGCCCTCTTGGCTCATTTAACTATGGGTCACATAGTTCATCGCCTTGGTGTCTACAAAGTACTGATTGTTAGCGCAACTGTTACATATTTTACCATTGGAATACTAATTGAATTGAAAAACGCTGAAATATATCTTCTAGTGAATATCATCTGCGGTTTCGCTTGGGCCTCTTATCACATAGCTATTAATGCCCAGGCTCTGCATCGCCAGGCAGAGACTGGAGTGCAAATTATTCCAATGCTTCATGGTCTTTGGAGTGCTGGTGCGGTAACCACTGCATTTATCGCTTTACTAATTTCTTCCACTGTCTCACTGAATTGGCACATCTATTCCTTGATTATTACGGTATACCTACTTAAGTTGCGTGCTATCAATCGATCCAGACCACTTTTGCTCCAAGGAAATGAAATCACAGAGGCAGATGAGGTTGTACCTTTTCGAAGAATGATTTCATCAATAAGTATTGATTGGGTCGTCAGTTTGGGATTCCTTTGCGCGCTTATGCTTGAGGTATCGATTGGTGACTGGGCAACGATTTTGGCTCGACAAGAGTTTGAAGTTAGTAAATCTGTTGCAGTGATTCCTTACTTTCTTTTTATGGGTGCAATGATTATTGGAAGACTAAGCTATCACCGGTTTAAAGGTCAGCGCAGTGATAAGGAAATAGTTCAACCTTTTGCGGTTACAGGTGGCACTATCTTCTTAACAGCTCTTGGTTTGAGCTTGCAGTTGCGAGATTTCAATATGACTTTGGCCTTTAGCATTTTCTGCCTTGGTTTTTTCCTTTGCGGAATTGGAATCTCCTTTATCGGCCCACTTTTCTTTGGTTACGCCAGTGCGCGGTCAGACAAACCTGGTGGAGTTGCAATTGCAGAATTAGGGGCTTTGAATCAAGTATTAACTTTCATTGGGAGAGGCGTTATTTCAGTCGTTGCAGGCGTGGCCTCTCTTCCGTTAGCCATGACCATTCCTGGGGTTATGTTGATATTTGTAGCCTTCTTCGTTGCAGCTGCCAGCAAGCCGCGCCACTAATTAATAATTAGGTGTTTTTAGGCGCCAACCAGATAGTGCCTAAAGGTGGAACTCGAATCACGGCAGAGTTGGGAAATCCGCGGCACTCTTCACTTACCGTATCGATCTTTGAGTTAGTGACTCCAGAGCCGCCATAACTCTGATCATCAGAGTTAAGTACCTCTTGCCACTGACCACCCAAGGGAAGTGGAATTCGGTAATTTTCATGAGGAACTGGTGAGAAGTTAGTAATAGAGATTAGTGGCTCACCTGATTCAGACCATCTGACAAAAGCTAAAGTGTTGCCAGCTGCATCATCTCCCACGAGCCATTGAAATCCTTCCGGATTAATATCTCTTTGCCACAATGCTGGTGAACTCTTGTAATGAGAGTTCAAATCTGCAATTAACCTTTGAACTCCGCTATGTTCTTGGTATTGAGTGAGATGCCAATCAAGTGAGTGTTCGGAGCTCCACTCATCATTTTGAGCAAACTCGCAACCCATGAAGAGTAATTTCTTGCCAGGATGTGCCCACATAAATCCATACAGCGCTCTAAGTGTGGCTATTTTTTGCCAACGATCGCCGGGAAACTTATTTACTAATGCACCTTTTCCATGAACCACTTCGTCATGGGAAAGAGGTAAAAGAAAGTTTTCGCTCCAGGCATAGAGAATGGAAAAGGTGATTTCATTATGGTGATAAACCCTATGTACTGGTTCATGCGACAAATATTGCAGTGTGTCATGCATCCAGCCCATGTTCCACTTAAATCCAAAGCCCAAACCGTTTGCTGAGGTTGGTTTAGTGACTCCACCCCAGGCGGTGGATTCTTCGGCAATCATCATGATTCCAGGGAATCTCTTATAAGCCGTCGCGGTAGTTTCCTGCAGCAACTTAACAGCCGCTAGATTCTCGCGCCCGCCAAACTCATTTGGAATCCATTCACCTTCTGCACGTGAATAATCAAGATAAAGCATTGAGGCCACCGCATCTACACGTAATCCATCAATATGAAACTCTTGTAGCCAAAAAAGAGCACTGGCCACTAAGAAGTTGCGCACCTCATTGCGGCCGAAGTTAAATATATATGTGCCCCAATCAGGGTGTTCACCCAATTTAGGATCTTCATGTTCATATAAGGCGGTGCCGTCAAACCTCGCCAAAGCCCACTCATCTTTTGGAAAATGTGCCGGAACCCAATCGAGAATTACCCCAATTCCGATTCCATGTAGTTGGTCAACTAAGTATCGAAACTCATCTGGAGAGCCAAATCTGGCGGTCGGCGCAAAATATGAAGTGACTTGGTAGCCCCAAGATGGAGAGTAAGGATATTCGGTGACCGGTAAAAATTCAACATGGGTAAAGCCGTGAGTTTGTAAGTACGCACCTAACTCATGAGCTAAATCGCGATAATTCAAACCACTTTTCCAAGAACCAAGATGAACTTCATAAACAGAAACGGGTGCACGCCATGGCTGATAAAGCGCCCGTTCATTCATCCACTTTTCATCGCTCCAGACAAATTTACATTCATTAACTATTGAAGCGGTATGTGGTGGAAGCTCAGTTTGTCTGGCAAAGGGATCTGCGTGATCAACCCATCTTCCATCGCGGCCCTGAACTGCAAACTTATATTTAACGCCGGGAGCCAGATCTGGAATAAAGACTTCCCAAACCCCACTCGGACCAAGAGGAATCATTGGATTGGTGCTTTTATCCCAGAAGTTAATGTCACAAATTAAAGAAACATTTCTGGCATTAGGTGCCCATACCGAGAACGCCGTGCCGATTAACTCACCATCTTGTGTGCGTTTTACATGAGCTCCCAGCACCTGCCATAGATTTTCATGACGCCCTTCAGAGATTAGGTGCAGATCTAATTCACCCAGAGTTGTATGAGGGTTTAAATATCCCGCGGGAGGTGATTGGAAAGTCTTGCGTCTCGGGGAGAGGTTCGAGATTAATTTTGCGAAGAGCCCCCCCATAGCGGAACTTTACTTAATTTTCACAGAAGCGATATGGGCGACTTTGCCATTTGGTCTAGCTGGATCCAGTTTTACGTAGGTGTCTTTAGCCCATGCGTACTCGCTGCCATCGAGCAGATCTTTAACAGCGAAGTTTTCTTGCTCTAAACCTAGAGCCCACATATCCCAGTGGATCATAGTTTCGCGGGCATGAATACCATCTAAATTTACAACAACCAAAATCAAGTTATCGCCCTCTCGCTTTGAGTAAGCGAGAATTTGATCAGAGTCGGTGTTATGAAAATGAATGTTACGCAATCTCTGTAGCGCTGGATTTTTGCGACGAATTTCATTTAGTAAGGTGATGAATGGAGCCAGCGTTAAACCTTTTTTATTAGCACCCTCCCAATCCCGCACCTTTATCTCATACTTTTCACTGTCACGGTACTCCTCTTTGCCTTCAGCGATTGGTACATGTTCATAAAGTTCATAACCTGCATACATTCCCCACGATGGAGTCATCGTGGCAGCAAGTACCGCACGCATTGCAAAGATAGCTGGATTTCCACTCTGTAAATGGAAAGGCAAGATATCTGGGGTATTAACCCAGAAATTGGGACGAAAGAAGGAGCTAGTGTGATGAGCGACTTCATTTCCGTACTCCATCAACTCTTGCTTTGTAGTTCGCCAAGTGAAGTAGGTGTAAGACTGTTGGAAACCAACTTTGCCCAGAGAGTGCATCATCGCTGGGATTGTGAAAGCTTCCGATAAAAAGACTACCTCTGGATACTTTGCATTAACTTTTGCGATTAACTCCTGCCAGAAGTGCACAGGTTTAGTGTGGGGATTATCAACCCGGAAAATGGATATTCCCTTTTCAATCCAAAAACAAACTACCCGATAAATCTCGGCGAATAATCCTGGGTAATCATTATCAAAGTTGATGGGATAGATATCTTGATACTTCTTTGGCGGATTTTCTGCATATGCGATGCTGCCATCAGGACGTTTTGTGAACCACTCCGGATTTGATTTAACCCAAGGGTGATCAGGGGAGCATTGCAAGGCTAAATCCAATGCAACTTCTATTTTGTGCTTCTTCGCTGCCTTCAAGAACTCTTCAAAATCCTTCATGGTTCCCAGTTCAGGATTTATCGCGTCATGGCCCCCATCTGCGTTGCCAATTCCCCAAGGCACTCCAGGATCGGTTGGCAGCGCCTCCAAGGAGTTGTTTTTGCCCTTGCGATGGGCATATCCGATGGGATGTATTGGTGGGAGATAAAGAACATCAAAGCCCATCTCGGCTACAGCGGGGATGCGTTTTGCAGCCGTTGCAAAGGTTCCGCTCTTGATTGTGCCATCAGCGTTTTTGCTGGCACCTTCGCTGCGGGGAAAGAACTCATACCAACTGCCGACCAAAGCTCTTTCGCGCTCTACATAAATTGGAAATTTTTTACTGTGTGAAATCAATTGTTTGGCAAACTCACCAGGATTATTTGCTGTTACCTCAATAAAAAAGTGATGCAAACCAAGTTGTGTTGGCTTTATCCATGCTTCATAGCGAGAACTCTTGGGCCAGTTTTCCCGCATCGCATGCCGCGATAACTCTTTACCCTTCGGATCAAGCAGAATTACTGATGCTGAAAAGCCTTCATGCCCCTCACGGATGATTGTGGCACTTACCTTTACAGCCTCATTTACTATCGCTTTCGCACCAACATACTCTCCACCGAATTCAACAACGGGGGATATGTCTAGGATGGGAAAGCGACCGATCATCCAGTTCCTTCTGTATTTCCAGGATCTGCAGCGGTGACGTTGTCTAGCTGATACTTCTCAATGGCTGCCTTTACTACCTTTGGTGAAATCTTTCCTTCTTTAGCTAATTGAGAAAGCACACCAACCGCAATTGATTCAGCGTCAACCTTAAAGTGACGACGTAGTGCGCCTCGGGTATCGGAAAGACCAAAGCCATCCGTTCCAAGTGAAGCGAACTCCTGCGGAACCCATGGAGCAATTTGGTCTTGAACAGTTCGCATGAAATCACTTACCGCCAAAACGCTGCCATCATATGCCTCAAGTTTTTGAGTCAGGTAAGCCTTCTTCTTAGAAAGCGGATTCAACAAATTGTGGCGATCAACCGCTAGGCCATCACGACGCAATTCATTCCATGATGTAACGCTCCAGACATTGGCCTGAACCTTCCAATCTTCAGCCAATAATCTCTGAGCTTTCAGCGCCCAGTTAAGAGCAACGCCAGATGCCAAAACGTTGGCGCGACGCTTCTTGCGTCCAGTTTTTGAACTCTTGGAGTAAAGATAAATACCCTTCAAAAGCCCATCTACATCAAGGTTTGCAGGCTCCTCAGGCTGAGCGTATGGCTCGTTATAAACCGTTAAGTAATAAAAAATGTTCTCACTATTTTCGCCATACATTCTGCGCAGACCATCTCTAACAATGTGGCCCAACTCAAATGCATACGCTGGATCGTAGGAAACAACAGCAGGATTGGTTGAGGCCAGAAGCTGAGAATGGCCATCCTCATGCTGCAAACCTTCGCCATTTAATGTGGTGCGACCTGCGGTTGCACCCATGACAAAACCACGCGCCATTTGATCCGCCGCTGCCCAGAAAGCATCGCCCGTTCTTTGGAAACCAAACATGGAATAGAAAATGTAAACGGGAATCATCGGTTCATCATGTGTTGAGTATGAAGTTCCTACCGCTGTGAAGGAAGCGGTAGAGCCAGCCTCATTAATTCCCTCGTGCAGAATTACACCAGAGGTAGATTCCTTATAAGAAAGCATCAACTCACGATCCACAGCGGTGTACTGCTGGCCATGTGGTGAATAGATCTTCATGGTTGGGAATAGTGAATCCATACCGAAGGTACGTGCCTCATCAGGGATGATCGGAACAATTCGGTTACCCAAACCTTCAACCTTGGTCAAATCCTTTAGCAAACGAACAAATGCCATGGTTGTGGCAACCTCTTGTTGCCCAGAGCCACGACGGGTTACTTCAAAATGAGAATCATCTGGCTGAGGCAAAGGCTTGGAAATAGCGCGGCGCTTTGGCAAAGAACCGCCCAACGAACTGCGTCGCTCCATCATGTACTGATACTCAGGTGATTCTTTACCAGGATGGAAATAAGGAGGTAACTTCTCATCCAACTTCTCATCAGGAATATCTAGATACAGGCGATCGCGCAGCGCTTGAAGATCATCCATCTTTAACTTCTTCATTTGGTGAGTCGCATTGCGTCCCTCGAAATGCGATCCCAAGGTCCAGCCCTTAATGGTCTTGGCCAAAATCACGGTTGGGCGACCTTTGTGATTCATCGCTGATTGATAAGCCGCATAAAGCTTCTGATAATCATGCCCACCACGCTTTAAATTCCAGATGTCATCATCGCTCCAGTTGGCGACCATGGCAGCGGTGCGTGGATCTCGCCCAAAGAAGTTGTCACGCACAAACTTTCCATTTTCCGCTTTGTAAGTCTGGAAATCTCCATCTGGAGTCTTGTTCATCAGATCAACAAGTGCGCCTTCAGTATCTTGGGCAAAAAGTGAGTCCCATTCACGACCCCAAACAACTTTGATGACATTCCAGCCCGCACCAGTAAATAGCGCTTCAAGCTCTTGAATAATCTTGCCATTACCGCGCACAGGTCCATCAAGGCGTTGCAAGTTACAGTTAACGACAAAGGTTAAGTTGTCGAGATTTTCTCGTGCTGCAAGTGTTAAAGCTGAAACGCTTTCTGGTTCATCCATCTCACCATCGCCAAGGAACGCCCAGACTTGTTGCTGTGAGGTGTCTTTAATTCCGCGGTTGTGTAGGTAACGATTAAATCTAGCTTGGTATACAGAGTTGATTGGACCAAGCCCCATTGAAACTGTTGGGAACTCCCAGAACTCCGGCATCAAACGGGGATGAGGATAAGAAGAGAGTCCACCACCAGAATGTGAAAGCTCTTGTCTAAATCCATCTAGTTGATGTTCAGTTAAGCGACCCTCCAAAAATGCGCGGGCATACATACCAGGGGAGGCATGACCTTGGAAGAAAATCTGATCGCCGCCGCCGGGATGCTCTTTACCTTTAAAGAAATGATTGAAACCAACCTCGTATAGCGCAGCTGAAGATGCGAAGGTCGAGATATGTCCACCAACTCCAACACCGGGACGCTGCGCACGGTGCACCATAATCGCTGCGTTCCAGCGAATATAGGCACGGATACGGCGCTCTAGAAATTCATCACCAGGAAACTTTGGTTCCTTCTCTGGCGGTATCGTGTTCATGTAATCGGTTAGGCGAAGATTTGGTAAATCAATGTTGGCCTCATGTGCGCGCTTCAAAAGAGACAACATCATGTAACGAGCTCTAGTAGGTCCGCCAATCTTGGCTAAGGAATCAAAGGATTGATGCCACTCCGCGGTCTCTTCAGGGTTGGAGTCCACCAACTGGTCGATATGAAGGTCGGGAAGGGAGTTAATCTCGTTTTGATTGGGGCTCACGGGGCTATCTTGGCGCGCTTTGCCGCCTATAGTGAAATCGGCACGTGTGAAATCCACCCAATCTCTAGGCCCAAAATACCGGTCGCGGAGTTGCGGAATAGGGCCAGGACGTGTGGACTTGTCCTACTTGCTTTGCCGAGAGTGAGTTTATTTAGAGAAAAGGAGAAGGCATTGAGTACCCCGGTGGGGCCAGGTCAGCTGGCGGCCCGTATGGGAATCCAATCTGGCTTTCTCGTTTTAGAGCGTGGCTTTGGTGATGATAGTGACGAAGCAATTCGCAAAGAGATTTCCCAAACTGCAGGTAACGATTTACTTGATGAGGACTCCCAAGAAGTTGTTGATCTCGTTATCTCTTGGTGGCGCGAAGACGATGGTGATCTAACTGATGAACTTGTCGATTGCCTAACCTATCTTTCTGAAAGTGGACCGATTTGGCTGTTAACTCCAAAAGTTGGGCGTGACGGGCATGTTGAGCCCAGTGATATTCAAGATGCGGCACAAACCGCAGGTTTAAGTCTTACCTCCACAATTCCAGCATCCAAAGATTGGACCGCAACACGACTTGTTGCCCGAAAGAGCGGAAGAAAGTAAATGACCATCGCAATTGGCCAGGAAGCACCAGATTTTGAATTACCGAACCAGTTTGGTGAGAAAGTTTCACTCTCTTATTTCCGCGGCAAGAAAAACGTCGTCGTAGTTTTCTTCCCATTTGCATTCACTGGCACATGTACTGGAGAGCTCTGCGCACTTCGCGACGATCTATCTGTATTCCAAAATGACAATGTTGAACTTCTGGCAATCTCTTGCGACGCCATGTTCACGCAAAAGGTTTTCGCCGAAAAAGAGGGGTATAACTTCCCACTACTCTCTGATTTCTGGCCTCATGGAGCGGTCGCTCAAAAGTATGGAGTTTTTAACTCAGAGCGCGGCCTTGCACTACGCGGAACATTTGTCATCGATAAGAGCGGAATCGTGCGTTGGAGCGTCGTAAATAGCCCCGCAGAAGCGCGAAATCTTGCCGATTACAAGACTGCACTGGCTTCGTTATAGACTTCGCCCGCAGTTGAAGGGCGCTTAGCTCAGCGGTAGAGCGGCTCGTTTACACCGAGTAGGTCGGGGGTTCAAAACCCTCAGCGCCCACAATAGTTAGTAAATTGTAGGTATTGACCAAGTTTTGGGCGATAGTTCCAATCAACCGACTTTCTCCACTCTCACAACATCGCCAAAGTTGCCTGATTCCACAACTGTAATCTTGAAACCATTTGAAATTACAGATTCACCCTCTCGTAATGGCGCTTGAGATAGAAAGAATGGTGGTTGATTTGGATTCCTGTTTGTAGGAAGAATCAACTTCATACCGAGGCCATGCCCAACAACTTCTAAGTCAACAACGTACGGAAGCAAGCCCTCACTTTCCTTGGAAATTTTATAGTAAAAGCCTGCAGCACGAATCGACTCGAGCACTATTCCCTTTGTTTGTGAAATTGGGATAACTACTAATTTCTTCTCTTTACTCTTAACGCTCGATGGGGCAATCCATCGGGTTGTACTTTGGTTGGGATTTACACAATGAATTTGTGAATCAGTGATAAACCCTAAAATCCACTTTTCCCAGGCTGACAAATCTCCGCCATAACTGTTCATCAATGTCCATTGGCCCAATCCATACTCAGTATTTGCGTCCCTATTTTTGTCCCCGTAATGATCATCCAAACCAAACCCAGAGTGATACAACTCATGAATCCAGTAGAACGGGCTCAAGAAATTTGAAAATTTAACAGTTTCCAGTCCTGTAAGAGTAAATGGATACATGGTCGACCCATGCCTAATCGAACCTTCTTGAGTAACAAAATCCTTCAAACTCCCTTGCTGAAAATTCTTTAAAGGCGTGCCTGGAGGCACGACGACAATAATTAAATTTGCACCACTAAAGTTAATTTTAGAGTCAACATTCTGAACTAAATCTTTTACAAACTTCATATGCTCAGGACTGTCATGTCGATTCTCGTGATATATATTGTAACTTGAAACCTCATTTGAAAATTCGATGTAACTATCTGGATATCTTATTTCGATAGTGGATTCGCCATCAGATGAATACTTAGCCCAAGTGGATAGAACATCGGTGTAGCGGCCGTAATCTTCTTCCGGTGAATTCTTAGGTCGCTCGGTGTCGCTGGCATAGATAGGAATTACTTGTACTGTCATCTTGGGGCCAGGAACTTTAGACGAATTTGAATACTGCACTCGACTTGCATTAGAAAGATTTAAAAAGCCA
>JAURMX010000064.1 GCA_030830475.1 Candidatus Nanopelagicales bacterium
AGCCCGGTCTAGTGCGCCTCACTGCTAATGAGGTTTTCCCGAAAGGGAATCGGAGGTTCAAATCCTCTCGTCTCCGCTCCGCACCTCATTGACCTATTTGTGAGAGTTAAATAGATGCAATCGCCAAACAAAGCGCGAATAATCGTTAATGCATCCCAAGATCTGGGTGCGAATGGGGTGTGTCATGAAGCGGTTAGAAAACAGGGTTGCGCTTATAACTGGTGGCGCAAGTGGGATTGGTAAAGCCACCGCCTTTAGATTTGTAAATGAAGGTGCCAAGGTTGTTATCAGCGATATTCAAGATGCTAAAGGTGCAGAGGTAGAAAAAGAGTTAAAAGCCTTGGGTGCAGATGCAATGTATTTACATCATGATGTGGCTAGCGAAGAGTCTTGGAAAGAGGTTCTAAGTAAAATTCAAGCCAAATATGGTGGATTAGATATTCTCTTTAATAACGCTGGGATTGGCGACACCAAAAATATTGAAGAAACTTCAATGGAGGATTACTTAAAAACAATTGCAATAACCCAAAACTCAGTGTTCTTAGGAATGAAATTAGCCGCGGATTTGCTTAAGAAATCCAAACATGCATCGATTATCAATACCAGTTCGATATTTGGAATCAGCGGAGGTTTTGGTGCATCGCCGGCATATCACGCAGCAAAAGGAGCGGTTAGATTGATGACCAAAACCGCAGCATTGGGTTGGGCAACACAAGGTATACGGGTTAACTCAGTGCACCCAGGTTTTATCGATACTCCGATATTAGGCAACGCCAAAGAGACAGAGTTTGGCAAGGTCTTATTGCAGGTAACGCCTATGAATCGCTTGGGTTTACCAGAGGAGGTTGCAGCTGGTGTTGCTTATCTGGCAAGTGATGATGCCTCTTTTGTAACAGGATCAGAGCTGGTAATTGATGGTGGTTACTTAGCGCGCTAGCGATAAGGTTTCGGGGTGAGAAATAAATCAAAAACCCCGATTTTGTTGGATTGCGACACCGGCGTTGATGACACCATGGCGATTATCCTGGCCTGTGTCTCTCCAGAGATTGAATTAGTTGGAATCGGAACTATTTGGGGAAATGTTGATTTAGATCTAGCTACGCAAAACACCTTAAATATCCTGGCGATGTGTGGCAGATCCGATGTTCCAGTTGCAAAAGGCGCCACAGAACCAATTAATGGTTCACATCAAGATTTTGCCTACTTTGTCCATGGCAATGATGGACAAGGTAATAAGGGGATGAAAGGGAAGTACGGAAAAGAAATCTCACTTAGTGCAGCTGAGTTCATTGTTGAACAATGTCGCAATCGCCCCGGAGAGATTGAGCTAGTTCCAGTTGGACCGCTTACCAATTTAGCTTTGGCGTTAAGACTCGAACCAAACCTCCCAAAGTTGGTTCGGGGCGTAACAATTATGGGCGGCACCGCATTAACACCGGGAAATGTTTCACCAGTTGCAGAGGCGAATATTTGGCATGATCCAGAGGCGGCGGATTTAGTTTTTAAAGCGCCTTGGCCAATCACGATGGTTGGCTTAGATGTGACTATGAAAACGCTTTTAACTGAAAGACATTTTGAGCAGATGAGAAACGCTGGTGGAATAGCAGGTTACATGGCGCAGATTGCGGAGTACTACACAACATTTAATGAGGAGCGCTCCTTTGGTAAGAGGCTGGCGACTATGCATGATGCGATTGCGGTTGGAATCGCAGCTGGTCTAGTAAAGGCAAAGGTTTCGCCGAATGTAAATGTTGAGGTTGATATAACCAACGGCCCAGGTCGTGGCCAAACTATCTGTGATTTAAGAGGAATATACTTAGATTTTCCACCTCAAGACAACGCCCATTGCCAGGTTCCACTCGAGTTAGAGGATGGATTTGCTGATCTATTCACCGCTCGAATTTGCGGTGCTGGCGAAGCTGCTGTCGATATCAATTAAACTAAAGTGGTTAAACCACAAGAGATTGGAAGGCAATGTCTAAACCTGGCTCAGTGATGCTCAGTGAGATCACTGAAATCCCACGGATGCTTGATGAAATCTCATCAGCTATGGCCGCAAACCAATCCGCAAAAAATCTTTTCAAAGACCATAACTTCACCAATATAGTGATTTTGGCCCGCGGTACCTCCGACAACGCCGCTCACTATTTGAAGTACTTGCTTGAAACCCAAATGGGTTTGCCGGTCGGTCTAGCTTCGCCATCAGCTGCCACCATGTACTCGCCACAGTTTCACTATGAGAAGACCCTGTTAATCGCAATCAGCCAAAGCGGACAATCAACCGATCTTTTGAGTTTTGCTAAAGCGGCTAAGGATTGCGGCGCCTATCTACTCTCAATCACTAATGCGCCAGATTCTCCGCTTGCCAAGTTATCTGATCTTCATTTATCAATACACGCCGGCCCAGAGTTAGCGGTTCCTGCCACTAAGTCTTATGTCGGCCAATTAATGGTTTCTTATTTACTTGTGATGATGTGGAGCGATCAAAAAGCTGATTCTGAATCAATAATTAAGGCAGCCAAAGCAAATGTTGCAGATCTTGATAACTACTCCGCCTTTGCCCAGAAAATCAAGATTGATAAACCCATCTATGTTTTAGGACGAGGCTTTTCCTACCCCAATGCAAAAGAGTTTGCCTTAAAACTTCAAGAAACCTGTCTGATTCCAGTTCAAGGAATGTCATCATCAGATTTTCTGCATGGGCCGATAGCCTCATTAAACAGTGACGCACAAGTAGTTTTCATCGCCTCACAACACCTACCAGAGAATTCATTTGGAGAGGCTCCGAATCGAGTTCGCTCAGTTGCCGGTCAACTCTTCTGGATTGGAAACCCAACCCAAGCCTCCAATAACGACACGATTTTAAACACTGCACCAAACAGCTCCGAGTTAACCGCCTCCATCAGTGATGCAATCGCCTTTCAAAAAATCACTCACTATTTGGCAACCAGTAATGGTATGAACCCAGATACGCCAGAGGGATTAAGCAAGGTAACAATCACACGCTGATGTCTAACTCCTACAAGATTGCAATTGTTGGCGCTGGTCCAGCCGGTTATTTTGCTGCGCAGGCTTTGCAAAATTCTCAAACCGATGATTTGAAATTTGCCATCGACATGATTGAAAGACTCCCAACCCCATGGGGTTTGGTGCGCAGTGGTGTTGCTCCAGATCACCCCAAAATAAAAACTGTTGCCAAAGTCTTTGAAAAGATTGCAACCACCGAGGGATTTAAATTGTTTGCAAATGTAGAGCTTGGCAAAGATATAACGATTGATGAACTAGAAGAAATTTATGACGCTGTTGTAATTGCCACTGGAACCAACAAAGGAAAAAAACTTGGAATTCCTGGCGAGGATCTTCCTGGCTCGCTATCAGCGGCGGATTTTGTCCCTTGGTACAACGCACATCCTGATTATGTAGATGTTGATGTTGCGCTCGACTGTGATACCGCAGTTGTAATTGGTGCTGGGAATGTGGCGATGGATGTAGCTCGCATGTTGGCGCTAGAACCCAATGAGCTAGACATTACCGACACCGCAGAGCACGCCTTAGAAAAACTTCATAGCTCTTCCATAAGAAAGGTACACATATGCGGTCGTCGCGGCCCAGAGCACGCAGCGTTTACCTCACCAGAGCTACGTGAACTACCGAAGCTAGAGCACACAGATGTTCATATTGATAAGCACCAGATCGCCGAAGCAATTCAACGAGCAGAGGCCGAAGGTGAGCTACCCAAGGATTTGAAATCTAACCTTGATGCGATGCAGACCATTGCAGAAGCAGAGAAAAAAGGCCGTGAGCGCTCGATGTATTTCCATTTCCTAGCTACTCCAATTGAAATTAGAGGAACCAACAAAGTGGAGGAAGTGGTATTTGGAATCAATCAGGTGAAGGATGGAAAAGTCATCACTACCAATGAAACCTTCACTATTAAATG
>JAURMX010000065.1 GCA_030830475.1 Candidatus Nanopelagicales bacterium
CTTTCTGAAGCTTTGCGCAGTCAATCGCAAGCAATCAACGCCAGATCTGAGACGGTTCATGAGAAACCAACATTTCGTCATGCCTTTAGAAGAAATAGATGTCTTATTCCTGCAAGTGGATATTTTGAATGGGCCACCGAATTAGGAAAATACAAGACCAAACAACCAATTTATATTTCTCATGACGAGGGAAGGTTGTTGGCTTTTTCTGGAATCTATGAAAAATGGATTTCTCCAACAGGTGAAGAAAGAGAAAGTGTTGCGATTATTACCCGCGATGCAGTAAACGAATTAGCAACTATTCATAATCGGATGCCGCTATTTTTGCCGCGAGATAGATGGGACGCATGGATGGATCCCGAGTTACAAGATATTGAAAAGGTACGCATTTTGATGCAGGTTTCAAATCCCGATGCCAACCTGCGGTTCTGGCCAGTTGCCGATTTAGTTAACTCCATCCGTAACAATGGAGCGGAGCTAATAGCGCCAATCGAGACTCAGCCCGAGACTCTCTTTTAGAGGGAATAATCCAATCAAGGTGCGGGTTAGAGGGGTGTGGCGATAACCTTGGAATCGATGCCTACAGAGATTTCAACACCGGACTCCAGCAGCGCTGGAGAGTTGGTCCGTGTCGATCGCGATAAAGAAACTGCAGCAGAACGCACTAAGAGATTTGAAAGAGATGCGCTGCAATATATGAACCAGCTTTATGCAGCGGCATTGAGATACACAAAGAATCCAGAGGATGCACAGGATCTAGTGCAGGATACATACGCGAAGGCCTACACCTCATTTCACCAATTTGAACCGGGAACAAATTTAAAGGCTTGGCTTTATCGTGTCTTGACTACTACCTTCATCAATACTTATCGCAAAGATCAACGTCGGCCACAAACTTCAGATTCTGAACTTGAAGATTGGCAGATTGCAGAAGCCTCCTCTCACACTAGTGATCAAGGCAAATCAACTGAAGATGTTGTTTTAGAGAACTTACCTGACAGCGACATCAAAAAAGCTTTGGCAGAAATCCCAGAAGAGTTCCGCATGGTGGTTTATTTGGCTGATGTTGAAGGTTTCTCTTACAAAGAGATTGCAGAGATTGTTGGAGTGCCAGCCGGAACTGTTATGTCCCGTTTGCATCGCGGTCGCAAGCAACTTCGCGAAAAGTTGAGTGACTATGCCCGCGAGCGGGGATATGTGAAAGGGGGAGCAAAGTGAACCTGATTAATTGCGCCGCCTGCCAGGACTCCCTATTTCTATTTATCGATAATGAGATTGAAGATAGCGCAGTCTTTAATCAAATCGCTTTCCACTTACAAGATTGCGCGCCATGTCGTAACCAATTAGAGATGGAGAGAAAAGCTCTGCAGTTGGTTCGTGAGCTATTAACTAGATCCTGTTGCGAGACCGCTCCTTCGACACTACAGGAACGTATCGCTCACCAACTTTACGAACTGCAACTTCAGGAGCTATCCGGCTACACCCAAACTGAAATTATCACTCAATACCGTCGCACCGAGATAACTATTGATGGAGAAACCCAGATTGAAATTGAAACTTCCCATGAAATCAGAAGGGATTTTCCCTTTTAGTTGACCGGCTCCTGCTAGGTTATTAACTGATGCAAAATGAATCGGTAGTTGGCGCGGTCGGCATATCCCAGATGATGGTGCGGCCCGGCGATACCTCTTTGGCTCATGGCAGTGGTGATATGCCAATACTCTCGAATAGTTTTCTTATTACTTTGATGGAAAGCGCCTGCAACTCAGCGATTGCTGAGTTTCTCGATAATGGCGAATCCACAACTCTTATCGAGCTAAAACTTCAACTTCACCAATCGGTTGGAATTGGAACTGAGATACAGGGCTCTGCGACCTGTGTGGCATTTGAAGATAATGAATTAACTTTCTTGTGCGAAATACATGACGGCCCGCGCCTAGTTGCTGCATCACTGATGCGTCGCAACATCGTGGAAAGGGTTTCTTTCCTGGCACGGACCGCCGCGCTTGCCCTCATGTCTCAACAAGAGGGCGAATAGCTCTACTTCTTAGTTGCCCAGAAAATCTCGGCAATCTCATCAATCTTGCCAATTAACTTATCGGCAACTGCAACATCAACTGTGCCCTTGGTTCCAGCTGCTCCAGCTAACTTGGTCGCTTCGTTGAAAAGGCCATGGAGTTGTGGGTAAGCCTCAAAATGATTTGGCTTGAAGTAATCGGTCCACAAAACCCAAAGATGTTCCTTAACCATATTGGAGCGAGCTTCCTTGATTGAAACTGCACGGGACTTGAAATCTGGATCAGATGAAGCCGCGTACTTCTCCATGCAAGCCTTTACCGATTGAGCTTCAATTTTGGCTTGAGCTGGATCGTAAACACCGCAAGGTAGATCACAATGTGCATAAACGGTAAGCATTTTGACCTCACTTCTAAAAGAGTTCATATTTACTGCAATTGAGTGCAAGACTACCCGCCATGTCGCGGTTTGGCTCATCAAAGTTGGGATTGAAGCTGGTGAAGGTTTCCGGCTCCTCAATGAAGCCCACTTACAGTGACGGGGATGTGCTTTTAGTCCGCTGGTTTTCACAGCTACCCTCGGAATTGGCTCTGGGCACAGTTGTTGTGATTGAAAGAGATGAAATGCCCGGTGTTTTCCTAATTAAGAGGGTTCAAAAATCTCATAGTGGTTTGTATTGGGTAGAAGGCGATAATCGAGAGAGTGATGTGCAGGAGTTCATGAATGACTCAAGAAAATGGGGCTATATAAAAGCACATGAAGTGCGTGGCAAAGTTTTGTTTAGATTAAAGAAATCTAACGGGCAAAAACTTCAGCGATAAGAGCTTTCTGCTCTTCTTCGTGAACATAAATGCTGCCAGTCGCTGGACTTGCTGCTGCGCGGCGTGAAATGCGACGCATCTCGCGTCCATTCAAATGCTCGGCAAGGTTTGCTGAAACAAATGGCCACGGACCTTGATTTGCTGGTTCATCCTGTACCCAAACAACTTGTGCGTTTGGATGTTTGTTGATTTCAGCCACAATTTCATTAATTGGAAGCGGATATATCTGCTCTACTCGTGCGATTGCTACTGAGTTATCTCCAGATTTCGCGCGTTCTGCTACTAACTCCCAATAGATCTTGCCGCTGCAAAGAACTAACTTGCTGGCGTTGCTTACCGATTCATCACCAATAAATGGTCGGAAAGTTCCGGAGGTAAAGTCGGAGAGTTTCGAAGCTGCCGCCTTCAAACGTAACATTGATTTAGGTTCGAAAACAATCAACGGCCTGCGCGCCGGATTCATTACATGCCAACGCAACAAGTGGAAATAGGAGGCAGGAGATGAAGGCTGTGCGACCGTCATATTATTTTCAGCGCATAAAGTTAGGAATCGTTCGATGCGGCCAGATGAGTGATCTGGACCTTGGCCCTCGTAACCATGAGGCAAGAGCAATACGATTGAGGAGCGCTCTCCCCATTTCTGCAGGGAAGAGGAGATGAACTCATCAATTATGGTCTGAGCACCATTTGCGAAGTCACCAAACTGCGCCTCCCAAAGTACTAAAGCATTTTCCCGTTCAACTGAATACCCATACTCAAAGCCCATTGCGGCATATTCCGACAGCAGCGAGTCAACTACAAAGAACTGGTTTTCATTATCAAGAAGAGCGCGAAGTGGAATCCATTCGCTGCCATCTTCATGATCTCTGATTACGGCGTGACGGTTAGAGAAAGTTCCTCGTCCAACATCCTGTCCCGCAATACGAACAGGATGACCGTCTAGTAATAGTGAGCCAAAAGCCAGCATTTCACCGCCGGACCAATCGATAGTTCCATCATCCAACATAGTGACACGACGTTGTAATTGTGGCATCAACTTTGGATGAACTTTGAAGCTTTCTGGCACGGCGACTTGAGTAGCTGCAATCTGTCTAGCAACAGATTCAGCGATTGCGGTATTGGTCTTAAGTGGATCAAAGGTTTCTAGCTTGTTAAAGGCCAGCTGCTCAGGTAGTTTGTCATGAACAATGTTGAAGATGCCTTCCAATTGAGCTTGGAACTCACGAGCAATTTGATCAGATTCTTCTTGAGTTATATCGCCACGACCAACCAATGCTTCTGCGTATAGAACTCGAGTGGTGCGCTTTGCATCAATTAACTTGTACATGCGTGGTTGTGTGAAACTTGGTTCATCACCTTCATTGTGTCCGCGGCGGCGATAGCAAACCATGTCGATAACAACATCTTTGTTAAATGTTTGACGGTACTCGAACGCTACTCGCGCTACACGTACACATGCTTCGGGATCATCTCCATTTACATGGAATACCGGAGCTTGAATCAACTTTGCAATATCGGTGGAGTAACGAGAGGAGCGGGCTGACTCAGGTGATGTTGTAAAGCCAACCTGATTGTTAATAACAACATGAATTGTGCCGCCAGTGCGATAGCCGCGTAGCTGCGACATGTTGAGGGTTTCAGCAACTACGCCTTGACCAGCAAAAGCCGCATCTCCGTGTATCAGGATCGGAAGTACTGAAAAAGCACTCTTTACATTCTTTCGATCCTGCTTGGCTCGAACGATTCCCTCTAGAACGGGGTTAACCGCCTCTAAGTGTGAAGGGTTGGCGGCAAGATAAATCTTGGTCTTATCACCTGATTCGGTAACGAAATCACCATAGGTCCCAAGGTGATACTTAACATCACCAGAACCTTGGACTTCATTCTTTTGGTAGTGACCTTCAAACTCCTGGAATATTTGTCCGTAGGATTTTCCAGCAACATTTGCCAACACATTTAGACGACCACGGTGCGGCATTCCAATGCAAACCTCATCAAGCTCGGCTTTCGCAGCAAAACGGGCAATCGCATCAAGAAGAGGAATAACAGACTCCCCACCTTCTAGTGAGAAGCGCTTCTGTCCTACGAACTTAGTGTGCAGGAAGGTTTCAAAAGCTTCTGCTGAATTTAATTTGCGGAGAATTCTTAGCTGCTCTTCACGTGGGAAGAATGGTGAACCAACTTCAACCTGACTCTGAATCCATTTACGCTCTTCAGGAGAATCGATATACATGTATTCGATTCCAATTGAACGGCAGTATGAGTCACGAAGAGTGCCGAGAATATTCCTCAACTTTGCGTAAGGACGACCACCGAAACCACCGGTCGCAACCTCTCGATCTAAATCCCAAAGTGTTAAACCATGCGTAACAACATCAAGATCTTGATGGCTACGCTGTTTGTATTCAAGTGGATCTATGTCAGCCATTAAATGTCCGCTTGTGCGGTAGGCCTGAATCAATTGCTGAACACGAGCCGCCTTATTGAGCTGATCTTTTCCTTCCGGAATGTCTGCATGCCAATGAATAGGAACATAAGGAATTCGCAAAGCAGCAAAAATCTCACCGTAGAAATCTTCGGCTCCCAAGAGAATTTCATGTATCCGGCGCAGGAAATCACCTGATTGAGCACCTTGAATGATGCGGTGGTCATACGTAGAGGTAAGGGTGACAACTTTGGAAATCGCTAACTCAGCAATGGTTTCCTCGCTGGCCCCTTGGAACTCAGCTGGATAATCCATCGCTCCAACGCCGAGAATTAATCCCTGTCCCTGAACCAAGCGCGGAACTGAGTGAACCGTTCCGATCGTTCCTGGATTTGTGAGTGAAACAGTTGTCCCAGCAAAATCTTCAACAGTCAGAGCACCTTTGCGTGCTTTCTTTACTAAAGCTTCATACTCGGACCAGAACTGGCCAAAATCTAGATTCTCGCATCCCTTAATTGATGGAACTAATAATTGGCGAGAGCCATCCTCTTTAGCCAAGTCAATTGCGATTCCCAAATTGATGTGATCAGGAAATCCGATTGCTGGTTTGCCATCTTGATCGGTAAAGAATGCATTCATCTCAGGCATCTCGCGCATCGCTTTAATCATCGCGTAACCGATTAGATGAGTGAAAGATACTTTTCCGCCACGTGCTCGCTTCAAATGATTATTAATAACAGTTCGATTATCAATCATTAATTTGGCTGGAACAGCTCTGACGCTGGTAGCGGTAGGAACATTCAAAGAGGCTTCCATGCTCTGCACAACTCGATTAGCAACTCCGCGAAGTGGTTCTACCCGTGCAGATGTGGGCGCTGTAACTTGAGGGGCGGGTTTAGCAACAACTTGTGCCGGTGTTGGAGTTGGCTGAGTGGTTGGTCTAACAGTTGGTTGTGGTGTAGACGCAATTACTGGTTCAGGAGTAACAACAACATTGACCGGCGCTTGCGGCTGCTGTTGCCGCTTTGGAATTGGCGGGACACCTGCAGATGTTGCGGCTGCCGTGTTGCTTCCGGGTTTGTATCCAGCGAAGAACTCTTTCCAATCATCTTCAACAGAGTTGGGATCGGCTAAATAACGTTCATACATTTCATCGACGAGCCACTCATTTGATCCAAATGAGCCGCCGAATTTGTTATCTGGAGTCATGCCCGCCACAGAACGAAAGCCTATCTGCGTTAGAGGAGAGCACTCCACCCGGCCAGAGCGTGATTGGCCACAGTTTCAACCTGCATCTTTGCCGGACCTAGGGCACCCTCGCCCCATGGGATTAGCTTTTGTGACCGGCGCCAGTCGGGGATTGGGCCGAGAGGTAGTACGGGAACTGGTTGCAAAAGGGCATCAAGTAATAGGTATCGCGAAAGATCCACAAAATGCTCAAAGCGCTGCGACCGAGCTCGGCATCCCTTTTGAATTGGTAGATCTACAGGAGATCGCGGCCACCCGTCAGATGGCGCAACAACTCCTCGACAAGTACGGCGTTCCCGAGATCTTGGTGTTAGCGCACGGTGTTATGAGCGAGAAGATGGCAAAGACGCTACGCACCAACGATGCAGAGTGGTCCCGCGTTATGGATATTAATCTCAACTCTGTTTTTACCTTGGTCAACGCAATTGGAGCGCCGATGGCGGATGCGAGAAAAGGTCGAGTCATTATTTTCTCTGCTTGTCTCGGAAGAATGTCCGGTCCGGGAAATGCTGGTGGATTAGCTCCTTATCGAATTTCAAAAGCAGGCGTTAACGCTCTAGTTAGAAACTTGGCGCATGAAACTGGACATGGCACAAGAGGTTTCTTAGTTGATGCCATCTGTCCAAATCACAGCCGCACAGATATGGGGGGAGCCGATGCTCCGCGTAGCGCGCAAGAGGGCGCTGCCACAGCGGTTTGGTTAGCTCTACGAGAGTTTAATCAGGGAGATACAACCGGTGTGCTTTGGGAGGATCAAGAGGTTGTTCCTTGGTGAGGCTTACTTGATTTTGGAATAGCAGCTAGCGCAGATAGCAAAGTTAAAACCGCAAACACGCCAAGTACTACACCAATTAAAACTCTATCGCCATCAATCATGTAATAGGAAACACCAATTGCAATTAAATTAGCCATAACGGTGGGGCCGCGTCCGTAATTTCTTTGTTGACGAAAACCGCGACCAGCAAATAAGAGACCAGTTCCACCAAGCACTAAGAAAACAATCTCTGCGATTACCGCATCGAGCTCCTCTACCTGAGAGGTCAAGGTGCGAATCAGTAAATAGAGTCCCAAAGCCAGAAGAAATACCCCTTCAACACTTACTAAGAAAGCGGCAATTGCGTGTACTTTTTTGGGAACTAGGCGCATGAAGCAAAGAATAGGGTATGAGAAAAGGGTTTTCTGGTCTTGTATTAAGGCAATAACTTCTCTTATGGCCTATTTTGATGAGGGTATCTATGACCCACTAACTGGGTTGCTCGCCCCGCTCTATTTTTATGAGAGTTCACAACGTCTAATTTCCTGGGCCGAACGTACTGGTAGGCGCACCGCTCTAATCTCAATTCAATTAGGTGATCTAAAGGATGACCAGGTAATCAAATGTGCTTCAGATATAAATGTGGAGTTACGTGGTGGAGATTTGCTAGGAAGAGTGAGCGAAAAGATTTTTGTACTTCATTTGATCGGAGACTTGCTGGGTGCAAAACAGTTAATTTTCCGATTAGAAAACAAAACCAAAGCCAAAGCCAATCTAGTTTTTGAAGCAGTTGAGTTACAGAATGGCGAAGGTATTGCATCCGCACTCAAGCGCTTGGGTGCTTAGCTCTGCGGAATGAAGATTTGAGATTGGTAATACCTTAATTCTTCAATGGAATCTTTAATGTCGCCTAATGCACGATGATTTCCAGTTTTCTTAGGGGAGTTGAAATAAACCTTGGGGTACCAGCGTCTAGCCAGCTCCTTGATCGAAGAGACATCAACTGTGCGATAATGCAAGTAATCATTTAGAGCTGGCATATCTCTAGCAATAAAGTTTCGATCCATACCTACAGAGTTGCCGGCCAACGGAGACTTACCAGGCTGAGTATGAGCCGCCAAGTAATTCATAACAGCCTCCTCAGCTTGCGAGAGTGTCACACCTTTGGGAATTTCACTAATCAATCCCGACTCGGTATGCATGGCTCGTACTTCATCCCGCATACCAGCCAATTTTTCTGGAGTAGTAGCGATAACTAGATCCACTCCATCGCCCAGGACATTTAGCTTCTCGTCAGTAACTAAGACCGCAATCTCAACCAGAGCATCATTTTCGAGGGACAAACCCGTCATCTCACAATCAATCCAGATCAGAGGGGGGTTTTCGCTAGCCATGGTGGTAGAGCCTATTGCCAGAATGACATTTCACCACTCGTTCACCTTCCGTTAACTAACACTCAACCCTTCTGGATTGGATTCCTAGCAGTATCCGCCGCGTGACCATGTTGGAAGACAGAGGGCAGAGGCCTATCCCTTCTCCGAGGGAGATCTCAACACAGCCTCGATTTTCAGACAAAGTTTTTAGAGCTGTTGTTACAACAGGCGGTCTTTCCTCACTTGCGATTCTTGGATTGATTGCGGCTTTTCTCGGTTATCAAGGCTTTGAAATTCTTGTTAAAGAGGGAATCACTTTTATAACTACCTCGGAATGGACTGTCGAGGTGGATTCATTTGGCGCAATCACCAATACCACCTTTGGTTTGGCTGCCATGTTGGTCGGAACCATTCTCTGTGCACTCATAGCGGTTTTGATTGCGGTCCCGGTTTCTGTTGCGGCCGCGATCTTCCTAAGTTTTTACGCGCCAGCTTCACTAAAAAAGGTTTTGGTCTCCATTATTGACTTGATGGCAGCCTTCCCTTCAATTCTTTTTGGATTCTGGGGGCTGTTTGTTTTGATGCCAAGTGCGGAGTACTGGGCGAGATTAATCAATAGGTATTTAGGTTTTATTCCGATCTTTAAGGTTGACCCACCAATCTTTACCAGATCACCTTTTATCGCTGGAGTGGTTCTAGCGATCATGATCATCCCGATAGTCACTTCAATTTCTAGAGAAGTATTCTCCCAAACTCCACTTGATCGAATACAGGCTGCTTATGCACTTGGGGCCACACGTTGGAATGTAATCCGCACTGTGGCTTTGCCATATGCGCGTGGTGGAATCGTTGGTGGTTCAATGTTGGGATTAGGTCGGGCTATGGGAGAGACCGTCGCGGTTTACACCGTATTAAATATTGTTTATCAGATCAACTGGCAGGTTTTATTTGGGGCAGGCGGCAATGTCGCATCACTTATCTTGCTCAAATTCGGCGAGGCACAACCATATGAAATTAAGGCGTTAATGGCTGCTGGTTTGGTTCTTTTCCTTCTAACTTTGTTTGTGAATTTCATAGCCGATCAGATTGTTGCTAAGTCAGGAAGTAAGGGTCGATGACTCAGAGTTATGTGATTCCGAAGCCCAGTCGTCCGTGGCGCCCATCGCCCAGGGAAAAGGGGCTAAACATTGGCTTGCTTTTGGCTTCTGTCGTTACTTCATATGCACTGGTTGCTTTAACTGAAATGAAAGGCAAACTGGCCTATTTCTTTGTTTTCTTTGCAGCGCTAGCGCTGTTCAATATGGCGCGCGGACTTATCACAAAAGATTGGATGAATGGACGAGATCAATTCTTCAGTGTGATTATGTTGCTCGGAATGACAATAGTAATTCTTCCTACTGCAAGCATTCTTTACACGGTTTTTGATCGTGGCCGAAAGGGTTTGCACGCCGGTCTGCTAACCAATGACATGGCATTAGCAACTCCTTCGGATCCAATAACAAGTGGTGGACTTTTACACGCCATAGTTGGAACTTTTCTATTGGTTGCAGTTGCCTTGATAGTGAGTTTGCCAATTGGAATTTTGACCGCTTTGTACCTTACCGAGATTAAGGGTCGCTTCACCCGTCCAATTAGATTCTTAGTTCAGGCGATGAGCGGAGTTCCCTCAATTGTGGCTGGCTTATTCATATTGTCTTCAGTGGTTTATACAGTTACTAAGTCTTACTCCGGTTTAGTTGGTTCTTTGGCATTAACTATTTTGATGATTCCAACTATTGCTAGAACTGCTGAAGAGGTCTTGAATCTAATTCCAAATGATTTAAGAGAAGCTGGCGTTGCGCTGGGCGGAACGCAGTGGCGCACAGTCGCGATGGTGGTAATTCCTGCGGCGCGAAGCGGATTAATCACTGCATTAATTCTTGGTGTTGCGCGTATTGTTGGCGAAACCGCTCCAATGCTTCTTCTAACAGGTGGCGGAGATGCTGTTAATATCAATCCAACACAAGGCGCAATGGGTTCACTACCTTTCTATATTTGGAAATCCTTCTTACTGGGTACGGAGGAGTCCATTACTCGCGGGTGGGCTGGATTACTTGTACTGCTGGTGTTGGTGCTTTCACTCTTTCTTATGGCACGTTTTCTCGGTTCCAGGAGAACAAAATGAGTTTTCAGAGCAAAAATGACAATAAGGAGAAAGCAATGGCAACCCCATCATCTCTAGCTAGCGTCGCTGCTAATGGGCGAAAACCGGGCACCAGCACATTGGGGATCGGCCTTGAAGCGCGAGGTGTACATGCTTGGTTCGGTAAGCACCACGCACTTGCCAACGTTTCTCTAGATTTTCCTGCCGGAACTGTAACTGCGTTGATTGGTCCATCTGGTTGCGGTAAGTCAACATTCATTCGAACCTTAAATCGTATGCATGAATTTATTCCTGGTGCGGCGATGGCGGGAAAGGTTCTATTGGATGGCAAAGACATTTATGAACCGGGCACTGATGTAACCAAGATTCGTTTGAAAATTGGCATGGTTTTCCAGAAGCCAAATCCGTTTCCATCTATGACTATCGGAGAAAATGTTTTATCAGGCTTGAAGCTAGCTCAACTTAAGAACGCCAACAAAGATGATTTGATGGAGGAGTGCTTAGTCAGAGCTGGACTTTGGAACGAGGTTAAAGATCGTCTCAACGCCCATGGCGGTTCACTCTCCGGAGGTCAACAGCAAAGACTTTGCATAGCCCGTGCTTTGGCGGTAAATCCCCAAGTGTTATTAATGGATGAGCCTTGTTCCGCACTCGACCCTGGATCAACATTGAGAATCGAAGAGACAATTAAAGAGCTATCTGAAACCATGACAATCGTCATCGTTACTCACAACATGCAACAGGCGGCACGCGTCTCTGATTTCACAGCATTCTTCCTTGCTGATGGTGGCCCGGGAGAGATGATTGAGACCGCTGCAACCAGTCAAATCTTTTCTCAGCCACGCGATAAGCGCACCGAAAACTACGTAACCGGTCGATTTGGTTAAACAACTGTTCATCTGCAATTTAAGTCAGGTTAACGGCATTTAGCTCTTTATTTACCTTCCAAGCATAGGTTTATCTCGTCCACTAAGGACCAAGACGAATCTCGGAAGGGAATCATGAAGGTAAGAACTCGCTCTAAATTTGCAGTGGCACTCAGCGCTGCTGCCTTAGTTTTTTCTACAACTCCAGCACATGCGGTTGACTTAACAGGTTCAGGCGCAACATTTGTTGCTCCACTATTAGAGGCATGCAAAGCTGGTTTTGCAAAGTCCACAGATCATTCCTTTACCTACGGTGGCGGCGGTTCTGGAACTGGTCAAAAGAACTCCGATGCTGGTGTTGGTGATTTCTGGTTCTCTGACTCCGCGTACCGGGCTGGAACTCGTACTTCAATTATCCATGCACCAGTCGTGGCAGCGCCTATCGCTGTGATGCACAATCTTCCTTCTTCGCGTCAGTTGTACTTAAGCCCAGAGACTGTGGCAGGTATTTTTGCGGGCACCATTGATCGTTGGAATGACCCAGCGATTGTGAAAGATAATAACCGCACAGTTACCGAGGTCATTTACCGCAAAGACAAGCAAGGCAATGCACAATTGGATAGCAAGGGCAACCCAAGAGTTCTCCGCACAGCTAAAAAGAACATCAGATATACATTGCCAAATAAGCCAATCAAAGTTATCTATCGCTCAGACTCATCAGGAACTTCCAACAACTTCACAACCTACTTAAATGGAGTTGCAAAGAGCATATGGACTAAGGCTGGCAACAATGTATTTTCAACCGCTTTCCCAGGTGATATAAATGCAAAGGACAATATTGGTCGTATTGTTAGTGCGAGCGGATCACAAGGTGTTGCTTCACTAGCTGCAAAGACTAAGTACTCCATCACTTATGCTGAGAAGAGTTTTGCCGATTCAAACATGCTAAAGATTGCTGCTATTGGTAATGCTTCTGGCAACTTCACTCTTCCTAGATCCCCAGCAGTGTCAGCATTCCTTGGGGAAGCAACAGTTGATGCGACCAAAGGTTTCTTTAGCTTTGATTACTTTACTAAGGAGCCAGGTGCTTACACTCTAGGTATCGTTTCTTACATGTTGGTAGACACCAATTACGCCAACAAGACAACCGCAGCTGCGGTAAAGCAGTTGGCAAACTACCTAATGAGTGAAGAGTGCACTGGGGGCTCAAACGCTGCCTTGGGATATGTAGTGGTGACAGGAAAGTTAAAGACCGTAGCTCAAGCGCAGATCAACAAGATCGGCTAACGAGCGAACTAGTTAGATTTTCCCGGGCACACGAGGGGTGCCCGGGAAATTTCTTTTTGGGCGAATATTGTTTTTCTGAAAAAAGAGCGCGCCCGGCAGGAATCGAACCTGCGACAACCCGCTTAGAAGGCGGGTGCTCTATCCGACTGAGCTACGGGCGCTTATGAGGCTCAAGTCTACAGAGTACGTTTGAGTACCGCTTAAACGATAAGGTTTCGCCTCGTGGCAGAGTTCATTTATACGATGAAGAAGGCGCGTAAAGCGCATGGTGACAAAGTAATCCTTGATGATGTCACATTGATGTTTATTCCAGGCGCCAAGATTGGTGTCGTCGGCCCAAATGGCGCTGGAAAATCAACTGTTCTGCAGATCATGGCTGGTTTACAGCAACCTTCAAATGGGGAGGCTTATTTGTCACCTGGTTACAGTGTTGGAATCCTGTTGCAGGAGCCACCATTAAATGAAGAAAAAAATGTTTTAGAAAATGTTCAAGAGGGCGTTGCCGAAACAATGGCGTTACTGGCCCGCTTCAATCAGGTATCAGAGGAGATGGCTAATCCTGATGCTGACTACGACAAGTTGTTGGCAGAGATGGGATCGCTGCAGGAAAAGTTAGATCACCTAAATGCTTGGGATTTGGATTCACAGCTTGAGCAGGCCATGGATGCGCTGCGCTGTCCGCCACCTGATGCAGATGTAAAAGTTTTATCTGGTGGAGAGCGTCGTCGTGTTGCGCTCTGCAAGTTGCTTCTGCAAAAACCAGATTTGTTATTGCTAGATGAGCCAACCAACCATTTGGATGCCGAATCAGTTCTTTGGCTAGAGCAATTCCTTTCTAAATATGAAGGCACTGTTGTTGCCATCACGCACGATAGATACTTCTTGGACAACGTCGCACAATGGATTCTTGAACTTGATCGCGGGCGTGCTTATCCATATGAAGGTAATTACTCCACATACCTCGAGACCAAGTCAGCTCGTTTGAAGATTGAAGGACAGAAAGATGCCAAGCGCGCCAAGCGCTTAGCTGAAGAGTTGGATTGGGTGCGGCAGAACGCTAAGGGTCGCCAAGCTAAATCAAAGGCACGTTTGGCTCGCTATGAAGAGATGGCTACCGAGGCAGAAAAGGCTCGAAAGTTAGATTTTGAAGAGATTCAGATTCCTATGGGACCAAGACTTGGCAATGTTGTTGTTGAAGTTGAGAATCTCTCAAAAGGATTTGGCGAGCGTCTGCTCATCGACAATCTTTCCTTCTCGTTGCCGCGCAATGGAATTGTCGGTGTTATTGGGCCAAATGGTGCGGGCAAAACCACCCTTTTCAAGATGATTCTGGGATTGGAAAAACCTGATTCTGGAAGTATCAAAGTTGGAGAAACAGTAAAGACTTCTTATGTAGATCAATCTAGAGGTGGCATCGATCCCAAGAAGCCACTCTGGGAGGTTGTTTCTGACGGATTGGATTTCATAAAGGTTGGTGCAGTTGAAATGCCAAGCCGTGCCTATGTTTCAGCATTTGGTTTCAAAGGGCCAGATCAACAAAAACCAGCAGGTGTTTTGTCAGGCGGCGAACGCAACCGTTTAAATCTTGCCCTAACTTTGAAGATGGGTGGCAATTTGTTGCTTCTCGATGAGCCCACAAATGATCTTGATGTTGAGACTTTGGGTTCCCTGGAAAATGCATTATTGGATTTCCCAGGTTGTGCTGTCGTTATTTCTCACGATCGTTGGTTCTTGGATCGTGTTGCTACACATATCTTGGCTTACGAAGGTGATTCGCAGTGGTTCTGGTTTGAAGGAAACTTTGAATCATATGAAAAGAATAAAATTGAGAGATTGGGACCAGAAGCGGCCCGTCCTCATCGCGTCACTTATAGGAAGCTGACTCGATGAAATACCATCACAAAGCCTTTGTTAGATGGGATGATTTGGATGCGATGGGGCATGTCAATAATGCTCGATATCTAACCTTTGCCCAAGAGGCCCGCTTTGAATGGTCCTTTGCCAAAAATCCTATTGCCGCTTCTGACAACACATTTCTTCGAATGGTGGTTGCCCGAGCAGAGGTTGACTTCAAGAACGCCATATTTCAAGGCGGGACATATGTAGATGTAGTGCTCTGGGTGGAATCGATTGGAAACTCCTCCTTCACCATGATTTACGAGGTAAAAGGTGAGGATGTTTTATTTGCTCGTATCAGAACAGTGCAGGTTGCGGTCGATGAAAGTATTGCAAAATCTCGTTCCCTCAACGATGAGGAGCGGGGCTTTTTGCAGCAATATCTAGAGGAGAGCAAGTGAGTTCTAAGTTAGCGCCACGTGGAGTACGCCCTTGGTGGCGTGATGCGGTCACTTATCAGATCTACATCCGTTCCTTTGCTGATTCAAATGGTGACGGAATCGGTGATGTTGAGGGCATTAGATCAAAGCTGGGTTATCTGCAAAAACTTGGGGTAGATGCGATTTGGATTACCCCTTGGTATCCATCACCACAAAATGATCATGGCTACGATGTTTCTGATTACATGAACATCGAGCCTGATTACGGAACCTTGCAAGATGCCGAACGTTTAATTAGAGAAGCTCATGATCATGGCATCAAAGTTATTATCGATATCGTTCCCAATCACACTTCAGATCAACATGCCTGGTTTCAAGCGGCTCTAAAAGCAAAACCAGGTTCACCAGAACGTAATCGCTATATCTTCCGTGATGGCAAAGGTTCAAATGGTGATTTGCCACCAAACAACTGGCAGGCGGTTTTTGGTGGCCCAGCTTGGCATCGCGTAACTGAACCCGATGGAACTTTGGGACAGTGGTATCTCCATCTCTTTGCTGTCGAACAACCAGATTTAAATTGGGAGAACCCAGAGGTTGTTGAACATTTTGATGCTGTTTTGAAGTTTTGGCTCGATCGTGGCGTTGATGGTTTCCGCATCGATGTAGCGCATGGCATGTTTAAAGAAAAGGGCCTGCCAGATATCCGTCAAAGCAAGCTTTCAAAGTTATTAGGTAAGAGCAACTTCACGAGAATGCTTAGTCCAGAACACAAACCATTCTGGGATCAAGAGGGTGTGCATGAGATTTACCGTCGTTGGCGCAAGATTCTTGATTCTTACGAAGGGGATCGCATGGCGGTTGCAGAGGCGTGGGTAAGTCCTACCTCACGTATCGCTCGATATGTGCGGGCTGATGAACTACAAAACTCCTTCAATTTCGAGATGCTAACGACCCTCTGGAAACCAGAGGAGATTCGAAAGAAAATTAATAATTCCATCTCAGCTCTTGCTGAGGTTGGAGCGCCAACCTCTTGGGTTTTCAATAATCATGATGTCGTACGTTCTGTGGATCGCCTGGATTTGGGTCTAACCAACCATGGAGATACAACCCGGTCGCGACAGGGAGATCCTTCCAAGTTAAATATTGCACGTGGAACTCTGCGTGCTCGCAGTGCAACTTTAATGGCATTAGCACTTCCTGGTGGTACCTATCTTTATCAGGGTGAGGAGTTAACACTTCCTGAGGTACGTGACATTCCAGAAAATCGTTTAACCGATCCACGTTGGAAGATGAGTGGATATAAGGATCGTGGACGTGATGGATGCCGAGTTCCAATTCCTTGGAAAACTTCACCAAATGGTGCGTTTGGATTTTCAGCGAAGGATTCCTTAACGCCGGAAGAAGCTTGGTTGCCGGCCAGTGCTTGGTGGGGAAGTTACTCTGCAGAATCACAAGAGCATGATCCCAATTCAACTCTGAATACCTATCGTCGAGCATTAGCGGTTCGCAAAAACGAATTAGGCCTCGGTGATGGAGATATGAATTGGATAAATACACGCAAGGATGTTGTTGCATTCTCCCGACCCGGAAACTTCTCGTGTTACATCAACTTTGGCGCAGATTTTGAACTGCCCAAGGATTGTGAAGTTTTAGTGGCAAGTGGACCGTTGAAGGATCACATTTTGCCAACCGACACCGCTGTTTGGGTCCGGAGCAATTAAGTGCCAAACACAGTAATTCAAGAAAAAACCGTAAAGGTTCTTGCCTCGGCTCAAGTTCTAAATGGAGTTGGCGTTGCTGGCACAGTGGCTGCAGGCTCTTTATTAGTAGCCTCAATCACTGATTCGGAAACATTGGCGGGACTGGCTCAGACATCTTCAGTTCTTGGTGCAGCTGCTTTGGCACTGCCGTTAGCGCGTTTAACCGCTAAGGGTGGGCGACGTCTAGCGCTTTCTGTTGGCTTCTCATCTGGAGTCCTAGGCTCGGTTTTTGCCATTCTTGGTGGTCAACAAAAAAACCTTTTCTTAATGTTGATGGGAACCTTTTTGGTTGGCGCTGCCTCAGCGGCTGGGTATCAAGCACGTTTTGCTGCAGTTGATTTAGCTACCAATGAAACAAGGGCGAGACAACTTTCTTTAGTGGTTTGGGGTTCAACCATTGGAGCGGTTGCTGGACCAAACTTGATGGAGCCTGCTGGCAATTTAGCTGAGTCATTAAATCTGCCACGCTTGGTAGGTCCATACATAATTTCTGCAATTACTCTGAGCTTGGCAATTCTTGTTATCCAGCTTTTTCTCAGACCAGATCCATTTTTATTAGCGCAAAAACAATTGGGAGTTAACGCGAAACCAAAAGCTCCAACAAAGGTAGCGCTCAAGCACATCAGGTCAAACTCAAAAGCTGCATTTGCAATTACCTCAATCGCAATCGGACACATCGCAATGGTTTCGGTAATGGTTATGACTCCAGTTCACATGGCGCATGTTGATGTAACTCTGACAATAATCGGATTGGTTATCAGCATTCACGTTTTGGGTATGTATGCTTTTTCTCCGATTGTTGGATCCTTGAGTGATCGACTAGGGCGAATCAAAGTAATCCAAATTGGCGTAGCAGTTCTTCTGCTTTCGACCGTGATCTCGGGATTGGCAGCGGCTGATGACGCCATCATGTTGGGTGTTGGCCTCTTCTTATTGGGATTGGGATGGTCATGTACCTTGATTGCTGGCTCTGCACTGCTTACCGAGTCAGTTGATCCGGAGATGAAAACCTCTTCGCAAGGTGCCAGTGATCTAGTTATGAATCTCTCCGGTGCGGGAGGCGGCGCGCTGGCTGGAGTGATTATTGGGACTCTTTCTTATGGCTGGCTCTGCGCATTTGCCGCCATTCCAGTTGCATTCCTGGGAATTTGGTCTGGCAAAGTTTCAAGACAGTATTAACTCAGCCATGAATCTTTACGAGGAGATGGGCGGGCGTGCAACATTCGAACAATTGGTATCGCACTTTTATGCCTTGGTATCTGTAGATCAAGTTCTTAGGCCAATGTATCCAGAGGATGATCTAAGAGCTGCAGCTGACCGTTTGCTAATGTTTTTAGAACAGTACTGGGGTGGTCCAAACACATATAGCGAGCAACGAGGACATCCACGTTTGCGAATGCGGCACGCATCATTTCACATAAGTGAGATAGAGCGTGATGTTTGGTTAAAGCATATGCAAGCAGCGGTAGAAGGATTAGAGATGAAGCCGGAACTAAAGGATCAACTTTGGAACTATCTTGTCATGGCTGCAAATTCAATGGTAAATCAACCACGAGGTTTTTGAGACTTATTTCCAACTTTAAGAATTTCACCATTTCTTAAATACCAAAGTGTTCCCTGTCTATCTCTAATGGTCGTGATGCGAAGTCCAACTGTTTCAACAGTTCCTTTGACATCCAAAACATCAACCTGGTCACCGACTCCGTATTGATCTTCGACCAACATTATGATTCCGGAGAAAACATCTCGCACAATAGTTTGGGCACCCAAGCCAAAGGCGAATCCAACAACACCAGCAGAGGCAACTAGCGGTCCAAGGTCAACTCCGAGTTCTCCAAGAATCATTGCTCCAGCTACTAAACCAATCACCGCTTTAGAAGTACTGTTTAGTACCGAAGCAGCGGTACGAGCACGCTCTCGTTGCCTGGTGACAGAACTTTTTTCGCCCGGAATAAAATCGGCTTCAGCGACTTTAAGGAGCGTATTCTTAATGGCTCGGGTAGCAACCATTTGAACAAATAGTGCCAAGATCAGAATTAGGACAACGCGGAAGGGGGCTCCTAAAAACCAATCCAGCGCCTCGCGCAGGCTCATATTCAGCTCCATTTGAGCAAGACTTTATAAGAACTTAATCAAATATCCCCACAAAACCGCGCCCATTCAGGCAGGATTTCCCCCACGGCGCGAGCCACGCGTCGGACCAAAGGGGATTTGAGACTGTGACGACTTCGTCAAGAAGGACACTGGTTCTAAACGCCACCTACGAGCCACTGGGTGTCGTTTCTGATAGGCGCGCGCTCATTTTAGTTTTGAATAATCGCGCAACAATGATTGAAGAATCTGGAATTCAACTGCACTACACATCAGGTTCGCTAGATCTTCCAGCGGTTATCAGATTGCATAAATTCGTGAAGATTCCTTATCGCCATACAGTTCCACTTTCACGCAGAGCGATTTTTGCAAGAGATGGTGGACGTTGTGTTTACTGTTCAGCCACCGCAACCTCAATTGATCATGTAATTCCCAGAAGTAGAGGCGGCGATCACAGTTGGGACAATGTGGTAAGCGCCTGCCACCGGTGCAATCATGTTAAGGCTGACAAAACCCTCAAAGAGTTGGGTTGGAGATTACGTTCTATTCCACGCGAGCCAGTTGGTGCGGCATGGAGAATTCTTGGTACCGGTCGCGCCGAAGAGAGATGGGTTCCATACCTCGCTCCATTTGGCGTTGTTGGCGCATCTGCCTAAACTTCCGCCATGTTTATTCAACTGGCCTCAACTCTAAAACTAGCTCTTAATGAAGATGGCTCAATGCCAGGAGAACCAATGGGATTTCTCCAGGGCTTTATTTGGTTTGTAGTTGTCCCAGTATCTATATCTCTATTTATTTGGGTTGCGGTAGTTACTCAGGAAAATTTAAAGCGCACTAGGCAAAACCGCGGCGGACAAGGTCATGCAAGACAGGATGTAATTACCCGCATTAACGAGTAATTACAGATCTTTTGAGCGAACCTTTAAAGCTCTTTCCAAAGAATCTTTAGCCTCAAGCACATGGCGTCGCAGAGTCGGATGTCCATCTTTGCCAACTCCATTTAGCCAAGCATTTGTCTTATCTAGTGTGGATTGTGAAATCACACAAGTGGGGTAGAGCAGATCGATAATGCTGGTCGAAACCTCATAGGACTTGTTGTTGTAGGTATCCAAAATCAATGCAAAGTAGCGATCAATGAAGGATTCATGGAATTTGCGATGCAAAGGTCGAGAAAATCCCTGAATCGCGGATAAGCGAGACCAGTTAGTGATGGAGTCATCTTCCGTAGCGCGCTTGAAAGCCGACTCTTTAGCCTCCATGTTTGGAAACGCGGCGATGCAACGCTCATGAGCGAGTTGTCCGGTGAGCGTGTTATCTCTTTTGAGCTCCGCGTCAATCTCTTCTCTAGAAGAAGCATCACGCTCCACTAGGCAAAGAATGAAGTGCCAACGAAGATCAGCATCAATTACTAATCCATTTAGTTTTCCATCCAACAACTCACGGATGCGAGCGGTTTGAGCTGGTGTGTGAGCAAGCGAAGCAAAGGTGCGAGCAAATTGCAGTTGGTGACCACTGCCAGGCACAGCCTTGTCTAGCAAGTCGGAGAGCACACCTGCAATCTTTTCTCGCAAAGCATCGCGATTCTTGTCAGCGGCATAGATTTCTACCGCAGTAATAAGCTGACTTCCCAGTGCGGTAACTGTTGTTATGTCATCCTCGCCAGGAAGGCCTGCAATCGCAATATCCATGAAGTCAGTTGCGGAAATCTCGGCGTCGCGCAACATGTCCCATGCTGCTGACCAGCAAAGTGCTCTTGATAGTCCGTCATTTAACTTGCCCAGATGAGCTTTCAGTGTTGCAATAGAACTTTCATCAAAACGGATTTTTCCATAGGACAAATCATGATCATTAATTAAAAGTAGATCTGCGACTTTCTCGCCAGACAAAGCATCAACCTTAGTTAGCTTTCCAAAGACATCTAGCTCTACAGATTTACGACGGGAGAGAACCCCATCTTTCAAGTCATATAGACCAACGGCCATGCGATGCGGACGTAACTCGGAAGATCCGGCTGGAATCAATGGTGGCTCTTGTTGAACTGCAATCGAGTTATAGGTATCGCCACTGATTTCGACAACAGGGCGAAGAGTGTTTACACCAGCGGTCTGTAGCCAGGTAGAAACCCATGGCTTTAGATCGCGTCCACTGGTTGCTTCGAGCTCGGTCAAAAGATCCTGCAAAGTGGTGTTTTTGAAAGCATGCTTTGCGAAGTACTTTTGCAATCCGGTAATGAAGTTTTGTCGACCCACGTGAGCAACTAACTGATGTAATACCGATGCACCTTTGGCATAGGTAATGCCATCAAAGTTTGCCTTGACTGTATCGATATCAACCATGTCAGCTGCGATTGGGTGGGTTGAGGAAAGTTGATCTTGGCGATAAGCCCAGTTCTTACGCTCGGCATTAAATCCAGCCCATGAATTCTTGAACTTAGTAGCTTCCACAAGTGCGAGATATGAGGACCACTCTGCGAAAGACTCGTTTAACCATAAGTCATCCCACCACTTCATGGTGACCATATTGCCAAACCACATATGGGCCATCTCATGCAAAATTGTGTTAGCACGTGCGTTGTACATGCGCTCGGTAACTTTGGAGCGGAATACCAACAAATCTTCGCGGAAGGTGACAGCACCAGCATTTTCCATAGCACCCCAGTTGAAATCAACCACAGCGATTTGGTCATATTTTTCAAATGGATATGCCAAACCGAAAACCTCTTCGAAATAAGCAAAGCCCTGCTTGGTAATTAAAAAGATTTCATCGGCATCTAAATGTTCAAATAAAGATTTGCGACAGTAGATGCTCATTGGAATTGTCTTCTTACCTTTGTACTCATCTGAAACAAAGGAGTATGGGCCGGCGACCAAGGCGGTTATATAGGTAGACATAACTGGGGTAGTGGTGAAGGACCAGGTCTTCTTTTCACCATTCTCAGTTACATTCTTAACCGGATTGTTAGAAATGACCTGCCAATGCGCAGGAACTGTCGCTGTAAATGCGAAGGTAGCCTTCAGATCTGGTTGATCAAAACATGGATACATGTTTCTGATGAAGGCGGTTTCGCCTTGAGAGTAAAGATAAACCTCGTTATCAACTGGATCTACTGAACGTTGCAATCCCTCGCCGCTCTTTGAGTAGATAGCCTCAACCTCAAGAACTAATTCATTCTCTGTCTGAAGATTCTTAAGAAAGACGCTCTCGCCATCGTAATTTGATACATCTACTGTGGCGCCATTTAAGGTTGCAGAGATAACTCTCTTGCCCACGGCATCTATGAATGTGTCATAACCAGGCTTATTGCAACTAAAGGTAACGACACTCTTGGCGATGAAGGTTTCCTCGCCTGTTGTGACATCTAAGGTCACGTCATAGTGCTTAATAGATAGGTGTGAAGCACGCTCTGCGGCTTCAGCGCGCGAGATATTGATTCCAGGCATGCGCGTATCCAAGCAGAGATGGCACTCTTTGCCACTATGGAGCAAGTCACAGAGGGCCAGTTCCGCCTACGTAGCTTCCGGCTACGGGGTGAGCGGATGACAAAGGCGCAATCCGAAGCCCTTTACGACCATTGGGATAAATTTGAAATTCCTTTGCAGGGGATTATCAACCCCAAAGAGTTGTTCCCATCCTTAAATCCGAAAGAGGTTGTATTAGAAATCGGAAGTGGAATGGGGGAGGCCACTTCACAGATTGCTGCAAACGACCCTAAAACGGGCTATGTAGCGGTAGAGGTTCATAAGCCAGGCATTGGGGCGCTGATCATTCGTGCTGAAAGCTTGGGAGTAAGAAATCTCAAAATAATAAATGCAGATATCTACGAGGTATTAACAAAGCACCTAAATGACCATTCAATCGATGCTTTCCACATTTTCTTCCCCGATCCATGGCCAAAAAGAAAACAACACAAGCGCCGACTGTTGCAACCAGAATTCATTGAAATACTTGCTAAGAAATTAATACCTGGAGGGCGAGTAAATATTGCAACTGATTGGTATCCATACGCTCAAGAGATTGAAAAAAACTTTGCCTCAAACCCCAATTTCAGAGGAGGGAAAATTCCAAGACCGCAGTGGCGGCCATTAACCAAATTTGAAAGTAAAGGTATTACCAAACAACATGTAGTCACAGATTTTGAGTACTACTCCAAATTCTAGAGCTTTCCATCTCTTTCATATTTTGACATCAAGCCAATTCTTCTAACATGCCTTTCATCTCCACTAAATGGAGTTGCCAGGAATGTATCTACCAGCTTCAAGCAGAACTCTTCATCATGCATCCGACCGCCAATGGCAATGACATTGGCATCATTGTGTTCACGAGCTAACTTTGCGGTCTCAATACTCCAGACCAGCGCAGCTCTAACGCCTTTAACCTTATTGGCCGCCATTTGCTCGCCATTTCCTGAACCACCAAGCACAATTCCAAAAGAACCAGCCTCGTTTGCAGTCGCCAATGCAGCAGGTATACAAAAAACTGGGTAGTCATCGAGAGCGTCATAAACGTGAGGTCCGTGATCCTCAACTACATGGCCCTGAGCCTTTAAATGTTCAACAATCTTATTTTTAAATTCGAGACCGGCATGATCACTACCAATATGTATTTTCACAGCCCTACTTTCTCAAACAAAAAAGAAAACCGCTGGCATTTCTGCCAGCGGTTCCTGTCTAAGAAGGTTAGTTAACTGAAATGAAAGTGAAGTAGCTCAGGGGTTAGTGACCGCCTCGGCCATGTCCTTTGCCCTTGTCATGACCTTTGCCATGACCCTTGCCGTGGCCCTTGCCCATTCCCTTACTCATCTCAACATGAGAGGTAATACGATTTTTTAGATCCGCCTTTAACTTGGTGGCCTTTTCAGCAGTTAGCTTTCCTGCAGCAACTGCTTCATCAATCTTTTTGGTTTCATACGCCACAAGCGCATCGATCAAGGTATCTTTCTTCGCACCGGCAATAGTTGCAAGTGATTCACCGGCCTGAAGTTTTGACTTCAAAGTGGCCTCATCAATTCCAAGAGTGTCTGTAATGACCTTGGCGCGCTCTGCGCGCATCGCATCATGAGATGCTTTAAGCGACCCACGGGCATCTGACATAGCTTTCTTGATTGCATCAACCTGAGCTTGAGTCAGAGTTCCTTTGGCAACAAGATCACCTAGAACCGCCGCAGCCTTATCTCCTCTACCCATTTTGTTGTCATGGGCCGAAGCAACGCCAGCAGTACCAAGAGCTAGCGTTAAACCAGCAACTGCTGTCGCTGCGATTATCTTTTCCTTCATTCATACTCCTTACTTGATTTCTAAATTGAGTACTTACTTCGAACACCCTCGTATTCGATCTCTGAATCAAACCCCCAAAGCTTGAATGTACGAGACAATTTTCATTAGAGACACATCAGAATTCTGAAGCCTCACCAAACGTTATACGCTCAAATTCTGAGAATTCCCAGAGAAAAATCCTCCTGTTAATTGCAAGCCAGCTCATTGACTATTCATATTCAAACGCCTCGAAAAGAGCGAGGTTCAAATCCGAAGGACAGTGCAACATGACCAGTCAAATGAGAATAGTGTCAATGCTAGCTGCATTTGCGGTGATTACAAGTAATTCTTTTATGCCTGCAAACTCTGCTGGAAGAACTAACAAATCAATTGCCAACACGGTGCTTAGTGGCAAGGGTGCACCTGCTGCCAGTCTCGGTATTAATGGTGATTTCTACATAGATATTGCAAGCTTCAACATTTATGGCCCTAAAAAGAATAACCGCTGGCCTTCTGCTGTCAGCCTAAAAGGGCCAGCAGGAGTAGATGGAAAACCTGGCGAACGCGGATCATCTGGGAATAATGCAACAGGATCCAAAGGTGAAAAAGGCGAGAAAGGTGAACAAGGAGAAAAAGGTGAAAAGGGTGAGAAGGGCGATAAAGGTGAAAAAGGCGATACTGGAGAAAAGGGAGAAAAAGGAGACACAGGTTTAACTGGCGCTACAGGTTTACAAGGATTGGTTGGAGCACAAGGTTTGAAAGGTGACAAAGGAGATACTGGCTTAACAGGTCCTACTGGATTAACGGGAGCAGCTGGTTTAACTGGTGCCGCTGGAGCAATCGGTGCAACTGGAGCGAAAGGTGACAAGGGAGACAAGGGCGATACAGGTGCAACAGGTGCTCAAGGTTTACAAGGACTAAAAGGCGATACCGGAACAACTGGTGCACAAGGACCTGCGGGCACAACTGGTGCAACCGGTGCGACAGGTCCATCTAATGTACAAGTTGTTTCGATTCCAAGTTTCACATTACAAACTTCAACAGCGGGTACGTCTAGCATGAGTGAGTATTTTGGAAATCTTACTGCTGGTGCATCGTACAAAATTGAAATAGTTTTGCGAGCACAAGCCGACCGGTATCTATCAAATATCGGCTTGACACTTCTTGCTAGCGGATCGGGAAATAGCCCGAGTTATAACTACGTGACTTCTGCAGTGGATGAATACAACGGCGGAGCATTTTGGTCAGGGAATCAATTTCTAATAATTGGCACGATGACAGTTTCTGCTTCCGGGTCTTCTCTAGCAGTCAACTTAATCGATGGAAGAGGTTCTACGAGTAGCGGTATGACAGTTACCGGCAGCGCCTATATAACTCTGGTCGGCAGCATCACTGGTTGATTAAAAGAATGGAGCGGGCGACGGTAATCGAAACCGCGTAACTAGCTTGGAAGGCTAGGGCTCTACCATTGAGCTACGCCCGCACTATTTCTTGTGTGGATCTCCTGAGGGGGCGGTTGCCCGTCCCACCAGGGGGCACAGGGTATCGGCTCCGGTAATGAGTTGTGAATTTTTCATCTAGAATTCCGAGTCTGCGCCGCGGGGCGTAGCGTAGTGGCTAGCGCGCCTGCTTTGGGAGCAGGAGACCGTGGGTTCGAATCCCTCCGCCCCGACCAGATCTAGTAATAAATATGTGAGTCAGGAGTCCTGTGAAAAGCGCTGTCGAAAGTATTTCCGCCACTCGAGTAAGAATTTCGATTGATGTTGACTTCACTGATCTGGAACCACATGTGAAGAATGCATACCAATCAATCTCAGAGCGTGTAGTAATTCCAGGTTTCCGTAAAGGAAAAGTTCCTCGTGCCATGATTGATCAGCGTGTTGGTCGCGGAACTGTTTTGGATGAGGCGATCAATAATGCGCTGCCCGAGTTCTACACCCAAGCTGCTCGCGAAAACGATGTTCTAGTTGTTGGTAGACCAACCGTTGATATCAAAGAGTTAAAAGATAATGAGTTAGTTAAGTTTGAAGTTGAAGTAGATATCCGTCCAGAGATCACGCTTCCAGATTTTTCAAAGCTTGAGGTCTCTGTTGATGATGTCACAGTAAGCGACAAAGATGTCGAAGAGCAGATTGAGGCATTGAGAATTCGCTTTGGGACCTTAACAACTGTTGAGAAAGATGCAGCATCTGGAGATTTTGTCTCTATTGATTTAGTTGCTCGTGTTGATGGCAAAGAAATCGAAGGTGGCTCTGCCAACGGAATCTCTTATGAAGTTGGCTCAAACCGCATGATTGATGGTCTTGATGCGGCTCTTGAAGGAATGAAGGTCGAAGAGAGCAAGAAGTTCAACGCGCCACTTGTTGGAATGAAAGAAGGCGAGACCGGTGAAGTTGAGGTAACTCTCAAAGCGGTCAAGAAGCGTGAGTTGCCTGAACTCAATGATGATTTTGCAAAGCTAGCAAGTGAGTTTGAGTCTCTAAAAGAGCTTGAGGCTGATGTCCGTGAGCGTTTATCTCGGTTGAAGTCCATGGAGCAAGGTGCGCAAGCTCGCGACAATCTGCTCAAACTGTTGCTAGATACCGTTGAAATTCCAGTTCCAGAGAACTTGGTTAATGATGAGGTTCACGATCACCTTGAAAAGGAAAACCGCCTTGAAGATGAAACCCATCGCAAAGAGGTAACTGAAGAGGTCACACGTTCTGTGCGTGGAGATTTCCTTCTTGATGCGATTGTGAAATCAGAAGAGGTTCAGGTTTCAGAGGCAGAGCTAACTGAGTACTTGATTCGCACAGCTGCTCGTTATCAAATGACCCCAGACCAGTTCGTGCAGCAGATTACCCAAGCAGGACAGGTAGCGACTTTGATGGCTGAGGTAGCACGAACCAAGGGACTTGCTGTTGTTCTCGAACGAGTCACAGTTAAGGATGCTTCAGGCAACGAGGTTGATCTCTCAGCTTTGGCTCCTAAGAAAACTGAAGAGGTTCAGGCTTAACCCCGCTCTGCTTTGAGCGAACAGCAGCAGATTTCCCTATTTCGAGGAAGCATTTTGGCCCTGTGAGCGTTAGGGTCACTACATAACTTTTATCAGGAGGAATTTGTGGAGCTAATTACCCCACGCTTGGCGACTGCAGGTGCCGGCGGTTTGGATGACCAGGTTTATAACCGGCTTCTAAAAGAACGCATTATTTTCTTGGGCTCTGTCGTTGAGGACACAATGGCAAATGCAATCGCAGCTCAGATGTTGTTATTGGCTGCCGAAGATCCTGAAAAAGATATCTACCTTTACATCAACTCTCCCGGAGGTTCTATCTCTGCGGGAATGGCTATTTACGACACTATGCAATACATCAAGAACGATGTTGCAACAGTTGCGATGGGACTTGCTGCCTCTATGGGCCAGTTCTTGTTGTGTGCCGGTGCACCAGGCAAGCGTTATGCATTGCCTCATGCGCGCATCATGATGCACCAACCTTCAGGTGGAATCGGTGGAACCGCATCAGATATCAAGATTCAAGCAGAGCAAATGTCATTTACTAAGAAGAAAATGGCGGAATTGATTGCTCATCACACAGGTCAAAAGATGGAGACCATCACCGCCGATTCAGATCGTGATCGTTGGTTTACAGCAGAAGAAGCAAAAGAGTATGGCTTTGTTGACCATGTCGTTAAGTCAGCTGGACAGGTATCAGGAAGTGGCGGAACCGCGCGATGAAAATAAATGACATTCACAATCGTTATGTGCTCCCAACAATTGAAGAGCGCACCGCATACGGATACAAGAGATTAGATCCTTACACAAAGTTATTTGAAGAGCGCATTATTTTCCTTGGACAGGGAATTGATGACACTGTCGCTAACGATGTAATGGCTCAGTTGTTGACCCTTGAATCTATGGATCCTGATCGCGACATAATGATGTACATCAACTCACCTGGCGGATCTTTCACAGCGCTAACCGCAATTTATGACACTATGCAGTTTGTTCGTCCAGATGTGATGACAATTTGCTTGGGCCAAGCTGCATCAGCTGCTGCTGTGTTGCTTGCAGGTGGAACAGCAGGTAAGCGTTATGCGTTGGAGCACTCCCGAATCTTGATTCACCAGCCTTACAGCGAAGGTGGCGGACAGGGTTCCGACATTGAGATTCAGGCAAGAGAGGTTTTGCGTATGCGCGGACTTCTCGAAGAGATGCTTTCCAAGCACTCCAAGAAGTCGAAAGAGGAGATAGGAAAAGATATCGAACGCGACAAGATTCTTACCTCAGCTGAAGCAGTTGAGTATGGGCTCGTCGACCAAATCCTCGCTTCACGTAAAGCATCATCCAAGAAGTAGTTAATTACTCTCAGGGCGAACATGTTTCGCCCACATGGTTGATGCATGGCGATTTACGATATGTGCCTTCCCTAAAGAAAGTAGGCGTTCAGTGACTCGCATCGGTGAAAGCGGCGATCTTCTCAAGTGTTCCTTCTGTGGCAAGACTCAGAAGCAGGTCAAGAAGTTAATTGCCGGACCTGGCGTCTATATCTGCGATGAATGTATCGATCTCTGCAATGAAATCATCGAGGATGAATTATCAGAAGCCTCCTCCGAAGGCTTTAAAGAGTTACCGAAGCCACAAGAAATTTATGACTTCTTAGATCAATATGTAATTGGTCAGGATCGTGCCAAGAAATCTCTTTCCGTAGCTGTATATAACCATTACAAGCGCATCAAAGCCGGCGATCGTCATCGCGAAGATGGTGTAGAACTTTCTAAAAGCAACATTCTTTTGTTGGGCCCAACCGGTTGCGGCAAAACACTTCTAGCACAAACCTTAGCCAGAATGCTTAATGTCCCGTTTGCGATAGCAGATGCAACCGCTTTAACAGAAGCTGGCTATGTCGGAGAAGATGTAGAAAACATTCTTTTGAAGTTGATTCAAGCCGCGGACTTTGATGTAAAGAAAGCGGAGCAGGGGATTATTTACATTGATGAAATCGATAAGGTGGCACGCAAGAGTGAAAACCCATCGATTACCCGAGATGTTTCTGGTGAAGGTGTTCAGCAGGCGTTGCTAAAGATTCTTGAGGGAACAACAGCATCAGTTCCACCTCAGGGTGGACGCAAGCATCCTCATCAAGAGTTCATTCAAATTGATACCTCAAATGTTTTGTTTATTGTAGGTGGTGCCTTTGCCGGATTAGAGAAAATTATCGAAGGCCGTAAAGGCAAAGCTGGTGTTGGTTTCAATGCCACTCTGCAGAGTGAAAAAGATAAGCAGACCAATGATCCATTTGCAGATGTAATGCCAGAGGATTTGTTGAAGTTCGGCATGATTCCAGAGTTCATTGGCCGCTTGCCAATTGTTACCTCAGTTGAGAATTTAGATCGTGCAGCTTTGTTGCAGATCCTTACTGAGCCAAAAAACGCTTTGGTGCGTCAATATCAACATCTTTTTGAAATGGACGAGGTTGAGTTCGAGATTACTCATGAAGCCCTCGAGGTAATTGCAGACCAAGCTATTGCTCGTGGAACCGGAGCTCGAGGCTTGCGCGCCATAATGGAAGAGATTTTGCTGCCAGTTATGTATGAAGTGCCAAGCAAGAAGGAAATCGGAAAAGTCATCGTTACCCCTGAGGTAATACTTTCCAAAATAGCACCTACGTATGTTGAGCGCGGCCCCAACAGCGTAAAGCGATCCAACAAACGTGGGGAAGAGAAGACCGCTTAACACTCGGTAGTATCACGCCTTATGTCAGAGCTACCCGCACAATTTTCGCCTAGCGATATTGAGGGTCCGCTCTACCAAAAATGGATTGATGCTGGTTATTTCACGGCAGATACAAAATCAGATAAACCACCTTTCTGCATTGTTATTCCGCCGCCAAATGTCACTGGTAGTTTGCATATTGGACACGCGCTAGATCACTCGATTCAGGATCTTTTGACTCGAATGAAGCGGATGAAAGGTTTTGAAACCTTGTGGCTTCCGGGAATGGATCACGCTGGTATTGCGACACAAAATGTTGTTGAGAAGCAATTAGCGGCGCAAGGAAAATCTAGACATGATCTAGGGCGTGAAGAGTTTGTAAAAAAGGTTTGGGCTTGGAAAGCAGAATCTGGCGGAGCGATTCTGGGACAGATGAAACGTTTGGGCGACAGCGTTGATTGGAACCGCGAGCGATTCACAATGGATGAAGGTTTATCCCAAGCGGTGCTTACTATTTTCAAGAGACTCTACGATGCCGGTTTGATTTACCGCGCTGAGAAGATTATTAACTGGTGTCCACGTTGTTTAACCGCTTTGTCAGATATTGAGGTTGATCACAGCGATGATGCAGGCGAGTTTGTGCAAGTCCGTTACGGTGATGATGAAGTCGGAATCACCGTTGCAACCACACGCCCAGAAACTATGTTGGGCGATGGTGCTGTTGCGGTTCACCCAGATGATGAGCGCTATAAGCACTTAATTGGCAAAAAGGTTTTACTTCCGCTAGTTGATCGCATGATTCCGATAATCGCTGATGAACTTGTGGAACCAGAGTTTGGAACCGGCGCGGTTAAAGTAACCGCGGCTCATGATCCAAATGACTTTGAAATGGGAATGCGCCATAACGTTCCATTAATTGTCATTATGAATGAGCATGGCGTTATGTCAGGAACCGGCACCGAGTTTGATGGCATGGATCGCTTCGATGCACGTAAAGCGGTAGTCGAAAAGCTACGCAGTATGGGTCGAGTTGTTTCTGAAAAACGCCCGTACATTCACGCGGTTGGACATTGCTCTCGCTGCGATACCACCGTGGAGCCACGACTATCTAAGCAATGGTTTGTAAAAGTTGCGCCGCTCGCGAAAGCAGCGGGAGATGCGGTGCGTGATGGCAAGGTAAAGATAGATCCAGACTCTATGGAGCCCCGTTATTTTGAATGGGTAGACAACATGCATGACTGGTGTATCTCTCGCCAATTGTGGTGGGGTCACAGAATTCCAGTTTGGTACGGTCCAAATGGTGAGGTCGTTGTTGTGGGTCCCGGCGAAGAAGCACCTGCCGGCTACAACCAAGACCCTGATGTCTTAGACACCTGGTTTTCCTCTGCATTGTGGCCATTTTCAACCTTGGGTTGGCCCAACAACAGCGATGATTTAAAGAAGTTTTATCCCACCAGTGTTCTAGTTACCGGATATGACATTCTCTTTTTCTGGGTAGTGCGAATGATGCTATTTGGTTTGTTTGCAATGGATGGGGTACCACCATTCAAAGTAATTGCATTGCATGGCCTGGTGCGCGACAAACATGGCAAGAAGATGAGTAAATCTCGTGGAAACACAGTTGATCCTTTGGAGTTCATGGATAAGTACGGCTCCGATGCTCTGAGGTTTACATTAGCTAGAGGTGCAAATCCAGGAACTGATCAGGCTTTGGCGGAGGAGTGGATTGCAGGATCAAGAAACTTTGCAACAAAGGTTTGGAACGCCTCCAGATTCGCGATGATGAATGGTGCGACTGTAGAAGGACCACTTCCTGACAGATCAGAGTTAAACCACATTGACAGATGGATTCTCTCAAGACTTGATGAAACAATTTCCAATACTGATCGTCTTTATGAAAGTTTCGAATTCGCAAAAGGTTGCGAAGAGATTTACCACTTTGCTTGGGATGAGGTGTGTGACTGGTATCTAGAGTTAATCAAAGATAGCTTCGCAAAAGGTGGAGCTGAGGCAGAGAAAACCCGCAGAGTCTTAGGTCATGTTCTAGATCAATTACTGCGCTTGATGCATCCGACGATGCCTTTCCTTTCAGAAGCGCTTTGGTGTTCACTCACCGGTGGTGAATCTCTAGTAGTTGCTTCTTGGCCAAAGCCACAATCTGCGCAGAGTGATGATGAAGCCATTGCCGTCGTCGGCGATATGCAAGGGTTGATTACTGAGATTAGGCGATTCCGTAGCGAGCAAGGGATTAAGACCTCTGCTCGTATCGCGGCAAAGATTGAAGGCATGCAGGGTGCCTTAGCCAAATATGAATCCTCTTTGCGCTTCTTAGTGAAATTGGATGAACCAACCGCGCAGTTCAATCCTTCAGCCAAGATTGAAGTTGGAGAGTTTGTAGTCCACTTTGATTTAACGGGCAGTATTGATGTTAAAGCTGAGCGGGCACGTCTGACCAAAGACCTTGAGGCAATCAAGAAAGACCAAGCTACAGCAAAAGTTAAGTTAGAAAATGAAAACTTTATGGCCAAAGCTCCAATGGAGGTTGTTAATACCATCCGCGAGCGTATGGAGTTTTGTGAATCGGAAATCAACCGCATCAACGCTTTGCTCGCCGCACTGCCACATCAATGACATCACAGGATGATTTACAGCGTCTCGATGCCATAGAAAAAGCATTATTAAATCGCTGGCCAGAAACCCGCATCGCTCCCACTCTAGATCGAATCGCAGCCTTAGCTGACGCGCTCGGCTCGCCTCAGCTTTCTTACCCAACTATTCACATTGCCGGCACAAATGGAAAAACAACTACGACTCGGTTAATCGACTCATTGTGCTTTGAATTGGGAATGCGAACCGGACGATTCACAAGCCCTCATCTAGAGAGCTTTCTAGAACGAATTTCGATAAACGGTGAACCAATTTCGGTGGAAGGCATGATTGCTACCTACAACGACATAGCCTTGTACTTAGATCTAATTGATTCCCGGATGCCAAACAAGCTTTCTTTTTTTGAATCAATGTGTGCGCTAGCTTTTGTGGCCTTTGCAGAATATCCCGTTGATGTTGGAATATTTGAGTGTGGCATGGGTGGCGAATGGGATTCCACCAATGTCGTAAATGCAGCGGTTTCGGTCATTACCCCAATCGGTTTTGATCACATGGAGTATTTAGGAGATACATTAGAAAAGATTGCATTAACAAAGTCAGGGATTATCAAACCTCACTCATTTGCGGTTCTGGCAAGACAGGAGCCTGAGGTGGCCCCGATTTTGATGCATAAATGTGCAGAGGTTGATGCGACTCCATTACGTGAAGGCATTGAGTATTCAGTGAAGAGTCGGGCTTTGGCTGTTGGCGGACAATTGATTTCAATCGCGGGAATTTACGGTGATTACGATGATTTGTTCCTTCCTTTACATGGTGCTCATCAAGCTTCCAATGCTGCGACCGCTTTAGCTACGGTCGAGGCTTTTGCTGGTGAAAGTAAATTAGATGAAGGTGTTGTTCGTGAGGCCTTTGCAAATGCCACTTCACCTGGAAGATGTGAAGTCATAATGCGCAATCCCACAGTTATTATCGATGCTGCTCATAATCCCCATGGTGCCGCTTCGTTGCGAAAGACCCTAAAGGAAGAGTTTGATTTCGAGTCGATTATTGCGGTAATTGCTCCAATGGGAGACAAGGATGTCGATGGGATATTTGAGGAATTAGAGGATGTAGTTTCGCAAGTTATCGTATCTCGTAACTCATCACATCGTGCAGCTGATTTGGAAGAGCTTCTTTCAAGAGCACAACAGGCGTTTGGAGCACAGCGAGTTGTTGCTATCGAATCTCTGTCTGATGCGATTGGCACAGCGATTGAACAAGTAAAATTAGAAAACGCTGTGAATGAATTAAACGCAGCTGTACTTATTGCAGGGTCAGTCGTGACTGCTGGAGAATCCCGAACCGTAATTCGTCGTATGAAGGAAAAAAAGTCATGAGGATGTTGGCGCGAAGTGTTTTGATTATGGAGATCTTTGTAATTGGATTTGCTGTTCTAGTTGCAAAAGATTTGACCGCAGCTAATTTGGGTCCGGCTGCATTTTGGTCAGCTGGCTTAATTGCATTTTTAGCTTTGATTTCCTCAGGCACGTTGAAATCCAAATTTGGTTGGACACTTGGATGGATTACCCAATTTGCCTTGATCGGCTATGGGTTTTTTGTATTTACGATGTTCTTCCTGGGCGCTTTATTTATGGGGCTTTGGGTGGCCGCCATACTCCTCGGGCGAAAGGGTGAGGCCGCCCGGGCCGCATTTAGCGAGAGAGAGAAAACGCAATAGACTGCCCCCGTGGCTAATTCAACTTCCTCAACCAGTTCATCAGTACAGCGCACTCTAATTTTAGTTAAGCCTGATGGTGTGCGACGTGGTTTAGTCGGTGAAGTTATTTCTAGAGTTGAGCGTAAGGGATACAAAGTATCTGCTTTGCGAATGCTGCAGGCCGACCGCATTACATTAGCAGCGCATTACGCAGAGCATGAAGGAAAACCTTTTTATGAACCACTTGTGGAGTTCATGCTCTCTGGTCCGATCGTTGCGATGATTGCAGAAGGAGAGAGAGTTATCGAAGGTTTTAGATCTTTAGCTGGAACCACAGATCCCACCACCGCTGCACCAGGCTCAATTCGCGGTGACTTGGCTAGAGACCAAGGAACAAAGGTTGTTCAAAACATCGTCCACGGATCTGATTCACCAGAATCCGCTGAACGCGAGATAAAGATTTTCTTCCCCAACCTGTAAGGAGCAATAACAATGGCAAATCAAATGAACCGTTGGACCTTTCTAGGTCGCGATATGGCGATTGACCTAGGTACTGCAAATACTTTGGTCTACGTTCGCGGCAAAGGAATCGTGCTAAATGAGCCAAGCGTGGTGGCGGTAAATCAAGATACAGGTGCAGTTTTGGCAGTTGGTACTGAAGCAAAAAAGATGATTGGCCGTACCCCAGGAAGCATCGTTGCTATTCGCCCACTTAAAGATGGCGTTATTGCAGACTTCGACACAACTGCATTGATGATTAAGTATTTTATTCGCCAAGTTCACAAACGTACATATTTAGCTAAACCACGCATTGTTATCTGCGTGCCATCTGGAATTACCGGTGTTGAGCAAAGAGCGGTAAAAGATGCAGGATATGAAGCGGGTGCTCGCAAGGTTTACATTATTGAGGAGCCAATGGCCGCAGCTATCGGCGCTGGTTTACCCATCCATGAACCAACTGGAAATATGGTGGTAGATATCGGTGGCGGTACTACGGAAGTTGCTGTTATTTCCTTAGGTGGAATTGTTTCAGCTCTTTCCATCCGTGTTGGTGGAGATGAGCTAGATCAGGCGATTATTAATTGGGTGAAGAAAGAGTTCTCACTGATGCTTGGTGAGCGCACCGCAGAAGAAATCAAAATGGCGATTGGGTCTGCCTACCCATTACGCGATGAACCAGATGCAGAGATTCGCGGTCGAGATCTTGCGACCGGACTTCCCAAGACAATTGTGGTTTCATCTGAAGACATTAGAAAAGCCTTGGAGGAGCCGGTTAACGCCATTGTTAATGCGGTTAAGAACACCTTAGATAAGACTCCACCGGAGTTGGCAGCCGATCTTATGGATCGCGGAATCGTACTTACTGGTGGTGGGGCACTTCTTAAGGGTCTTGATGAGAGATTACGCCACGAAACCAACATGCCAATTCATATTGCAGAGCGACCTCTAAATGCGGTTGTTGAAGGATCTGGCAAGTGTGTTGAAGAGTTTGAAGCGTTAGAAAAAGTTTTAATCTCTGAACCACGACGCTAGGTAGCTCATGCCAGCTAGAGGTTCAAACCGCACGCGACTTCTGTGGATTTCGCTTTTGGTTACCTCTTTGTTTTTGATCACTCTAGATTTACGTGGAGTTAGCATAATATCTTCAATCAGATCGGGAGTTCAAGCTGTACTTGCTCCATTCCAAAAAGCCGGCAGTTCAATAGTTTCACCACTCGGTAATTTATTTGATGACATTACAAATCTGGGACGAACCCAATCCAAGATTGATAATCTAAAAGAGGAAAATGAGCGGCTAAAATCCCGACTGATTCTTAATGAGAATATTGTTGGGGAGCTAGAGCAATTAAAAGGGGTACTTGATTTAGCAGGACAAGCGAGATTGAAAGTAGTTGCTGCGCGGGTAATAACACGAGGCGGAACAGCCACTTTCGGTGAGACTATTGTTATTGATAAAGGCTCTAACTCTGGAATTAAAAGAGATATGACGGTAATTGCTACCAGAGGCTTGGTGGGCGTTGTTAAATCAACAACCTCAAACTCAGCCGTTATTTTGCTTATGAGCGATCCATCCTTCCGTGTTGGAGTGAGAGTTGCTGGCACGCAAGATATGGGTATTTTGAGTGGTGGTGGAGATAATCGATTTACGATAGAAATGTTAAGCGCAACGGGACAGATAAAGGTTGGAGATGTTTTGCTATCGCGTGGCAGCTCTGGCGATCGCCCATTTGTTCCTGGGGTTCCAGTTGGCAAAATTTCATTTGTAGAGAGCTCAGCCGGGCAGTTAACAAAACAGGGACGTGTTGAAGGTTTTGTAAATCTCGATAGCTTGGGTGTAGTGAGCGTTGTATTAGATGCAGTTGCAGGAGATCCGGGGGATGCCTTGGTTCCCAGAGGGCCAAAGCCGGCACCAACCGTGACTGTATTTGTTACACCAGAGCCAACTCCTTCGGAGTAAGCACATGACCATAAATCGAATTCCAGGAATTGTGGCGGTATTCGGATTACTTTTCTTGCTTCAGGAAGCATTGATAAATCGAGTGAGCTTTATTATTGGTGGATTTTCTTTGTACCTAGCTTTTTTCATTGTTTGGATTATGCAGGAGGAGAGAGGTTCTGCTGTTGCTAACGGCTTCATCGCCGGCTTTATTGCGGATTTATCCCCGACTCTGGAGGCACCATTCGGATTATGGAGTTTTGTATTTACTGTTGTTGCATATTTAATCGCCAATAATGTAAGAGCTGCATTGGATTCAGATTTAAGTCCAATAACAATTAGTGTGGTCACAGTATTTGGCAGCTTTGTTGCCTCAGTGATGTTCTTGTTATCGGGAGCTATTCTTGGTCAAGAGGTTGGATCAGCCAGCTATATCTTGAAAGAGCTCTTTGGAAACGCAATGTGGACCTTTTTACTCTCCCCGCTTTATGCACCAATTTCAATTAAGCTTCATCGGACAACTTTGACGGCCAGGAACCGCTAGATGAGAGATCGCTCAACTTTAAGTTTGGTTGTAGTTCAAATTCTTGTGGTTTCATTGATGTTGGCTCTGTTAGGCAGACTCTTTTACCTTCAAGTTGCAGATGGCCCTAGATATCAACAAGCCGCACTAGATATTCAGAGTCGTGACATTGTCACCCCGGCATTGAGAGGTTTGATTGTTGATAACGAAGGAAATCTGCTTGCGACAAATAAGGCGGGCTTGATGGTTACCGCAGATCGCTCCGTGCTAGATAAGTTGGAGGATCAAGGAAAATCAGTTCTGAGGCGAGTTTCCAATGTTTTGAAATTGAATTATGAAGATGTTTATCTAAGGACCCGACTCTGTCCTGAACTTCCCAGCGATCAACGTAACGGCTGCTGGAATGGCAATCGCTACCAGCCAATTCCAGTCACTAAAGAGGCAAGTGAAAATCAAGTCTTGAGTATCTTGGAGCAATCAGATCTATTTCCTGGAATCGATGCTCAGCCGGTTTCGATTCGCTATTACCCCTCTTTGGCAGGTGAACGCGCCACACATGTTCTTGGTTACGTTGGTCCGATAACAGAAGTTGACTTAAATAATGAGGAAGGAATCCGTTATTACCGAAATGAGTTCAAAGGTAAAGCGGGACTAGAGTCAATTTATGATCGTTACTTACGTGGAACCGCCGGAGTAAGAACTGTCATTGTTGATCGCAAGGAAGCGGTAACTCAGGAGTCGCGAAATACACCGGCCGTTCCTGGAAATCACTTAATCGTTCACATAAATGCCAAGTTGCAAGCTGCTGTCGAAGAAGAGTTAAAGAGTGCGGTACTGCGAGCTAAAGCAGCTGGTCGCCGAGGTGATGCTGGAGCAGCAATAGTTTTGGACATTAAAACTGGTGGAGTCTTGGCTATGGCTTCCTACCCAGATTATGATTTAAACATTTGGGAGAACGGTATTACCGTGAAGCAGGCCAGCGAACTATTTAGTGCACAATCAGGAGTTCCAGCACTTTCACGCGCAATTCAGGGTGGATTCGCGCCTGCTTCTACCTTCAAAGTTATTTCTCTTTCAGCCGCGGTTGATGCTGGCTATAGCTTGAAGGATAAGTATGACTGCCCATCTAGTGTTGAAATCGGCACCCGGGTATTTAAAAACTTTGATAGCAATGCTGCTGGGATGATTGATATGACTAAAGCTATGGCTATCTCATGTGACTCAATTTGGTATCAGATCGCCTATGACGAATGGGTTAGAGATGGAGGATTAAAGCCAAAGGCCAATCCAAATGATTATCTATTCAAAGCTGCAGCTGGTTTTGGGGTAGGAAAAAGAACTGGAATTGACCTACCATCTGAGATTACCGGCCGGCTCCCTAATCGTGAGTGGAAACAGAACTGGTACGAGCAAAACAAGGATTTTTACTGCAACTATGAAAAGCGGGCCAAGAAGTCCCAGCTAACCGCATATTTAATTGAGATAGCAAGAGAGAACTGTCTTGATGGTGACAAAGTCCGCGCCGGTGACATGGTGAACTTCTCCATTGGTCAGGGTGATACTTTGATGACACCCATACAAATGGCGGTCATGTACTCCGCAATAGCACGTGATGGTCGCTTGGTTGTTCCTCAAGTAGCTAAAGCTATCGTTCAACCAAACGGAAAAGTTGTTAAGAGTTTTCCGACAAAATACTCAGGCCAATTGCCGGTAAAGAAATCAACTTTAAAGTTTTTACAAAACTCACTTAGAGCGGTAGTAACCTCAGGAACTGCGGCTGGTGCTTTTGCTGGTTTAGGAGTTGAGGTAAGTGGCAAGACCGGTACCGGTCAAGTATTTGGAAGAAATTTAGATGGATCTACTAAAGATGACACGTCATGGTTTGCTTCATACGCCCCTACCAAAAATCCTCAATATGCTGTCGTCATGATGGTGAGTCAGGGAGGCTTTGGCGCGAGTACTAGTGGTGTCGGTGTAAGAAGAATCTACGAACATATCTTTGGCACAAATGGAAAGAAAGCAATCTTTCCAAATGGAATTCCGAAACGTTTGCCATATATTGACTCATCAAAAGGGGCGATTTCATAAATATGGCAATGCACCTGAATATTGGCTCTAAAGGAAAAGATCGACCAGCTTTTTTTGCTGGCTCGGATCGAACCTTAAATATCTCAGTACTTCTACTTTTGTTGATGGGCATTATTCTGGTCTACGCCGCTACCCGAGATTGGTTCGCTTCTAATGGTTTGGATCCCGAGTATTACCTAAAAAGACAGTTAATAAATGTAATTATTGGAATCGCTCTGGCTTACGGAACTACCATCATCGATTACCGGTTATTGAGGGCGTACACCCCTGTGGTTTGGGGGCTGGGTGTTTTGGGCTTGATTATCGTTTTGATTCCAGGTTTGGGATCCACTGTTAACGGCGCGCGCTCGTGGATCTCTTTTCCAGGTGGGTTTCAGATTCAGCCTGCCGAACTTGCAAAGATCTCCATAATTATTGGAATGGCTTTAATTCTCTCCGAAAGAATTGCTAATAATGATGCTCCAACAAACAAACAAGTAGTTCAATCCCTAGGTGTGGCAGCGGTTCCAGTTCTGTTTATTGTTCTGCAGCCTGATCTAGGAACAGTGCTGATTATTTCGGCATGCGTCATTACGATGATCGCTGTCTCTGGTGCAGGTCTGCGCTGGGTTTTGGGTCTAATTACATTAGGGATTACCGGAGCCTATCTAGCAGTTGCAAGTGGAGAGGTAAGTGAATACCAATTAAATCGCTTACGTTCCTTTGTGGATCCGAATGCTGATCCACAAGCCAGTGGATATCAACTTAGACAAGCTCGCATCACAATTGGCTCAGGCGGATTGTTTGGAAAAGGCTTGTTTGATGGTCCACAAACCAATGGCAGATTTGTTCCTGAACAACAAACCGACTTCATCTTTACCGTTGCAGGAGAAGAGTTAGGTTTTCTAGGAGCTGGTCTCATACTCGCTTTGTACTTTGTGATTCTGATGCGGGCTTTTTCCATTGCACGCCGTACCAATGATTTATTTGGCCGCATGGTTTGCGTCGGTGTTATTGCTTGGTTCTCTTTCCAGATCTTTGAAAATATCGGAATGACTATGGGTCTAATGCCGATGACTGGCGTGCCATTACCTTTCCTTTCCTATGGTGGCTCAAGTATGTTCGCCAACCTCATCGGGGTAGGTTTGTTGCAAAATGTTTACCAGCGAACACGCTAGTTAGATTTACGCTCAGATTAGGCTCACTGACCCCGGTTCTGTCATACTTCGGGGGTTCGAATCGCCTCATAATCTCGAGGTCGCTAGGACCGCTCTTTAGGTGCGGTCGGCTGATCCAGATAGAGGCGCCACCAGAGATTTTTTTAATAATGATCGCAAGGTCATTAACTAGGAAACTTTCTAGAAGATAAAAAGGATTTGATCGTATGGCTGATGAGCCAAAAAAAGTGCGTAAGCGCGCTGTAAAGAAAGCCGCTCCAAAAGAGACAGCTGCCAAAACTTCAGACAAGAGTGCAGAAAAGCCGGCAGAAAAGAAGAGTAAGGCGGCAGGTGTTATTCCTGCTCCAATCTTCCAAGCTGCACCAGTTGCTGCCGCTGCTCCTAAAGCTAAAGCCGCAAAAGCTCCTGCTAAAAAAGCTTCAGAGAACATCGCTGAATCTGAGAACGAAAATGAAAACCGTCGCCGTCGTCGCAGACGTGGTGGCCGTGGACGACGTCGCTCCGACAAGGAGGGTGGCGAGGATCAGGTTTCTGAAAACCCGACATCAGATGCAGAGGATGAAGATTCAGCGACCTCAGTTGCATTCAAAAAGCGCCGCCGCCGTCGTCGATCTGGCTCTGATGGCGTTACACCAGGAGAGACTGTTGAAGAAGATGGCGTAGTAACCGTTGTTAAAATTCGCGAATCTCGCCCAGCACAAGAAAAACCGGTAAGAGAACGCAAGAGCTTTGATCGCAACGATCGAGGTGGACGCAATGACCGTCGTTACCGTGATCGAGATAGAGATCGTGGCCGCGAACGTCATCGCTACAATGATTACAAATCTGATTACCGCGAGAACCGTCGTCGCGGAACCATATTGACCGATGCAGAGTTCTTGGCAAGACGAGAATCAGTTGATCGTGAAATGTTGGTGCGCCAACAAGGCGATCGTACTCAGATTGCAATTTTGGAAGATAATGTTTTAGTTGAACATTATGTAAATCGTAATAGCAATATCTCCTATGTAGGTAATGTTTATTTAGGTAAGGTTCAAAATGTTTTGCCTTCAATGGAGGCTGCTTTCGTCGATATCGGCAAAGGTCGCAACGCGGTTCTATATGCCGGCGAAGTTAACTGGGATGCAGCAGGTTTAACTGATAACCAAGAGCGCAAAATTGAAAAAGTTTTGAAAACCGGACAATCAGTTTTGGTTCAGGTAACCAAGGATCCGATAGGACAAAAAGGCGCACGTCTAACCAGTCAGATTTCATTACCTGGCAGATATCTAGTTTATGTACCTGGTGGCGGAATGAGCGGAATTTCCCGTCGTCTGCCGGAGTCAGAGCGTGCTCGCCTGAAGGATATTCTCAAAGGATTGATTTCAGATGAAGAGGGCGTCATCGTGCGTACCGCTGCTGAAGGTGCATCTGATGAAGAGTTGACCCGTGATGTTGTTAGATTGAAAGCACAATGGGAAGACATCAAGAAAAAGTCTGAGAGCACTAGTGTCAATGCTCCAACCTTGCTTTACGGAGAACCAGATCTAACGGTTCGAGTTATTCGCGATATCTTCAATGAGGATTTCCGCAAGCTTACTGTTCAAGGTGATGGCGCTTGGGAAGATATTAATAATTACCTTGGCCACATCGCACCAGAGCTAATCTCGAAAATTGAGAAGTGGACTGGAGTTAAAGATCTCTTCACAGAAAATCGTGTCGACGAGCAGTTAGCAAAAGCTTTAGATCGTAAGGTTTATCTTCCATCAGGTGGCTCTCTAGTTATAGATCGCACTGAAGCTATGGTGGTTATCGATGTAAACACTGGAAAGTTCATCGGTAAAGGTGGAAACCTTGAAGAGACCGTTACCAAGAACAACCTCGAGGCAGCTGAAGAAATTGCCCGCCAGCTTCGTCTTCGCGACTTAGGTGGAATTATCGTTATCGACTTCATCGATATGATTTTGGAATCAAACCGCGAGCAGGTTTTACGTCGCCTAGTTGAATGTCTAGGGAGAGATCGCACCAAACACCAGGTTGCCGAAGTAACCTCACTTGGTTTGGTTCAAATGACCCGCAAACGTGTTGGACAAGGTTTGATTGAAGCCTTCTCTACAACCTGTGAAAGTTGTGGCGGAAGAGGAATCCATGTTCATATGGAGCCGGTAAATAAGAAGTCTTTGGACCGTGAAATCACTCCAACTCATGATCATGCCCAAGATCATGCTGATGATTCTGAAGCCGAGGCGAGTTCTGAGGAGCCGACTCCAGAGAGTCAGGATTCTGAAGAGAAGCCCCGTTTTGGACGCAAGCGCCGCAGAGCCGTGAGCTCTGGGGTGGTGACCGCCTAGCTCAGTTTGACCCAAATACGGAGTAATCCGTAACCTAGCCCCCTGTTTGAAGGGCCTTAAGAAGGGCCCTAACAAAGGGTCATTGGAAGGAAAATCGTGTACGCAATCGTTAAAGCTGGCGGCCGCCAGGAGAAAGTCGCTGTTGGAGATACCGTCTTTGTAGACCGTATTGATGCTGCAGCTGGCTCAACCGTGACCTTTCCTGCTGTTTTGGTAGTTGATGGTGCTGCTGTTACATCAGACCCAAAGCTCCTTTCAGGTGTAAAAGTAACTGGCGAAGTTGTTGCAGAGGTAAAGGGTCCAAAGATCCACATTCTGCGTTACAAAAACAAGACCGGTTACCGTCGTCGTCAAGGTTTCCGTTCCAAAAACACTCGCGTGAAAATCACTGCGATTAACGGTGTGAAGTAAGGGGTAGCAAAAAATGGCATCCAAAAAAGGCGTCTCCTCAACCCGTAACGGTCGCGATTCCAATCCACAGTTCCTTGGTATCAAGCGTTTTGGTGGTCAGGTGGTCAACAGCGGCGAGATTCTTGTCCGTCAACGTGGCACCAAGTTCCACCCAGGTAAGAATGTAGGAATCGGCAAAGATGACACATTGTTTGCACTTGCTTCAGGATCAGTTGAGTTCTCAAATGCACGTGGTCGTCGCGTAGTAAACATCGTTCCGGTTTCCTAAGACAACGGACTTATTAAATTGCGGGTCCGTAAACACGGGCCCGTTTTTTATTTCTAGAATTTTTAAAGGGTTTTAAAGGGATTAAGGAAAGAGGGGGAGATGACAACATTTGTTGATCGAGTAACCCTTCATGCCTCTGCTGGAAAAGGTGGAGATGGTTGTGTTTCAGTACATCGTGAAAAGTTTGTTCCACTTGGTGGTCCAGATGGTGGTAGCGGCGGACGTGGCGGAGATGTAATTCTGGTCGTTGATTCCAGCGTTACTACACTTTTGGATTTCCATCATTCACCGCATCGCAGCGCTAGCTCTGGAAGACAGGGTTATGGAGCATTAAAAAATGGCCCAGATGGAGAAGATTTAATTCTGGGCGTTCCAAATGGCACAGTAGTAATGACAAAAGATGGTCGTGTTCTAGCTGATTTGATTGGCACCGGCACCCGCTTTGTCGCTGCAAAAGGTGGCATGGGCGGTTTAGGAAATAACGCATTGGCTTCTTCACGTAGACGTGCTCCTGGTTTTGCTTTGCTAGGAGAACCAGGTGAAAAGCGCACTCTAATTCTGGAGCTTAAATCCGTTGCCGATATTGGATTGATTGGCTACCCCAGCGCTGGAAAGTCATCGCTTGTCGCTGCAATTTCTGCGGCCCGTCCCAAGATTGCTGATTATCCATTCACCACTTTGGCGCCAAATCTTGGTGTAGTGCAAGCGGGCGAATCTAGATTTACAGTTGCAGATGTACCTGGCCTTATTCCCGGAGCATCTGAAGGCAAAGGCCTTGGATTACAGTTTTTGCGCCATGTGGAGCGCTGCGCTGCCTTAGTTCATGTTTTGGATTGCGGAACACTGGAAAGTGATCGTGACCCAATAAAAGATTTTGAGATTATTGAAAATGAGTTAAAGAAGTATGCGCAGGATCTCAGCGATAGACCAAGAATTGTTGTGCTAAATAAAGTTGATTTGCCAGATGGCAAAGCGATGGCCGATATGGTGGAACCAATATTGCGGGAGCGTGGTTATGAGGTTTATCAGATCTCTGCCGCCGCACGTTTTGGTTTAGAACCTATGTTGTATGCCATGGCCAGATTGGTAAATGAGTATCGAGCCAAACAAAGCCAAGAGGAGAAGGCACGAATCGTTCTTCGCCCTACACCTGTTGATGATGCTGGATTTAAAGTCACCGCTAATGAGGATGGATCATTTACTATTATTGGCGCTCGTCCAGAGCTCTGGGTGAACCAAACCAATTTTGGCAATGCCGAGGCGGTTGGTTATTTGGCGGATCGCCTGGCAAGTCTGGGTGTTGAAAAAGAGTTATTCAAACTTGGGGCAAAGCAAGGTGATGAAGTACGCATCGGTGTTGGCGATGATGCGGTTATCTTTGATTGGGAGCCAACTATTGAGGCTGGCGCAGAGTTGTTGTCAGGTCCGCGCGGCGATGATCTACGTATTCCACGTGGCTGGGAAAAGTTTGATGAGGAAGCTGTCGATCAATTGGATGATGAAGAGTTGGCCCAGCAATGGGAGTACAACATCTCTGATCCAACAAATCCTCGAGTAGAGGAAGATCAAAAGTGAGTCGTAAAGCAGTTGTAGATGCACGTCGCATCGTAATTAAAATCGGCTCATCCTCACTAACAGGTAAAGATGGTGCTGGTTTAGACCAAGCCTCTGTCTCTAAATTAGTTGATGCAGTTGCTCAGTTAAAGCTGCAGGGCAAAGAAGTAATCGTTGTTTCTTCGGGCGCGATTGCAGCTGGTTTAGCACCTCTCGGTTTGCAGGCTCGTCCACAGGATCTAGCGACGCAACAGGCGGCGGCATCTGTTGGGCAGGGATTGTTGATTCATAGCTACACCGAGTCTTTCCGTCGTCACTCGATTACCGCTTCACAAGTTCTCTTAACAATTGAAGATATTGTGCGTCGCTCTCATTACCAAAATGCTCAACGCACACTCTTCAAACTTATACAACTTGGTGTGGTGCCGATAATTAATGAAAATGACTCAGTCGGAACACAGGAGATTAGGTTTGGCGACAATGATCGAATTGCCGCTTTAGTTTCACATCTAGTTGGCGCTGACTTGCTGGTTCTAATAACAGATGTTGATGCACTTTATGACGCGCCTCCGACTCAACCTAATGCGCAGAAGATCTCTGAGGTAAAAAGCATTGAACAACTTGAAGAGGCAAATATTGGAGGTGCCGGCTCCAAGGTCGGTAGCGGAGGAATGGTTACCAAAATTGAGGCGGCTCGCATCTCTACCGGCGCTGGAATTCCCATGCTGCTTACCTCGCTAAATGAGGTTTCTCAATCAATTACCGGCTCAGAACATGGAACATTTTTTGTTGCTTCAGCCAACAAAAAATCCTCCCGATTGTTGTGGTTGGCTCATGCGGCAACCCCACGGGGAAGATTGATTCTTGATGATGGAGCGGTGGTTGCTCTTAAAGAAAAAGGCGTCTCGTTGTTGCCTGCAGGAGTAACCTCGGTAGAAGGAGAGTTCAGTTCAGGCGATACCGTGGAGTTGGTTAGTGGGTCCGGCGCGGTTATTGCCCGTGGATTAGTCGCTTTTGACGCAGAGGAAATTCCGCAGATGTTAGGACGTTCTACTAAAGAGTTAGCAAAGGAGCTTGGACCAGAGTATGAAAGAGAACTGGTTCACCGTGATGATTTGGTGTTGCTATGAGCCATGACAAGTTAATTGCTGATTTAGCTGACCTAGCAAGACACGCGGCGCGCAGTTTGGTTGCGGCTACTTATGAACAACGCCAAGCCTCATTATTGGCAATCGCCGATGCGCTCGAGAGCAATCAGGAGCGGATTATTGCCGCCAATCGAGCGGATATGGAGCACGGTAAAAGTTCAGGATTGAACTCTCAACTTTTGGATCGTCTGATGCTTGATGCATCTCGCATCCAAGGAATTGCTAATGGCGCCCGGAAAGTTGCCGCATTGCCAAACCCGCTTGGAAATGTAATTAGAGATCGAACTTTGGAAAATGGTTTACATCTACAGCAAGTCACTGTTCCATTCGGGGTAGTTGGCATGGTTTATGAGGCAAGGCCGAATGTCACAGTTGATGCCGCAGTTATTTTGTTGATGTCTGGCAATGCCGCGTTATTGCGTGGATCTTCCTCGGCAGAGAAGAGCAACGCCATTTTGGTTGAGGTTATGAGAGAGACTCTGGCTAAGACCGTCATTTCGCCAGATGTATTGCAGCTTATTCCTTCTCATGACCGCGACACTACTCGTGCCCTGCTGCACGCGCGAGGAAAAGTAGATTTGGTAATCCCAAGAGGAAGTGCCTCACTGATTCGTATGGTGGTTGATGAGTCCACTGTTCCAACAATTGAAACTGGCGCTGGAGTTTGTCATGTCTACGTTGATTCAGCGGCGGATTTGGAGAAAGCGTTACCGATCCTAATCAACTCAAAGTGTCATCGCCCCAGCGTTTGTAATGCAGCTGAAACTTTGCTGGTGCATCAGGATGTAGCAGATGTATTTCTACCTATGGCGTTGCAAGCTTTGAATGATGCAGGCGTAGTTGTGCATTGTGATGCGCAAGCTTTAGAGGTAGCCAAATCACTTGGTATTGCAGCTCTCTTGGCAACTGAAGAGAGTTGGTCGACCGAATATGGTGTTTTGGAGATGAATGTTGGTGTTGTTCCCTCACTTTTAGCAGCTGCAGATCACATATTGAAGTACGGCACAAATCACACAGAGGCTATCGTTACTGAATCAAAAGAAAATGCAGATACCTTCATCGCGTTATCTGATTGCGCCGCGGTAATGGTTAATGCTTCAACTAGATTTACAGATGGCGAAGAGATGGGTTTTGGCGCCGAGATTGGTATCTCAAACCAGAAGTTGCATGCTCGGGGACCAATGGGGCTCGAGCAGATGACAACAACCACATGGATAGTTAGAGGGGATGGCCAGATCCGAAAGTAATTCGCGCGAAGCGTGTAACACTCGGTAAGGTGACCCTCATGTCAAACATCTCTCGCGACGATGTAGCCAACCTAGCTAAGTTAGCTCGAATAGATATGTCAGATAGCGAGCTAGATCATCTCTCCAATGAACTCTCGGTAATTCTTGATGCGGTGGCACGGGTTCAAGAGGTGGCAGGCGCTGAAGTTCCACCTACTTCACATCCACTTCCTTTGAAAAATGTGTTTCGCGCCGATGAGGTGCGTTCTAGTTTGACCCCTGAAGAGGCTTTATCTGGCGCTCCTGCCCAAGAAGAGCAGAGATTTAAAGTTCCACAGATTTTGGGTGAAGAGTAATGATCAAAAAAACCGCCACTGAAATGGCCTCATCTCTCAAAGCTGGAGAGATTTCAAGTGTTGAACTTACTCAAGCGCACTTAGATCAAATTGCCAAAGTAGATTCTGAAGTACATGCCTTCCTATACGTGGATTCAGAAGGTGCCATCAATCAAGCACGCGCGATTGATGAAAAGCGTAAGAGCGGCGCAGATCTTCCGCCACTTGCAGGTGTTCCATTAGCGTTAAAAGATGTCATGACACAAAAAGGAATTCCAACAACCTGTGGCTCAAAGATGTTAGAAGGTTGGCGACCACCATATGACTCAACCGTTGTAACACGTTTGAAGGAGAATGGCGTTGTTATTTTGGGAAAGACCAATATGGATGAGTTTGCAATGGGTTCCTCCACAGAAAACTCCGCATATGGACCGACCCACAACCCTTGGGATTTAACTCGAATTCCCGGTGGATCAGGTGGCGGTTCTTCCGCAGCACTAGCTGCATTTGAAGCACCACTTGCTATCGGAACCGATACTGGCGGATCAATTCGTCAGCCTGCAGCTGTTACCGGAACTGTTGGAGTAAAACCTACTTATGGCGGGGTTTCCCGTTATGGCTTGGTTGCCTTTTCCTCATCACTTGATCAGGCCGGACCATGTGCCCGAACCGTTCTAGACGCTGCACATTTACATGAAGCCATCGGTGGTTACGACAAATTAGATTCCACATCAATTAACGCACCTATTCCTCCAGTTGTTGCCGCTGCCAAAGATGGCAATGTCAAAGGCATGAAAATTGGTGTAATCAAGGAGCTGCAGGGTGATGGTTATCAACCTGGCGTTCTAAAGTTATTCAATGAATCTCTCGAACTTCTTGCACAGCAAGGCGCAGAGATTGTTGAGGTTTCTTGTAAGTACTTTGATTATGCATTGGCGGCTTACTACTTAATTGCACCCAGTGAATGCTCCTCTAACTTGGCTCGCTTTGATGCTATGCGTTATGGAATGCGTATTGGATCTGGTTCAGCCGAAGATGTAATGAATCTGACGCGACAGGCAGGTTTTGGTCGTGAGGTAAAGCGCCGTATTATTTTGGGAACCTACGCATTATCAAGTGGTTATTACGATGCGTATTACGGCAGTGCGCAAAAGGTTCGAACCTTAATCTCTCGAGATTTTGAAAATGCCTTCAAATTTGCTGATGTGTTGGTTTCACCAACCGCTCCAACTACAGCTTTCAAGATCGGCGAAAAAGCCAATGACCCAATCGCGATGTATCTAAATGACATCGCAACCATTCCAACCAACCTGGCTGGAATTGGTGGAATGTCTCTACCTTCCGGGTTGGCTGAGGAAGATGGTTTGCCGGCCGGTTTCCAAATCATGGCACCTGCGATGCAGGATGATCGTATGTACAAAGTTGGTTCTGCCCTAGAAGCAGCATTGCTAACTAAATGGGGTCAACCAATTCTGGCCTCCGCTCCACAGTTAGGAGCAAAGTGATGGCGTTGAAGTATGAGGATGTAATTGCAAAGTATGAGCCGGTTCTCGGGCTAGAGGTACACGTTGAGCTGGGTACTGAATCCAAGATGTTTTGTGGTTGCAACACAGTGTTTGGTGCTGCACCAAACACTCAGACCTGTCCAGTTTGTTTAGGACTTCCAGGTTCTCTGCCTGTTGTAAATGGCAAAGCTATTGAATACACCATTGCAATTGGTCTAGCGCTTAACTGTTCTATCGCACCTTTTTCTCGTTTCGCCCGCAAAAATTACTTTTACCCAGATATGCCTAAGAACTTCCAAACCTCTCAATATGATGAACCAATCTGTGTTAATGGATATTTGGATGTAACTATCGATACAGAGGAAGGCCCTAAGGAGTTCCGGGTCGAAATTGAGCGGGTCCACATGGAAGAGGACACAGGGAAATCACTTCACATGGGCGGTGCGACTGGACGTATTCATGGCGCTGACTATTCATTATTGGATTACAACCGCGCAGGAATTCCTCTAGTAGAGATCGTTACCAAGGTAATCACTGGAACCGGAAAATACGCACCAGAGGTTGCCAAAGCTTATGTTTCAGAGCTGCGGGACATTTTGCGCGGACTTGGGGTAAGTGATGTAAAGATGGAGCAAGGCTCTTTGCGTTGTGATGCCAACGTTTCATTGCGTCCAATTGGAGTAGAAAAACTTGGAACTCGAAGCGAAACCAAAAATGTTAACTCACTGCGTTCTGTAGAAAGAGCGGTACGTGGCGAAATGATTCGTCATGCCGAACTACTCAACAATGGCGAAAAAGTTGTACAAGAAACTAGGCACTTCCACGAGGACACTGGTTTAACCACGCCAGGTCGTTCTAAAGAGCAGGCTGAGGATTATCGTTATTTCCCAGAGCCAGACTTGGTTCCGGTTGCTCCAACTCCGGAACTAATTGAGAAGATTAGAGCCTCGCTTCCAGAAAAACCTTCAATTAGAAGAAAGAAATTACAGGATGCTTGGCAGGTTCCAGACAAGGAAATGGCGGCGATGATTAACGCCGATGTTCTTGATCTGGTTGAGGCCACTGTTAAGTTAGGTGCGGATCCAACTCGAGCACGGTCCTGGTGGCTCGGTGAAATCGCTAGGTTGGCCAATGAAAAGGGTGTTGCCGCCGCTGAGCTTCCAATTAGCTCCGCCGATGTTGCTGAAATTGTCGTACTCATTGAAAAGGGTGAATTGACAGATAAGTTGGCCCGACAGGTTGTTGAAGGGGTCATCGCCGGTGAAGGTAGGCCCTCAGAAATTATTCAGAGTCGCGGCATTCAAGTTGTCTCTGATGATTCAGCGCTAATGGCAGCGATTGAAAAGGCAATTGCACTCCAACCAGATGTTGCAGAAAAGGTAAGAGGTGGGCATGTTCCAGCCGCCGGCGCATTAATTGGCGCGGTTATGAAAGAGACTAAAGGCCAAGCCGACGCAGCTAAGGTTCGCGAACTTCTTCTAAAGCATTTAGGACAAGCTTAAGTAGGCTTACCTCATGACCGAGAATATGAAACCACGTTCCAAAGATGTAACAGATGGTTTAGAGCGTGCTCCAGCTCGTGGCATGTTGCGCGCAGTCGGTATGAAGGATGTGGATTTTGCTAAGCCGCAGATAGGTATTGCATCTTCTTGGAATGAAATTACTCCCTGCAACCTATCGCTCGACCGTTTAGCAAAGGCTTCAAAGCAAGGGGTTATCGAGGCGGGCGGATTTCCTATGCAGTTTGGAACCATCTCCGTTTCTGATGGAATTTCGATGGGCCATGAAGGAATGCATTTCTCATTAGTTTCGCGGGAAGTCATCGCTGACTCCGTAGAAACCGTTATGCAAGCAGAGAGACTTGATGGCATGGTCACCTTTGCCGGTTGCGACAAGTCTCTTCCCGGAATGATGATGGCTGCCGCCCGACTTGATGTCGCTAGCGTTTTTGTTTATGCCGGTTCTACTTTGCCAGGTCAGGTAGATGGAAAAGATGTAACCATTATCGATGCATTTGAAGCGGTTGGTGCCTGCGCTCGCGGTCTAATAACCCGAGAAGAGGTCGACAAAATTGAGCGCGCCATTTGTCCCGGTGAGGGAGCCTGCGGCGGTATGTACACCGCAAACACCATGGCAACTATTGGTGAAGCGATCGGTTTATCACTGCCAGGATCAGCAGCGCCCCCAGCTGTAGATCGTCGCCGTGATACCTATGCAATTAAATCGGGTGCAGCGGTGGTTGAACTGATTCGCCAAGGAATTACTACCCGTCAGATTCTTACTAAGCGCGCCTTTGAAAATGCGATTACCTCTTTGATGGCTTTAGGTGGGTCGACAAATGCGGTTTTACATCTATTAGCCATTGCACATGAAGCGAAAGTTGATCTAACTCTCAATGATTTCCATCGCATTGGATCAAAGGTCCCATTGCTTGGTGATCTAAAACCATTCGGCCGATTTGTAATGAGTGATGTAGATAAGGTTGGCGGAATCCCAGTAGTTCTAAAGGCTTTGTTGGATGCAGGTTTACTTCACGGCGATTGCTTAACAGTTACCGGCAAAACCATGGCTGAGAATTTAGCTGATGTTAATCCACCTGATCCTGATGGCGATATTTTGAAAGCTACTAGTAATCCAATGGCAACAACTGGTGGCATAACAATTTTAGGTGGCAGCTTGGCACCAGAGGGAGCGGTCACCAAAGTAGCTGGTGTTGGTGTTGATGTATTTGAAGGGCCAGCCAGAGTTTTCGATAGAGAACAATCCGCAATGCAGGCTTTGGAAGATGGCACCATAAAAGCTGGTGATGTAGTTGTAATTCGTTATGAAGGACCAAAGGGTGGTCCTGGCATGCGCGAGATGTTGATGATTACCGGTGCAATCAAAGGCGCAGGTCTTGGAAAATCTGTTCTTTTATTAACCGATGGTCGATTCTCTGGTGGCACAACAGGGCTTTGTGTTGGCCATGTTGCGCCAGAGGCGGTTGATGGTGGCCCCATTGCATTAGTAAAAAATGGCGATCGAATTCGTATTGATACAAAGCAACGCACACTAGATCTTCTAATTGATGACAAGGAGCTGGCCCAGCGTCGTTCCGAGTTCCGCCCATTACCACCGCGCTATACCTCCGGAGTCCTTGGGAAATACTCGAAGTTAGTTGGTTCTGCCTCAAAGGGAGCGGTCTGCGACTAGGCCTAATTTCCCGTTCAAAATGTGAGATAGGCGTCTCAGGGGTTGACTCATACTTTTCGTGACGGAATAATTCCCCACATGTCAGCGAACACATCATCTGTTTCAATCATTGTTTCAGTGGTGGTTATTCGCTGCGCGTGAACTAGCTTAAAGTTCACGCGCACCCTCAGGAAACTGAGGGCTTTTGCATTATTAGAGCGGAATTGATTTCGACAATGCAGGGGAAGGGGTAGAGCATGAGCAATCAGATTACGGGAGCACAATCTCTCGTCAACGCTTTAGAGCAAGCTGGCGTCGATGTCATGTTCGGTATCCCAGGAGGTGCAATCCTTCCTGCTTACGATCCAATTTATGATTCCAAAATTCGCCACATTCTGGTTCGACATGAACAAGGTGCAGGGCATGCAGCCACCGGTTATGCGCAGGCAACTGGACGGGTCGGTGTTTGTATCGCAACCTCTGGACCAGGAGCTACAAACTTAGTTACCCCACTTGCCGATGCACAGATGGATTCTGTTCCTATCGTTGCAATCACAGGACAGGTGCCCGGACCGGCAATTGGTACCGATGCCTTCCAAGAAGCAGATATCCGTGGCGTGACCATGCCAATTACAAAACACAATTACTTGGTTACCAATCCACTAGATATTCCCAAGGCAATCGCCGAAGCCTTCTATATTGCAAACTCGGGACGTCCCGGTCCGGTATTAGTTGACATTGCAAAAGATGCGCTACAGAAGATGACCGATTACCACTATCCAACATCAATCAATCTACGGGGCTACAAACCTCAAACCGAGCCAAGCTCCCAATCAATTAGAGATGCGGCTGCATTAATTGCGCAATCTGTAAAACCAGTTTTTTATATCGGTGGCGGAGTCATTAAAGCGAATGCTGCCAAGGAGCTATTGAAGTTAGCTGAGCTAGTAGGAGCACCAGTTGTAACCACCCTTATGGCGCGTGGCGCTTTCCCCGACAGTCATCATCAGCATCTTGGAATGCCTGGCATGCATGGCACCGTAGCGGCGGTTACCGCGTTGCAAAAAGCTGATTTGTTAATCACTTTGGGCGCTCGCTTCGATGATCGCGTAACAGGAAAACTCTCTACCTTCGCAGTTAACGCCAAGATTATTCATGCTGATATTGATCCCGCTGAGATTGGCAAGAATCGTCATGCAGATGTTCCAATTATTGGCGATCTAGGGCCAACAATCCGAGCATTAATTCCAGCGGTTGAGGCAGAGTTCAAAAAGAACCAACCAGATTTAACTATTTGGTGGCGCCAGATGGGTTCATTAAGAGAGAAGTACCCATTGGGTTATAACGAGCCAGCAGATGGATCACTCTCTCCTCAATATGTAATTGAAAGAATCGGTGCCATAACTGGCCCAGATGGAATTTATGTTGCTGGCGTTGGTCAACATCAAATGTGGGCCTCTCAATTTGTTAAGTATGAAAAACCGCGTACCTGGTTGAACTCTGGTGGCTTAGGCACTATGGGTTATGCGGTTCCGGCCGCGATGGGTGCAAAGGTTGGTGCACCAGATACTCCGGTATGGGCAATTGACGGTGATGGTTGCTTCCAGATGACCAATCAAGAGTTAGTTACCTGCGCACTCAACAACATCCCAATCAAGGTAGCGATTATTAATAATGAGAGTTTGGGAATGGTTCGTCAATGGCAATCACTGTTTTATCAACAACGATACTCCAACACCGATCTGCACTCAAAGCGCATTCCAGATTTCGCGAAGTTGGCCGAAGCGATGGGTTGTGTTGGTCTGCGTTGTGACAGCAAATCAGATGTAGACAAGATTATTAAGGAAGCCAACGCCATAAACGATGCACCGGTAGTTGTTGATTTCAATGTGCACCGTGATGCAATGGTTTGGCCGATGGTCGCAGCAGGTACTTCAAATGATGACATCATGATCGCCAAAGAGATGGCGCCGGACTGGGATTCGCAGGAGTTATAACCATGGCGCAGCACACACTTTCGGTATTGGTTGAAAATAGCCCTGGCGTATTGGCTCGAGTGGCATCCCTATTTTCACGACGTGGATACAACATTGATTCTTTGGCGGTGGGACCCACTGAAAACCCAGAGGTATCCCGCATGACTATTGTTTTGAATCTGGAAGGCCACGCCCTCGATCAAGTCAGCGCACAGCTATTTAAGCTAGTTAATGTCATCGGTATCCAAGAGATGAAGAGCACCAACTCAAGACAACGTGAACTCCTTATGGTCAAAGTCAGCAGCTCAGGTAATCGAAATGAGATTGTGGCTTTGGCTAAGAAATTTAACGGCCAGATTGTGGAGGAGAGCAGTGACTCCGTGGTTGTTGAGGCGGTTGGCACTAGTAAAGATCTGGCCTCACTTCTTACAGAGATGGGCAAGTATGGTGTTAAAGAGTTGGTTCAATCCGGGTTGATCGCTATTGAAATTGGTGACACAACCTTGGCTGAGCGAACTTTGCAGGAAACTGGATTAGCGACATCAGAGTCGCATAGCCAGACAGAGGATTACCAAAACTAAATAACCAAAACCAATAAAGAAAGCTGGAGCTAACGTGGCAACTATCTATCATGACGAAGATGCGGATCTATCGGTTATTCAAGGCCGAAAGGTTGCGGTCATCGGTTACGGTTCACAAGGTCATGCGCATGCATTGAACCTAAGAGATAGCGGAGTAGATGTCCGTGTCGGTCTAGCGGAGAGCTCCAAATCACGCGCTAAGGCTGAGCAGGAAGGGCTACGCGTTGTAACAGTTGCCGAAGCGGTCAAGGAAGCAACGGTCATAATGTTGTTGGCACCTGATCACAAACAACGCCACATTTACAAAGAGTCAATCGAACCAAATCTCAAAGCTGGCGATGCTCTGTTCTTTGGACATGGTTTTAATATTCGTTTTGGTTACATCAAACCACCTGCCAATATCGATGTTTGTATGGTTGCGCCGAAAGGTCCAGGACACTTGGTCCGTCGTGAGTATGTAGCTGGTCGCGGTGTTCCGGATATCGTTGCAGTTGAGCAGGATGCGACTGGAAATGCTTGGCCTTTAACCCTTTCATACGCCAAGGCCATGGGTGGTCTTCGTGCCGGTGGAATTCTCACCACATTTACTGAGGAAACCGAAACCGATCTATTTGGAGAGCAATCTGTTCTCTGCGGAGGTGCTTCTCAATTAGTTCAGTATGGATTTGAGACCTTGATTGAAGCGGGTTATCAGCCAGAGGTCGCTTATTTTGAGTGCCTCCACGAGCTCAAATTAATTGTTGACTTGATGTACGAAGGCGGAATCGCAAAGCAGAGATGGTCAGTCTCTGACACCGCAGAGTATGGAGACTACATCTCTGGTCCACGAGTAATCGACCCACATGTTAAGGAAAACATGAAGGCGGTCTTGGCAGATATTCAAAGCGGAGCGTTTGCAAAACGCTTTATTGAAGATCAAGATGCCGGTGCGCCAGAGTTCAAAGCCCTACGCACAAAAGGTGAGCAACATCCAATCGAGGAAGTTGGTCGCGAACTGCGCAAAATGATGTCCTGGGTAAAGGCTGCAAACAAGGATGATTACAAGGAAGGCTCTGCTGCGCGTGAGTAAACCTGTTGTATTAATTGCGGAGGAGTTAAGTCCAGCGACCCTTGAGGCGTTAGGTTCAGATTTCGAAATCCGTAACTGTGATGGCGCGAACCGTGCTGAATTGTTGCCTGCCTTAGCGGCAGGGGTAGATGCGGTACTAATTCGTTCTGCAACAAAAATGGATGCTGAGGCGATTGCTGCGGCAAAAGGTTTGAAGGTTGTTGCCCGCGCTGGTGTTGGTCTAGACAATGTTGATATTCCAGCTGCTACCGCTGCTGGTGTGATGGTGGTTAACGCACCCACTTCAAACATTGTTAGTGCAGCCGAACTTGCAATTGCGCTTTTGTTGGCCTCGGCCCGTCATGTATCTCCAGCTCATGCCGCTTTGAAAAACGGAAAGTGGGCCCGTTCTAAGTACACAGGTGCAGAACTCTTTGAAAAAACACTTGGCGTTGTTGGGTTTGGCAGAATCGGCCAGTTGGTTGCGCACCGGATGCAGGCATTTGGAATGAAGGTTGTTGCATATGATCCTTATCTACAACCAGCCCGTGCTGCACAACTTGGTGTCGATTTAGTTTCACTTGATGAACTTCTTGAGAAATCAGATTTCATCACCATTCACCTGCCAAAAACCAAAGAAACCGCTAATTTAATTGGTGAAGCCGCTTTGAAGAAGGTTAAACCAACAGTGCGAATCATCAACGCCGCTCGCGGTGGAGTTCTTGATGAGGCTGCACTATATGCAGCAATCTCTGAGGGCCGGGTAGCTGGAGCAGGTCTAGATGTTTTTGCTACCGAACCTTGTACCGATTCACCTCTCTTCGCACTAGATCAAGTAGTTGCAACACCTCACCTCGGTGCTTCTACTGATGAAGCGCAAGAGCGAGCCGGTATTGCGGTTGCGGTTTCAGTACGCAAAGCGTTATCAGGGGAGTTAGTTCCTGATGCGGTGAATGTTAAAGGTGGAGAAATTCATGAAGAGATTCGTCCATCCCTGCCTTTAGTTGAGAAGATGGCACAGATTGCAACCGCTTTTGAAGCAGAGCTGCCAGTTTCTATTGAAATTACTGTTAGTGGCGAGGTCTCTGAGCATGATTGCTCGATATTGGGAACCGCAGCACTCAAAGGTGCACTTATTGCAACTGGCATGGAGGATGTTACTTACGTTAACTCACCAAACTTGGCCGCCGAAAAAGGTTTAACCTCATCGGTGGTCACAGAAGCAGAGTGTGAGGATTACCGCAGCATGATTTCACTGCGCGCTGCATTCTCAAATGGAAACCGAGTTGAAGTTGATGCAACTTTGATGGGAATTCGCAAAGTGGAGAAGATAGTTCGGATTAACAAGTTTGATATCGAACTTCCACCAGCAGATCACCTACTCTTCTTAGTCTATGAAGATAAACCTGGAGTGGTTGGCCATGTTGGAAATATTCTCGGAAATGCAAAGACCAATATTGCAAATATGCAGGTAGCGCGAGACAAAGCAGGTGGAGAGGCCTTGATGGCGCTCACTGTTGACTCCGCTATTTCCGCTCAAGTAGTTGCACAGATTGCAAATGAGATTGGCGCCCGCGTAGCGAGATCGGTTTCTTTGCAATCATGAGCCAGCAATACAAACTAGCTTTAATTGGCGGCGATGGAATTGGACCTGAGGTTGTGGCCGAGGGGGTCAAAGTTTTGGATGCGGTCGCTGCAAAATATGGCGTCTCCTTTGTAAAGAAAGAGTTTGATCTTGGCGCCCGACTTTGGCACCGCACGGGAGAAACCTTGCCTGATGCGGTTTTGGAGGAGCTAAAGGGTTTTGATGTTATTTTGCTCGGTGCTGTCGGAGATCCAACAGTTCCCAGCGGAGTACTTGAGCGCGGATTACTTCTCAAACTTAGATTCGCATTTGATCACTACATCAATTTGCGTCCGGCTCGACTTTATTCAGGTACCACTGGTCCGCTGCGCACAGAGGCGACGATTGATTTTGTAGTCGTGAGAGAAGGGACAGAGGGCCCTTATGTCGGAGCAGGTGGAGTTCTAGCGGAAGGCACTCCAAGTGAGATTGCGACAGAGGAGTCGTTAAACACTAGAAGAGGTGCAGAGCGAGTAATCCGAAATGCTTTTGCTCGCGCTCAAGCCAGACCGCGCAAGAAATTAACTTTGGTTCATAAGAACAATGTTTTGGTACGTGCGGGTGGTTTGTGGACCCGCACCTTTAATGAGGTGGCAAAAGAGTTTCCTGATGTGACTACTGATTATCTACATGTAGATGCAGCATCGATGTTTTTTGTGACAAACCCAGAGCGGTTTGATGTTGTCGTTACTGACAATTTATTTGGTGACATCCTCACAGATATTGCCGCTGCAATCTGTGGTGGTATCGGATTAGCTGCCTCTGGCAATATCAATCCAGAGGGCAACTTCCCATCAATGTTCGAACCGGTTCATGGTTCAGCGCCAGATATCGCTGGTAAAGGAATAGCCGATCCGACCGCAACTGTAATGTCGGTTGCCATGATGCTGCGACACTTAGGTTTGAATGACGCAGCAGCAGATGTTGAAAAAGCGGTGGAGCAGGACATTTTGCAGCGTGGTTCAACTAAGCGTTCTACAAAGGAAATTGGCGATTCTTTGGTAAAGGCGTTGGCATAATGAAGATAAATATCACTCCAACCAGCAATCCAGTTCCGGCATCAGAACGGGAAAAGAGAGTTGCAGAGCCAGGGTTTGGTAAGTACTTCACCGATCACATGGTTACGGCGCAATGGAATCAAGGCTCTGGTTGGTCTGATGCAAATGTTCAAGCCTACGGACCGATAAGCCTGGATCCAGCTGCAATGGTTTTTCATTACGGCCAAGAGATATTTGAAGGCATGAAGGCTTACTCGCAGCCTGATGGCTCAATTGCTTTGTTTCGTCCAGAGGCTAATGGTCTGAGATTTGCAAAGAGCGCAGCTCGTATCACTCTTCCTGAGTTGCCAGTTGATAATTTTGTAAGTGCAGTAGAAGCATTGGTTCGCATCGACTCTGGTTGGGTTCCTAAAAAGGTTGGCGAATCCTTGTACATCAGACCTTTTATGATTGCGACGGAAGTTGGACTGGGCGTACGTCCTTCAAATCAAGCTTTATTTGCGGTAATCGCAACACCTGCCGCCGCTTATTTCAACGCTGCAAAAGCGGTAACGGTTTGGATTTCCACCGAGTATGTTCGTGCCGCGCTGGGCGGAACAGGTGAGGCAAAGTGCGGCGGCAATTACGCAGCTTCTTTGCTTGCCCAACAACAAGCTGCAGCACAAGGATGTGATCAAGTTGTTTGGCTTGATGCTAAAGAGCGTCGCTTTATAGAAGAGATGGGCGGCATGAACCTTTACTTTGTAAAGGGTCGCGGCAAAGAAGCCACCATTTTCACTCCGAAGTTAACTGGAACACTTTTACCTGGTATTACTAGAGACTCAATTCTCTCTGTCGCCTCAGAGCTTGGTTACAAAGTAGAAGAGGGAATGATCTCAATTGAGGAATGGCGTGATGGTGTTGCAAGTGGGGAGATCTCAGAGATTTTTGCCTGCGGTACAGCGGCGGTAATTGCCCCAGTTGGCACCGCAAAAAGTGTCCATGGCACATGGGTAACTGGAGATGGGAATCCGGGCCAAATCACCATGGAGATCCGCAATCACCTCTTGGGAATTCAACATGGAACCATCGCTGACAAACATGGATGGATGAAGAAAGTTTCTCAATGACGGTTTCTGATTCATTCATATATATGACACCACTTTGCGTGATGGAGCCCAACAAGAAGGGTTAAACCTTTCAGTTCATGACAAGTTAACCATCGCAAGACATCTCGATGAACTTGGCGTGGGCTTTATTGAGGGCGGTTGGCCGGGAGCAAACCCGAAAGACACAGAGTTCTTTAAATTGGCACAGACCGAGTTGAAATTAAAAAACGCTACCTTTGTTGCCTTTGGTGCTACCCGTAGGCCAAATGTAAAAGCGGCTGATGATGCGCTGCTTCGCGCTTTGCAGGATTCTGGTGCTCCGGTAGTAACGCTGGTGGCAAAATCTCATGATCGCCATGTTGATTTGGCGCTCAAGACCCATCTAGATGAAAACTTAGCGATGATTCGTGACTCAATTGAGTTTTTACGTGCCGGGGGTCAGAGAGTCTTTCTTGATGCCGAACATTTCTTTGATGGTTATCGCTCCAACTCAACCTACGCTTTAGAGGTAGTTCGGGTAGCTGCTGAAGCCGGAGCTGATGTAATCGCGTTATGCGACACCAACGGTGGCATGTTGCCTGATGAATTATCAGATGTGGTTCACGAGGTCTTAACCAAGAGCTCTGCTCGTTTAGGAATTCACTGCCACAACGACACGGGTTGTGCAATTGCAAACTCACTAGCTGCGGTTGCAGCGGGCGCCACCCATGTTCAAGGAACTCTAAATGGCTATGGCGAAAGAACAGGTAATGCTGATTTGGTCTCGATAATTGCTAATTTGCAGTTAAAGAAAAAGCAACAGGTCCTTCCAGTCGGTGCCTTAGAAGAAGCCTTCCGAATCTCTCACGCGGTAGCTGAGGTAACAAATGTTTCGCCCAGTGCCAGACAGCCGTATGTAGGAGTTTCAGCTTTTGCACACAAAGCTGGTTTACATGCCTCAGCGATAAAGGTTGATCCTGCTCTTTATCAGCATGAGGATCCAGAGAGCGTCGGAAATGACATGAGAATGTTGGTATCTGAAATGGCCGGCCGTGCCTCCATAGAACTTAAATCTCAAGAACTTGGTATTGATTTGAGTAAAGAAAAAGAGGTCGTTACCCGAGTTGTTGAGCGGGTCAAGAACCTAGAGGCTAGGGGATACACCTTCGAAGCGGCTGATGCCTCATTCGAACTACTCCTGCGCGAAGAGTTAGATGGTCGACGTCCAACATTTTTTAGATTAGAGAGTTGGGAAACCACGGTTGATCAAGATGCAGATAAATCCGTTACCTCTCGTGCCACAGTAAAACTAAATGTCAATGGTCAGAATATTGAGTCTCAAGGAGTTGGAAACGGACCGGTTAACGCAATAGATAACGCGTTGCGAAATGGATTAGAAAAACTTTATCCAGAGTTAAAGGAGCTTGAACTCACTGATTACAAAGTCCGAATATTGGAAGGGCGGCTAGGAACTGGGGCGGTTACTAGAGTTCTAGTGGAAACCAGTGATGGCAATGGCGAGTGGAGCACTATAGGCGTTCATGAAAATGTTATCGCAGCCTCTGCAATGGCATTAGAGGATGCATTAACTTATGGTCTACTTAGGCAAGGCAAGCTTCCCGAGTAGGAGATCGATTAGTTATGAGAACTGCGGTCAAAAGAGGTTATCGAAATGGCTCGGCTGAAAGTGCGGAGTGGCTAAAGGCTCAAATGTCTCACCTTGGCATCAGTGGTCTCGAAGAGTTGCACCAAAAAACTGGAATTGATCGTGGATCTCTGTCTAGATACTTCAGACAGGAGCGGGTACCGGGTATTGATGTAATCGCCCCACTTTGCAAAGCTCTTGAGGTTTCTCCTGAAACGCTTTTAATTGCTTTAGGTGCGGTAGATAGAAAACGCTGAACTATTCGCGAGCGGTTATTATGAGCTCATCGCCAACACGTTGAAAGTTACGCGGGAAGGTGTCATCAGCCCAAAGTCGATGTAAATGAGCGATTTGTTCATTTGATAATGCGCCACTTACAACATCGAGAATCTCATCAAAGTTATGTCCAACGCCAATAGTTACCTTAATTTCACTATCGGTGCTGGAGAGATCTGGGGTCAGACAGTAATCATTAATTACCAAAACAATCCGCATAACCCCTCCTTTGCCGTAAGCGGATAAGTAAGCCACTTGCCTCCGACATGGCAATTTTGGACGAAGTGTTGCGTATTAGCAACGCTGTGTCTATTAAGTGATAGGTCATAATCTGAAGTACTCTTTTTGTTATGGCTTTGGATGCAGCTCTTGCAGAGACTTATCGCTCACATTTGATTACTGATCGTAATCTTGCCGAAAACTCAATCCGCGCCTACCTAGCTGATCTTGAGTCACTGCTTCTCTTTGTAAATCAACTTGGGGTCACAGAGTTCTCGCAACTGGAGATTAACCATTTGCGTTCCTGGCTAGCAAATCTTCAAATCAAAGGAGCGGCCCGCTCCTCAGTTACCAGACGTGTAGTTTCAATCCGCGCCTTTACCTATTGGGGATCGCGAAATGGATGGTTGCCAACTGATATTGGAAAGGAGCTGGTGGCACCAAAGCCAGAGCGAAATCTTCCAGAGATTCTAGATATTGAAAGCGCTGCATCTACCTTGGAGTTTTTAAGTTTTCGTGCCAATGAAGAAGGATCTCCGCAGTCTTTGCGGGATTGGGCGATGGTGGAGGTCCTTTATGGCTCTGGGATTCGCGTTTCCGAGTTAGTGGGTTTAGATATTGGAGATGTGGATCAAAATAGAAATACCTTGAGGGTTATTGGCAAGGGAAATAAGGAAAGGGTTGTTCCAATTGGAATCCCGGCGCTGAAAGCTATTAATAAGTGGCTCACGGAGGCACGTTCGATTTTGCAAAATGAAAACTCCGACAATGCGCTCTTCCTTGGCGCTAGGGGAAAGCGGATTGATCAGCGAGTAGTACGTGAGATTGTTTATGAAGCGGTTCAGTCTTTAGGTAACAACAAGAAACTTGGTCCGCATGCCTTGCGACATAGCGCAGCAACCCATCTATTAGAAGGTGGTGCTGATTTAAGAACGGTGCAGGAGATCCTGGGCCATTCATCTTTAGCAACAACTCAGATCTACACCCATGTAACCCAAGACCGAATCAAGAAAGCTTATGAGCAGGCCCATCCCAGGGCTTAGTCCATTTATTTGTTATCAGCTCGACGCATTTGTTCCGTTTTCAACTCTGGCAGTTCATGATTTGGCGTGGGCAGGAATGAGATGCCGGTTATAAAGCCAATGACAAAAGAGGTCGCAAGGGCGGCGATTTTCACCGGGTGAACCTCTCCAAATCCGCCATTTTCATGCGGGGCTAGTGGCGCCGGCCGTGGAAAAACCAGGGTTGTGGGTCAGGTAGGATTTCGCCCGCACAGAGTAAAAAACTCTGTGACTTCACGCATCTGCCTCTTGGCTGCTCCCGCAGCAGCTTCAAGCGGAACCATTTCGGTCTAACTTAAAAAGTTAGTCGGTGCTCAGATGCTAGAGAGCTAGCAAAGCGCTAGTTCAATAACCGATGCGAACCTTAAAAAAGTTCGCGCTTAGGAGCGTGCCGCCATGGCGGTTGTAACAATGCGAGAACTCCTCGACAGCGGTGTTCACTTCGGACATCAAACTCGTCGCTGGAACCCAAAGATGAAGCGCTTTATTTTCACAGAGCGCAATGGCATCTACATCATAGATATCCAACAATCACTTGCTCTTATCGACAAGGCTTATGACTTTATTAAGGACACCGTTGCAAAAGGTGGACATGTTCTATTTGTTGGAACAAAGAAGCAGGCACAGGAGCCGATTCAATCTCAGGCGACCCGTGTTGGAATGCCATATGTAACAGAGCGTTGGCTTGGTGGAATGCTCACCAACTTCCCAACCGTTTACAAGCGCATCCAGCGCCTAAAGGAACTAGAAGCACTAGAAGCTTCAAATGATCAGGTTTTAACAAAGAAGGAGCTGTTGCTGCTTCGTCGTGAGCGCGAGAAGTTGCACAAAAACCTTGATGGCATTCGCAACATGACAAAGCTTCCATCTGCAATCTGGGTAGTTGATACCAAGAAAGAACACCTTGCAGTAGCTGAGGCTCACAAGTTGGGAATTCCAGTAATTGCAATTTTGGATACCAACTGCGATCCAGATGAAGTTGATTTCAAAATTCCAGGCAACGATGATGCAATCCGCTCTGTAACTTTGCTTACCCGAGTTATCTCAGATGCGATTGCTGCAGGTCTCCAAGCTCGCTCTGCAACAGTTGCAAAGGAAGCTGCAGAAGCTGCTAAGGCCGGCGCTGAGTCAGTTGCTGCTGGCGAACCATTGGCAGATTGGGAGAAGGATCTTCTAGCTGGAGCAGATGCTGCCAAGGCTGAGGAAAATAAATCTGAGGGAGCGGGTGCATAAGTGGCATACACAGCAGAAGATGTAAAGCGTCTCCGCGAAGCTACTGCGGCTGGCATGGTCGATTGCAAAAAAGCACTCGATGAGGCCAATGGCGATTTTGATAAAGCGGTAGAGATCATCCGTGTTAAAGGTCTAAAGGGAGTCACCAAGCGTGAAGGTCGTGCGACCTCTAATGGTTTGATCGCTGCGAAGTCGGAGGGTTCAACCGCCGTGATGCTCGAACTTAACTGCGAAACAGATTTCGTAGCGAAGGGCGATCGCTTCCAAGCTGTTGCTGATGAATTGTTGTCACATCTTTATGCAACCAAGCAAAAAGATCTTGCAGCCTTTATCGCCTCAAAACTACCTAATGGCAAAGGTGTACAAGAAGCAATTGATGAAGCAAATGCAACAATGGGTGAGAAGGTAGAGCTACGTCGCATTGCGGTAATCGATGGTTCCGCTAGCGCCTTGTACCTACACCGCACCAGCCCTGACCTTCCACCACAGGTAGGTGTTTTGGTGGCTCTTGCAAAGGCGGATGAAGTTGTAGGTAAGGATGTTGCACAACACATTGCAGCATTTGCACCTCAATTCCTTAACCGTGAAGCGGTTCCAGCGGATGTAATTGAAAATGAGCGTCGCCTTGCTGAGGAGACCGCACGCAATGAAGGCAAGCCTGATGCGGCAATCTCCAAGATTGTTGAAGGTCGGGTAACCGGTTTCGTGAAGGAGGTCTCATTACTTGAGCAGGCCTTCGCAAAGGATCAGAAGAAGACGGTCCAACAGGTGCTTTCCGAGGCTGGAAACTCCGTGTCTGCCTTCTATCGTTTCCGAGTTGGTCAGTAACCTTTAGGCAGTATTACCAGGTAATACCGCGGTTTAAGAAAGGAGCACTCGCATGACACAGCTTCGAAAGAGCTATCAGCGGGTGCTCCTTAAACTTTCTGGCGAGGTTTTTGGCGGCGAAAAAGGTGTGGGCGTTGACCCAGATGTAGTTCATGATGTCGCTCTCCAAATCGCTGATGTAGTGAGAAGCGGTGTTCAGGTAGCAATTGTTGTTGGCGGCGGAAATTACTTCCGCGGCGCTGAATTACAGGAGCGCGGAATGGATCGCGCCCGCGCGGATTACATGGGAATGCTCGGCACAGTCATGAACTGTCTAGCGCTCCAAGATTTCCTGGAAAAAGAGGGAATTGATACCCGAGTTCAAACCGCAATCACCATGGGCCAGGTTGCTGAGCCATATATTCCAAGACGTTCAATCAGACACTTAGAAAAAAGCCGTGTTGTAATTTTTGGTGCTGGCGCAGGTATGCCTTTTTTCACTACCGATACCGTTGCAGCACAGCGTGCACTTGAGATTGGCGCTGATGCCTTACTACTCGCCAAGAGTGGTGTTGATGGTGTCTACTCTGCTGATCCTCGTAAAGATAAGAACGCAACCAAGTTTGATTTCATCTCTTATGACGATGTTCTTTCGAAATCTCTCGCGGTAGCAGATGCCGCAGCATTCAGCCTGTGCCGCGAGAACAAACTGCCAATCGTAGTTTTCAACTTGATGCAAAAGGGCAATATTGCTCGAGCGGTACGTGGCGAAGCAATCGGCACACTAGTCAACTAATTAGAAGTAATTAATTAAATTAGGAGAGCACAATGACAATCCAGGCCGTACTCGCAGATACCAATACCAAGATGAATAAGGCCGTCGATGTAGCTAAAGAGGATTTTGCAGCGATTCGCACCGGACGTGCACACCCATCAATGTTTGCCAAGATTATGGTGGAGTACTACGGCACGGCGACGCCGTTATCACAGCTGGCAACAGTTCAGGTGCCAGAAGCCCGCACCGCACTAGTCACCCCTTTTGATAAGAGTGCTATACCCTCAATTGAAAAAGCGATCCGGGAGTCAGATCTTGGGGTAAATCCCGGCGGAGATGGCAACGTTATCCGGGTTAATTTCCCACAGTTGACCGAAGAGCGCCGCAAGGAGTTCATCAAGGTTGCTCGCGGCAAAGCTGAGGATTCCAAGATTTCCATCCGCTCTATTCGTCGCGCCGCTAAAGAAGCAATGGAAAAGCTAGAGAAAGATGGCTTGATTGGTAAGGATGATTTGACTCGTGGAGAGAAGGATTTAGAGAAGGTTACCTCTGATCATGTTGCCAAGATCGATGAGCTTTTGAAGCATAAAGAGGCGGAGCTTCTCGAAGTTTAACTTTGAGGAAACATTATGAGCGACCTCCACTCTATTAACGAGGCGATTAACAAGCGGGCTGGTCGCAAATTAATCCCATCCATAATTGTTGGGCTAGTTCTTTTGGCAATAATCTTTTCAACAATGGCTTATGTACCTCCACTTTTCGCGTTCCTTGTTGGCCTAGCGGTACTCATTGCACTGCGTGAGTTGATTGGCGCCTTTAAAGCACAGGATATTCAAATCAATTATCTGCACTTAGCTCTTGCAACCTCACTAGTGTTGATAAGCACTTGGATTGGTGGATTGCCAGGATTATCGGTCTCTATTGTTATTGGACTGATAGCAATTCTTTTTCTTACCTTAATTAAGGGCGTAGAAGGATTTGTAAAGAACGCCACCGCTGGCGCCTTTGCACTTCTCTATCCTGGTTTTGTTGCTGGATTTATATTCTTGATGGCTCGCTCCGGAGAAGGATTCTCCTACATCGCAACTTTGGTGATTCTTGTGGGATGCAATGACACCTTCGCATATGTGTCAGGGGTGTTGTTTGGTAAGCATCCATTAGCGCCCCAGATTTCGCCGAAGAAAACTTGGGAGGGGTTTATTGGTGGATTAATCTTCACCGCCATAGGAAGCGCTTTAGCTTTTTACTATTTGCTCGATCATCATCCGTTGATTGGAGCGGCTGCAGGAGTAGCTGGAGTAATTGCGGCCACAGTTGGAGATTTGGTCGAAAGTGCCATCAAGCGTGATTTATCCATCAAAGACATGGGCACATTGCTACCTGGCCATGGTGGCATGTTGGATCGCTTAGATTCTGCCCTTATTACCGCACCAGTTCTTTGGTGCTGCATTGAATTATTGAAGAGATTTTCATGAGTGAGTTGAAGTTAGTTTTTGAAGAGCCCAAACAACGCAAGAAAGCCCCGGAGCATCTAGCCGATCTCACAAAAGAGGAGCGCCGAGCGAAAGCCGAGTCGTTAGGGCTGCCAGCTTTTCGAGCCAATCAAATCTCAACCCACTACTTCACTCATTACAACGACGACCCTGATTCTTGGACCGATATCCCTGCGGCGCTACGTCCTGTTGTCGCAGAACATTTCCTACCAAAGTTGATTACCTTGGTACGTTCCATCACCTGCGACAATGGCAAGACCCGTAAGGATCTATGGCGACTACATGATGGTGTTCTAGTCGAATCTGTTTTGATGCGCTATTCCGATCGCACAACAGTTTGTATTTCATCGCAAGCAGGTTGCGGTATGAACTGCCCATTCTGTGCCACTGGACAAGCAGGGTTAACCCGAAATCTGACGGCAGGGGAGATCACAGCACAGTTAGTTGCATCAGCCCGTGCTTGTGCAACCGGTGAGTTGCCTGGTGGGCCAACCCGTTTATCAAATGTTGTATTCATGGGAATGGGCGAACCACTTGCTAATTACAACGCAGTGATGCGAACAGTAAGAAACATAGTTACCCCACAACCAGATGGATTAGGAATTGGCGCAAGATCAGTAACAGTCTCAACTGTTGGTTTGGTTACTGGAATTGAAAAACTTACCGAAGAGGACCTACAGGTTACCTTGGCGGTTTCTCTGCACACCCCGGATGATGAGTTGCGTGACACTTTGGTGCCCATCAATTCAAGATGGAAGGTAAAAGAGGTACTGGCCGCGGCCGATAAATATGCCGAGAAAACCGGTCGCCGTTACTCAATCGAGTACGCATTAATTAGAGATATCAATGATCAGCAGTGGCGGGCTGATCTATTGGGTCGATTATTGAAGAATCGCCATGCCCATGTAAATCTGATTCCGCTAAACCCGACCCCAGGCTCTAAATGGACCGCATCTCGCAAAGAGGATGAACGTACCTTTGTAAAAACCTTGGAGAATTATGGAGTTCCAGTAACGGTTCGGGATACCAGGGGTCGGGAGATTGATGGCGCATGTGGCCAATTAGCCGCAGCTGAAATCAAGAACTCTTGATAGAAACTCACTTCGCGAACTAAACTCTCCACATCAACTACCCGGAGGTTTAGCTTGAAGACTCTACAGAATTTCATCAACGGCAAAAGTGTTGCTTCATCCTCTGATAAGACACAGGATTTGATAAATCCCGCAACCGGTGAAGTTTTTGCAAAGGCTCCGGTATCAAATGCAGCTGACATTGATAAGGCGATGAAGGCCGCAGAGAGCGCATTTGAAGTTTGGAAAGAATCAACGCCGGGAGAGAGACAAAAGGCAATCAACAAAATTGCTGATGCGATAGAGGCCCGCTCGGAAGAGTTAATCAAGATTGAAAGTGAAAATACCGGTAAGCCAATCGCAGTGACACGGGCAGAAGAGATTGGTCCGATGTTAGATCAGATTCGTTTCTTTGCCGGTGCTGCTCGTCATCTCGAAGGTAGATCCGCCGCTGAGTATTTTAAGGGGCATACCTCTTTCATACGTCGCGAACCAATCGGTGTTTGCGCACAGGTGACACCTTGGAACTATCCAATGATGATGGCGGTTTGGAAATGGGCACCAGCCATCGCTGCCGGTAACACAGTCGTATTAAAGCCGAGTGACACAACCCCTGTTTCAACACTATGGATGGCAGAGTTAATGCAGGAGTTTTTGCCGGAAGGTGTTATCAACGTGGTGGTCGGAGATCGTGACACTGGCAAGCATTTAGTTGAACATGAGATTCCGCAGTTCATTTCAATCACCGGATCAGTTCGCGCCGGTATGGAGGTTGCAAGTAGCGCAGCTAAGGATTTGAAGAAGGTTCACCTAGAGCTTGGTGGAAAAGCTCCAGTAGTTATCTTTGATGATGCCAATCTTGAAGCGGCTTGTGAGTGGATTGCGGTGGCTGGCTACTTTAACGCCGGACAGGATTGCACCGCAGCTACCCGGGTGTTAGTTGAGGCCAGCGCATATGAAGATGTAGTCGCGCTACTAACGGAGCAGGCTAAAAATGTCATCAAGGTAGGTATGCCTGAAGAAGATGTTCTGGTCGGACCAGTTAACAACGCCAATCAGCTCGCTCGAGTAAAGGGCTTCTTGGATCGAGCTCCAGCGCATGCCCGCGTTACCGCAGGTGGCTCAGCCATCGATCGCCCAGGTTATTTCTGGAGCCCAACCGTTGTGGCTGACCTGCGTCAGGATGATGAGATGATTCAAAACGAAATTTTCGCTCCTGTGATTACAGTTCAGAAGTTCTCCGATGAGGCGGAGGCGGTGCGCCATGCCAATGGCGTGAAGTACGGCCTGGCCTCAAGTGTTTGGACCAAGGATCATGGTCGAGCTATGCGCATGGCCAAGGCCTTTGATTTTGGATGCGTTTGGATTAACACCCATATTCCAATGGTGGCTGAGATGCCTCATGGTGGGTTCAAGCATTCCGGCCATGGCAAGGATCTCTCAGGCTATGGATTTGAGGAGTACACACGCATCAAACATGTCATGACTAATCTCAACGCCTGATAGATTTCCCCAAATTCCCAGTCCTAGTAACCGACCCAGAAAGTGAAACGATGAAGAAAGACATAAACTCACTATCGCCCGAGGCCCGCGAAATTATCAAGGCCCAAATCACTCGTCGCTCGCTTTTAGTGGGAGCTGGAGCTATTGGTGGAGCTGCATTTCTAGCTTCATGTTCTAGCGATTCAGAGCCAAGCGGAGCTGGATCACCTGAAGATGTTGGCGGAACAGTCCGTTGGGCTAACTGGACCGCGTACCTAGATGCAAAGAAAGTTGATGGAAAGCGAACCTATCCATCACTTAATAAATTTATCGAGAGCACTGGAATTGATGTTGATTACCTTGTGAAGTACAACGACAACGATGAGTTTTATGCTTTAGTTCAAGAAAACTTGAAGGCTGGAAAAGATATCGGTTACGACATCGTCACGCCTACCGACTGGATGGCCGCTCGATGGATTCGTCTGGGTTACGCACAAGAGCTCGATGCGGCAAATATTCCAAACAAAAACAACATTCTAGACACGCTAGCTAATGTCAGCTTCGATCCTGGAAGAAATTATTCGCTGACTTGGCAATCTGGATTTGCTGGTTTCTGCTGGAACAAAGATGTAATTAAGAATGATGTTGTTTCTATCGAACAAATCTTTGCTCCTGCAAACAAAGGACGTGTAGTCGTACTGTCCGAAATGCGGGACACGATGGGAATTATTCTGCAGTACCAGGGTGTGGATATTTCTCAGCCATTTACTGAAGATCAGTTCATGAATGGAATTGATTACTTCAAGAAGCTAATCGCCGATGGATTTATCCGTCAGGTAAAAGGCAATGATTACCTTGAAGATATGGCCAACGGAGATGCTGTTGCAGCAATCGGTTGGAGTGGCGACATGTTCTCGGAGAACCTGGATGGGAAGAACTACGGTTTTGCAATTCCTGAGTCAGGTGGAACTCTCTGGAGCGACAATATGTTGGTTGCCTCAACCTCAGCTAATAAGGCTAACTCTGAGGCATTGATGAACCATTATTACGACCCAGCAATTGCTGCTGAGGTCGCAGCATGGGTTAACTACATCTGCCCAGTTAAGGGTGCGCAGGCCGAGATGGAGAAGATTGATCCTGAGCTAGCTAATAGCCCATTTATTTTCCCTGATGCTGAAACTCTTTCTAAAGTTAAGGTATTTCGTGGTTTGGATGCGGAAGAGGAGTTCAATTTCGCTGCCGCATTCCAAGAAGCAATCGGTGCATAAGTAGTTTCGTGTGAGCGAACCGAAAAAGGTACAAGGGGATTTAGTTTTATCCCATGTAACTAAGTCATTTGGTGACTTCACTGCTGTTGATGACCTGTCATTAACGATTCCGAAGGGTTCATTTTTTGCCTTACTAGGACCTTCTGGTTGCGGCAAAACAACAACCCTTCGGATGATCGCAGGTTTGGAAGAGCCAACTTCTGGCACAATCTCAATTGGCAGTACTGACATCACAGACACCAAGCCTTATGAGAGACCTGTCAATACAGTTTTCCAAAACTATGCCCTATTTCCGCACCTAACGATTTTTGAAAACGTTGCTTTTGGTTTAAGACGTAGAGGCATTAAAAATGTTGATGCGGAGGTCGAGAGAGTTCTAAATCTCGTTGAACTCTCACATCTCAAGAGCCGCAAGCCCGGTCAACTATCGGGAGGGCAGCAACAACGTATTGCCCTGGCTAGAGCTGTAGTAAATAAACCAGCACTTCTGCTGCTCGATGAACCTTTAGGCGCACTCGACTTAAAGTTGCGTCGCCAAATGCAGATTGAGTTAAAGTGGATTCAAACTGAGGTCGGAATTACCTTCGTTCATGTTACCCATGATCAGGAAGAGGCCATGACCATGGCTGACACTGTTGCAGTAATGAACAATGGACGCATTGAGCAGATGGGCTCACCAGCAGAGCTTTACGAAAATCCACGCACGGTTTTTGTGGCTAACTTCTTAGGACAATCAAACTTTATTGATGGCTCTATTGAAGGTACTGATGGTGATAATGTGATCGCAAATCTTCATGGGGTTCGAATTGTTTTTCCAAAAACACGTAATAATGCGAATGGCAAAGCGGTTAAAGTTGGTATTCGACCTGAGAAGTTCCGATTGCATGATGCAGGTAGCTCAGCCGCCGGCAATGTCCTTACAGGCGGAATAATCACTGATATTTCCTTCTTTGGAGTCAGCACGCAATACATGGTGGAGATGCCATGGAAGCAAGAGCTTATGGTTTTTGAACAAAATGATGGAGGGGCGCCCGATCTCGCGAAGGGCGATGCTGTAACTCTTTCATGGGAACCACAGTTCACCTTTGCCTTAGATGGCACAGACCCTTCTCAAGCAAAGTAGCTAAGCAATGGCGCTGGCTCATGCAGAGGTAGGAAACAAAGCTCACGCGCCAAAGAAGCGCGCAAAACGTATTGCTTACTTCTTGTTGGCGCCGGGCCTTACTTGGCTGCTGATCTTCTTTGCTTTCCCTTTAATCAATCTCGCTGAAACCTCGACCAAGACCCCAGCACCAACTTTTGAAACAGGGGAGTTTGTACAAACATTTCGTTTTTCAAACTTTGTTGATGCATTTGTAAATAATCAAGAACAGTTTTTCCGCTCATTCCTCTATGCATTGATTGCGACTCTTTTTGCACTCGCAATCGCATACCCACTGGCTTATGCCATCGCATTCCGAAGTGGGCCGTGGAAAAACTTAATGTTGATCTTGGTTGTAGCTCCATTTTTCACCTCATTTTTGTTGCGCACACTGGCTTGGAAGCAGATCTTGGGAGCCGAAGGACCTGTGGTTTCCGCCCTGCAATTTCTAGGAATCCTTCCACCCGAAGCGACAATTACCGCTACAGCATTCTCTGTAATTCTCGGATTGACTTACAACTTCCTTCCATTCATGACATTGCCAATATATGCCTCATTGGACCGTATTGATTATCGACTTTTAGAAGCCTCTGGTGACCTTTATGCAAATGGCGTCACAACATTTCGCAAAGTGACTTTGCCATTGTCAGCCCCAGGAGTTGTTGCGGGGACCTTGCTCACTTTTATTCCTGCTTCAGGGGATTACATAAATGCTCAACTATTAGGCAGTCCAGAGAATTACATGATTGGAAATGTAATTAACTCGAGATTCTTTAGGGTGGTCGATTACCCAACAGCTGCTGCGCTCTCATTTATTTTGATGGCAACAATTTTGGTATTGGTCGTAATTTACATCCGCCGATTAGGAACGGATGAACTCGTATGACGCATTGGCTTTCTAAAAACTTAATTCGAATCTATGCTGTTTTGGCCATATTTTTTATTCTTCTGCCTATTTTCTACACAGTAGCTTTTTCTTTCAATGATGCACAGAAACGTAATATTTCATGGCAGGGATTTACGCTTACGGCTTGGCTTAACCCTTGCGAACCTATTGGTATATGTGAGGCGTTGGGGAACTCATTTAAAGTCGGAATACCCGCCACGATATTGGCAACCGTGATGGGAACTATGATCGCCTTCGCTCTAGGTAGATACAACTTTCGGGGTCGAGGCACAACAAATCTATTGATCTTCCTACCTATGGCAACACCTGAAGTGGTCTTGGGCGCATCTTTGCTCTCAATGTTCATTAACATCAAAGTAGGCTCAGGTTTGCTCCCTGTAATTATTGCTCACACTATGTTCTGCGTTTCCTTCGTAGTTGTCACTGTAAAGGCACGAGTTGCAAGCTTAGATCCAAAACTGGAAGAAGCAGCTCGTGATCTCTACGCCAGCGAATGGGAAACATTCCGCCGCGTTACTTTGCCACTCGTTGCACCGGGAATTGCTGCTGCTGCACTTCTCTCATTTGCACTTTCATTTGATGACTTCATCATCACAAATTTCAACTCTGGCGTAGTGGATACCTTCCCAGAGTATGTTTGGACAGCTGCCTTACGCGGTGTACCTCCGCAAGCAAATGTCATTGGAACACTTATGTTTATTATCGCGCTAGCTTTTGTCTTCGCAGGTCAGGTATTGTCAAAACGTCGATTGACAAAATAAAAATGACCAACATAGGAAATATGTACGGCCCAAACTTCACCTTTCTTGGTGTTCCAGCCTGCGATTTAGATGATCCAAAGAGTTACGAAGGTGCCGATGTCATAATTGTTGGCGCACCAATCGATAGCGGAACATCACACCGATCTGGTGCAAAGTTTGGTCCACAAGCGATCCGTATGGGGGATTACCTGCCTCATGATGGTGAACGTCCACATCTTGCCCTCCGCGTAGATGGCTTGAAAGCACTTAAAGTTTTTGATGCGGGCGATTTGATGATGCCACCTGGAAATTTAGAGGATTCACTTCAGGTTCTAAAAGCAGCCACCGAAAAGATCTCCCGTGCGGGAGCAATCGCTGTTGTTCTTGGTGGAGACCACTCGATTGCCTCTGCAGATGTTGCTGGAATTGCCGAGCATCGGGGCAAAGGAAAGATTTCCATGGTGCACTTTGATGCCCATGCCGATACCGGAGATTTACAGTTTGGTGCGCTGGTCGGACATGGCACGCCTATGCGTCGATTGATTGATTCTGGTTATGTTCGTGGAGATCGTTTTCTACAACTAGGCCTTCGCGGTTACTGGCCTGATGATGCCACCCTTAACTGGATGCGTGATCAAGGCATGCGTTCCTACGAAATGACGGAAATTCATCACCGTGGTTTGAAAGCGGTACTTGATGAATCATTTGCAACACTTACAAATGAATGTGATGGAGTATTTCTCTCCGTTGATATTGATGTAGTTGATCCCGGGATGGCGCCAGGAACTGGAACTCCAGAGCCAGGTGGAATGACTTCCCGCGAATTACTTGAAGCAGTACGCCGGATATGTTTAGAGCTGCCAGTGATAGGCATCGATATTGTTGAAGTTTCACCGCCATTTGATTCAGCGGATATCACAGCAATTCTCGCCAACCGAGTTGTTTTAGAAGCTATTAGTGCAATTGCAAAGCGTCGCTCTGGTGAAACCTATTCACCCACCCAAAACTTGTTGGATCGCTAAGCCTGAGCTAAAGCCTCATCAAGAATCGCAAGGGCTTCCTTTAATAAATGCTCAGGCATCACTAACGGTGGTAGCAAGCGGATAACATTTCCATAAGTGCCTGCTGAAAGAATTAACACACCTTTTTGCTGGCAGTATTTAATTGCAGAAGCAAGTGCAGCAGGGTTTGCATCCTTGCTGCCTGGAATGACGAGTTCAATGGCTTGCATCGCGCCACGGCCACGGACATCTCCAACAATTGGATACTTCTTCTTCATATCTTCTAAAGAGGTACGCATAATTTTGCCTAGGTCATTGGCTCTCTGGACCAGGTTTTCCTCTTCAATTGTTGCGATGGCACCAAGTGCCGCTGCGCAGGCGACAGGGGATCCACCATATGTGCCACCTAGGCCACTTAAGTGAACGGAATCCATAACATCGGCGCGGCCGGTTACTCCAGCTAGAGGCAATCCACCAGCAATTCCTTTAGCGGTGGTAATCAGATCAGGAACAATTCCTTCATCTTCACAGGCAAACATCTGGCCGGTACGAGCAAAACCGGTTTGCACCTCATCTGCAACAAAGAGGATGCCATTTTCTTTACAGAACTTGGCCAGTCCAGGCAGAAAGCCTTTGCAAGGAACGATGAAGCCGCCTTCGCCCATGATGGGTTCAATGACTATGCAGGCGACGTTGTTAGCGCCAATCTCTTTTTCAATTTTGTGGATTACATTTTCTAAAACTGAGTTTTCGCAAGAGTTAGAGCAAGAGTCACAGCGGAATGGGTAAGACATCGGCATGCGATAAACCTCTGGGGTAAAAGGCCCAAAGCCATCTTTGTATGGCATGTTCTTTGCGGTCATAGCCATAGTTAGATTGGTGCGCCCGTGGTAACCATGTTCGAAAACAACAACCGCTTGGCGATTTGTAAACCTGCGCGCAATCTTTACAGCGTTTTCTACCGCTTCTGCGCCAGAGTTAAAGAGCGCTGATTTCTTTGGATGCTCGCCAGGAGTCAAACGATTAAGCGCTTCGCAAACCTCGATGTATCCCATGTAGGGAGCGATCATGAAGCAGGTGTGGGTAAATGCAGCAACCTGTTCTTGAACATTTTTAACAACTCGGTCAGCTGAGTTACCAACATTTACTACCGCGATTCCCGCGCCCATATCAATTATCGAGTTGCCATCAACATCAACAATCACACCGCCGCCTGCTTTTTCAACCACGACAGGGATAGCCATTCCAAGTGCAGCAGAGACGGCTGCGCTACGACGCTTGATTAACTCTTGGGATTTTGGCCCAGGGATAGCGGTAACAAGCTTTCTTTCCTGCGGAATGTGTGGGCCTAAACTCATGGGGCCAGTCTATCTTTTCCATTTATTTTGCTCATTTCTGAGAAGATACCCTCATGCGTGACATCGTAATTTTGGGCTCTACCGGCTCTATCGGTGTGCAGGCTTTAGAGGTTATTGCAGCCAACCCAACGCAGTTTCGAGTGGTTGGGTTGAGCGCTGGCTCCAAGAATCTCGAAAGTTTGATTGAACAGGTCAAAAGATTTGAGGTACCGATTGTCGGAACTACCTCAGATGGAAAAGCTTTACGTGATGCCCTTCCTGGTGTTGAGGTTATCGATGGCAGGGACTCAGCGAAATCAATCGCTGCGCTCTCCTGTGATGTTGTATTAAATGGCATAACCGGTTCTATTGGACTGGGTCCAACGCTTGCGGCTCTAGAGGTTGGTAACAAAGTTGCTTTAGCAAATAAAGAATCTTTGGTAGCTGGTGGCGATTTAGTAATGGCGCATGGCCGCGATCGGATCATTCCAGTTGATTCAGAGCACTCCGCTCTCTATCAGGCGATGTTGGCCGGTAAGCGCGGTGATGTTGAAAAGTTTATTTTGACCGCAAGTGGTGGCCCATTTAGAAATGTTGCTGATCTTTCATCAGTTACTTTGGCAGATGCTTTAAATCACCCAACCTGGTCGATGGGTCCAGTGGTCACCATCAACTCCGCAACTTTGGTGAATAAGGGACTTGAGATTATCGAAGCTCATTTCTTATTTGATATTCCATATTCAAAAATCGAAGCGGTTATACATCCGCAATCTGTTGTGCACTCAATGGTGGAGTTCAAAGATGGATCAACCATTGCACAAGCTTCTCCACCTAATATGAAAGGTCCAATCGCTTATGCGATCGGATATCCAGATCGTGTAGCCGATGCCATGCCAGCGATTGATTGGAAACAATCACACAGTTGGAGCTTTGAACCGATTGATAATGAAAGGTTCCCGGCGGTGGATCTGGCACGCAGATGTGGTGCCTTGGGTGGATCTGTCGCGGCGATGTACAACGCTTCTAATGAGGTTGCGGTAGCAGCTTTTATGAAGGAAGAGATTCCATTCACAGCAATTGTGGATACTATTGAAGCGACGGTGACCAAACTTGGTGGTAATGCGATATCTGTGGTTAGAGATATATCTGATGTCAGCGCTATCGAAAAAGATGCGCGCCGGGTAGCGCAAGAAGCGCTAACGCGGCGATAGGAGTGTTCGTGGGTTTTCTCGGTGTAATTGCATTTGTGGTTGCCTTACTCTTGTCGGTGATGGTCCACGAGTATGGGCATTACGCAACGGCTCGTCGTTATGGCATGCGGGTTACTGAGTTCTTCTTGGGTTTTGGAAAACGGATTTGGTCTACCCAGCGGGGCGAAACTGAGTTTGGTTTGAAGGCGATTCCTGCCGGTGGCTACTGCAAGATCTCTGGAATGTCGATGCATGAGCCCATGGAAGAGGATGTAAAACATCGCGCTTTCTATCTCGCCACAACCCCTAGAAAATTAGTGGTGCTTGGTGCCGGCTCATTTCTACATTTTGTTTTGGGAATTGTGCTTTTGTTTACCTTGTTTGCTGGCGTGGGTACCTCTCAAGTACTGCCAACGGTTTCGCAGGTTGTGGATTGTGTTCCCAGCTCTAATGAATGCACCGCTAATGATCCAATCTCTCCCGCAAAATCAGCTGGTGTTTTGGCTGGCGATAAAATTATCGGGATAAATGGCGAGAAGAAGAGCTGGAGTGAGATCACTCCAATTTTACGTGACTCGGCTCAAAAACCAATCTCATTAATTATTGAGAGACAAGGCCAAGAGATTGTCATTGAGGCAACCCTTGCTACCCGCGTAGTTGAAGGTGAGCCCAGAGGCTTTTTCGGAATCATTAATGAGTACGGTTTGGTAAGAGAAAATCCCATCTCAGCCGTTGGCAGTTCCATTGAAACAACAGCGAATATTTTTGAGGGCTCCATTAAGGCTTTGATTGGATTACCGGCCCAGATTCCAGATTTACTGCGGCAAACTTTCTTGGGTGAAGAGCGTCAATCTGATGGATTAGTTGGAATTGTGGGTGTTGCCAGAGTCAGTGGTGAAACCGTATCTAGTGGCAACTTAACTTTGGATGAAAAAATAGCTACCTTCCTTTTAATCGTTGCATCCTTAAATATCTTTGTAGGAATCTTTAACTTGCTACCCATACTTCCATTGGATGGTGGACACATGGCGGTTGCGCTTTACGAAGGTGGCCGGCGTAAGTGGGCGCAGATGCGGGGTCGTCCAGATCCAGGGTTTGTCGATGTGGAGAAACTCACCCCAATTACCATGGTGGTCTTTGTGGTGCTGGCCTTCTTGACCCTACTTCTCTTATTCGCCGACATCTTCAATCCGATTAATTTGAACCTTTAAGGCAGAATACGGACATGGTCAATCTCGGAATGCCACAGGCGCCATTGCAAACTTTGGCCCCCCGACGTAAGTCAAAACAGTTAAAGGTAGGAAATGTTTTAGTCGGGGGAGATGCACCAGTTTCTGTGCAATCCATGTGCACCACTTTGACCGCAGATGTTAACTCTACCTTGCAGCAAATCGCCGAGCTAACCGCATCTGGATGTCAGATTGTTCGGGTCGCTGTTCCAAGTCAGGATGATGCAGATGCTCTAAAGCAGATTGCTAAGAAATCTCAGATTCCAGTAATTGCAGATATTCACTTCCAGCCAAAGTACATCTTTGCCGCAATTGATGCGGGATGTGCAGCGGTGCGAGTTAATCCTGGCAACATCAAACAATTTGATGACAAGGTAAAAGAGGTTGCTAAAGCTGCAGGTGATGCCGGAATTCCAATCCGCATCGGTGTTAATGCCGGTTCACTTGATCCAAGGCTGCTAGCAAAGTATGGCAAAGCCACGCCAGAAGCTTTGGTCGATTCAGCATTATGGGAAATTGGACTCTTTGAGGAGCACGGCTTCACCGACATAAAGATTTCAGTAAAACATCATGATCCAGTAACAATGGTGAAGGCTTATCGTTTATTGGCTCAGAAATGTGATTACCCATTACATCTTGGTGTGACTGAGGCAGGCCCTCAGTTCCAAGGCACAATCAAATCCGCCACAGCTTTTGGCATTCTGCTGGCAGAGGGAATTGGTGACACCATCAGAGTTTCTTTATCCGCACCTCCAGTTGAAGAGGTAAAAGTAGGAATTTCTATTTTGGAATCTTTGAATTTGAGGCAAAGAAAACTAGAAATCGTTTCCTGTCCTTCATGCGGTCGTGCCCAGGTTGATGTTTACACATTGGCCGAGAAGGTTCAGGCTGGCTTGCAAGGAATGACAGTTCCACTGCGGGTAGCGGTTATGGGTTGCGTAGTTAATGGACCTGGTGAGGCCCGCGAAGCAGATCTTGGTGTTGCATCCGGAAATGGCAAAGGGCAGATCTTTGTTAAGGGTGAGGTAATCAAAACCGTTCCTGAAGCACAGATTGTGGAAACACTCATCGAAGAGGCAATGCGCCTTGCAGAAGAGATGGAAGCTGCCGGTGTCGAATCTGGCGAACCATCAGTAAAGGTTAAGTAATTCGCTAGGCTACGCCGCATGTTGCGGATGTCATCTTTGTTTTTGCGAACCTTGCGGGATGATCCATCTGATGCCGCTGTTGCTAGTCACAAATTATTAGTTCGAGCTGGATACATCCGCCCCATCGCAGCTGGAATATTTTCCTGGTTACCACTTGGTGTGATTGCGCTCCGCAATGTGGAGCGGGTAATCCGAAAGGAGATGGATAGAGCCGGATTCCAAGAGGTGCATTTCCCAGCGCTACTTCCTAAGGATCCTTACGAAAAAACCAATCGCTGGGAGGAGTACGGCCCAGCTCTATTTAGATTGCAGGATCGCAAGGGTTCTGATTACCTACTTGGCCCAACCCATGAAGAGATGTTTACCTTGATGGTCAAAGGCGAGTACTCCTCTTACAAAGATTTACCATTATCGATTTATCAGATTCAAACTAAGTATCGTGATGAAGCCCGCCCGCGTAGTGGCATCATCCGCGGTCGTGAGTTTGTTATGAAGGATTCATACTCATTTGATGTTGATGATGAAGGTTTAGAAATCTCTTATCAAAAACATCGCGAAGCTTATGTATCTACCTTTAATCGTTTAGGTTTGAAGTTCAATATTGTTTCGGCGATGTCAGGTGCAATGGGCGGTTCAAAATCAGAGGAGTTTCTAGCTCCCTGCAGTACCGGTGAGGACACTTATGTACTTTGCCCAAAGTGTGGTTACGCTGCAAATGTCGAAGCAATGACTACCAAGGTTGAGGCCAAGGATTTTGGTAATCCACCGGCGATGGAGATTTTAGATACCCCGGATACCCCAACCATTGACTCACTTGTTGAGGTTATGAATAGCAAGTACGCAGCCAATGTCACTGGTGCAGATACTTTGAAAAATGTTTTGCTTATTGCAGATGGCCAGCCAATCTCTGTTTTGGTTCCTGGCGACCGCGAAGTAGATCTAAAGAGATTAGAAGCAAATCTGCCAGGAGTCCAAGAGTTAAGACTGTTTGAAGATGCGGATTTTGCTAAGCGTCCTGAGTTAGTAAAAGGTTATGTGGGTCCGCAGGATGCGAAAAAGTTTGGTTTAAAGCTTTATGCCGATCCTCGAGTACAGGTTGGTTCACATTGGATTACTGGTGCAAATCAGAAAAATAAACATATGCGCTATGTAACCCATGGTCGTGATTTCACAGTTGATGGCTTTATTGAGGTGGCAGAGGTTCGCGAAGGCGATGCCTGTCCGTCATGTGCCACCGCAGTAGTAATTGACCGAGCGATTGAGATTGGCCATATCTTCCAATTAGGTCGCAAGTATGCACAGGCGCTGGATTTAACAGTCCTTGATAAAGAGGGCAAGGCAAGAGTTGTAACTATGGGCTCCTACGGAATTGGTGTTTCTCGTGCGGTAGCGGCAATCGCAGAGCAAAGCCATGATGAGATTGGTTTAGTTTGGCCCGAGGAGATAGCCCCAGCAAAGGTGCACATAGTGGCAACCGGTAAAGAAGATCTGCCATTTGCAACCGCCGAGAAATTCGCCCAACAGCTAGAGGAAACAGGAATTTCAGTGATGTTGGATGATCGCAAAGATGCAAGCCCTGGTGTTAAGTTTAAGGATGCAGAGCTGATTGGTAATCCATACATTGTGATCGTCGGCAAAGGTTTACAAGATGGCAAGGTCGAACTTCGAGTTCGTAAATCTGGCGAAAAATCTGAGCTACCAGTTGGAGATTTGATTTCTCATCTCACTAAGTTAATTGGTTAGTTAAGGCGTGGACATATCTGTAGAGGTAATACTCTTTTTGGTTTTGGCCTCTGGCTTTGCTGGGTTTGTTGACTCAGTCGCAGGTGGTGGTGGATTGATTCAACTGCCCTCGTTACTAATCTCAATGCCCAATACAGCGCCCTCACTTTTATTGGGCACCAACAAGCTCCCTTCTTTTCTTGGCACATTGGGGGCAACGGCTTCATACCTGCGAAAGATAAAACCAGATTTCAAATTAGCTTTTGCAATGGCGGTACCGGCTTTTATTGGCTCTGGCTTAGGTGCCAGTGTTGCTACCAGAATTCCCAAGGATGCTTTTCGACCAATCATCTTGTTCCTGTTAATTGTGGTCGCGATATATACCTGGCGCAAAAAAGAGTTGGGCTTGGTAGAAAACTTTAAATTTGCTCGTCACCATCAAGTGGGTATGGGAGTGGTGGCAGGTTTGGTAATTGGTTTTTATGATGGAATCTTTGGACCGGGAACCGGATCATTTCTAATGCTGATCGTGGTTGCGGTTCTGGGCTTTGCCTTTTTGCAAGCATCAGTCACGGCCAAGATCGTGAACCTTTCAACTAACTTGGGTGCGATTCTGGTTTTTGGCTTGAACTCTCAGATTATGTGGCTACTGGGCCTGACTATGGCAATCGGCAATGTCACGGGTGGATTTCTTGGCGCACGTTGGGCCTTGAATGGTGGATCGATCCTGATCAGAAAGATGTTCCTCTTTGTCACGACGGTATTGATACTCCGTTTAGCTTTTGACACCTTTTTAAAATAGGGCTGCCTCGGGTACCCTGCTCCAACCAAAACTAAACAACAACTAAATAAGTAGGTAAACAATGTCGCTGGCAAATAACCTCATCGAATTACTTGGCCCTGTCATAACAAAGGCCGGATTTGTTTTAGAAGAGATCACAGTAACCCCTGTCGGAAAAAGACGACTAGTCGCGGTTGTGATCGATCGCGAAGAATCCAACCCTTCACTAGATGAAGTCACCGTCGTATCTAAAGAGGTTTCGGCGATCCTGGACAACTACTCTCAAATTGGTGAGGTGCCATTTACATTGGAGGTAACAACCCCAGGAATTGATAAACCCTTGGTAATACCCAGGCATTGGAAAAAGAACATTGGCCGTTTGGTGAAAATAACTCCGAAACAAGGGGAGAAATACGTAGCAAGAATAAAAGGCTATGCCGATGATCAAGTTACTTTAGAGTTGAAAAACGAGATTCTGGTCCTGTCTCTAAGTGATGTTGCCAAGGCGCAGATCGAAGTTGAATTCAACCGCAAGGATGTGAAGTAGCTATGAATGTTGATATGAAGGTTCTTGAAGCACTTACCTTAGATCGCGATATCCCACTGGATCGACTAATTACAGCAATAGAGATTGCTGTGAAGACCGCCTACAACGAAATGGAAGGCGCTAAACCTTTCGCCCACGCCAAATTGGATCGCATCACTGGTGAAATCAAAATCGTAATTCCAGTATTTGGCCCAGATGGGGAAAAGGTAGATGAAGTTTTTGATGAGCCAGAAGGCTTTAGTCGAATCGCTTCCTCAACAGCTCGCAAGATCATTAAAGAGAAGTTGCGAGAATCAAAGGATTTAGAAATTGTTGGTGAGTTCAGTGCTTCTGTAGGAGATATTGTTTCTGGAGTGATCCAACAAGGTCGAGATCAAAAAATGGTTTACATAGACTTAGGAAGAGTCGAAGGCAAGATTCCACCTCACGAACAGGTGCCAGGTGAGGTTTACAATCATGGCGATCGAATTAAGTGCTTTGTGGTTGAGGTTAAGCAGGGACAAAAAGGGCCAGAGGTGCTTTTATCCCGCAGCCATCCAGCTTTAGTAAAGCAATTGTTTGCACTCGAAGTTCCAGAGCTTCGTGATCGAGTGGTTGAGATTATGGGTGTTGCACGTGAAGCAGGACATCGCACAAAGATTGCAGTGCGTGCGCACAGAGCGGGGGTTAGTCCTAAAGGTGCATTGATTGGACCTATGGGCGCCAGAGCGCGTGCGGTCATGGATGAGTTGCACGGCGAGAAAATCGATATTGTTGACTGGTCTGAGGATCCAGCAGAGTATGTAGGTAATGCGCTGGCACCAGCACGGGTCTCAAAGGTTGAGGTAGTTAACGCTGATACACGTTCGGCAAAGGTTGTTGTGCCGGATTATCAACTCTCACTTGCAATTGGTAAGGATGGTCAAAATGCACGTCTCGCCGCCCGGCTAACCGGCTGGCGGATTGATATCCACTCCGATGGGGTGGTGGAGCCCTCCACGCCTGAGGTTTCGTGAATTAGGACTCCAAGGGGTATTGTTGCGGCGTGAGGATTTACCTCACGCATCTTTATGCGAAGCGAAAGCTAGGTTTAAGGCAATGGCACACAAATGAGCACGACAAAATCATGAGTAGGTCAATTTAGGCTTCGCGTTTTAATTAAGTAGACGCGGGGCCACAAAAGGAGAAAAGTGGCAAAGGTCCGCGTTTACGAGTTAGCAAAAGATTTAGGTATGGAGAGCAAGGATGTCCTTGCAAAACTCCAAGAGATGGGCGAGTTTGTTCGCTCCGCATCATCAACTGTTGAGCCTCCAGTAGTCCGCAAATTTCTAGAAAAATATCCGCCAGCAGTAAAACCTGCTGCCGAGGAAAAACCAGTTAAGAAAGCTCCCGCTAAAAAAGCTGCTGCTAAGAAACCTGCTGTGGCAGAAACTCCAGTTGTCGAGCAAGTTACTCCTACCCCTGAAGCTGCAACACCACAAACACCAGCTACACCGCCAACTAATCCGGCCGCCATGCCGCCACGACCAACACCAAACGCAACACCGAGAGTTGGCAACAATCCATTTGGTACTCCAGGTGTTCCAAGACCACCGCGCCCTGCGCCACGTCCTGGAAATAATCCTTTTGGTTCAGCAGGCGGCGGACCACGTCCACCGAGAACCGATTCCGGACAACGTCCAAATGCAGGTGGCAGACCAGGAATGGCTGGACCGAGACCGGGATCAGTTCGTCCAGGTTTTGCAGCACGTCCACAGCAACGACCTGATGGTGCACAACGTCCTCAAGGTGGTGGCCCAAGATTTAGTGGCGCACCATCATCGACATCTCCTTATCGCACCCAAGGTGCTGGCGCACCACGTCCCGGACAAGGTGGCGGCGGATTTGGCGCACCACGTCCTGGTGGACCAGGTCAAGGTGGCGGAAGACCAGGTGGCGCTAGACCAGGAGCTGGTGGCGCATTTGGTAAAGGTGGCGGAAAGAAAAAAAATTACAAGAGTAAGAAAACTCGCCGCGAAGAAATCGACAATATGCAAGCACCAACAATTGGTGGCGCGGTAGTGCCACGCGGTGATGGCAATACTCCAATTCGCTTGCGTCGCGGCGCTTCCTTAGCGGATTTTGCAGAGAAAATCGGTGCAGATCCAGCGGCATTGGTTTCAGTTCTATTTCATCTAGGTGAAATGGTTACCGCAACTCAATCAGTTGATGAAGATACTTTGCATGTTCTTGGTGGCGAGTTTGGCTACAAGATCACAGTGGTTTCTCCCGAGGATGAAGATCGAGAAATCTTGGAAGAGTTTGATATCAATCTCGAACAAGAGTTATCTGATGTAAATCCTGATGAACTCAGCGTGCGCCCACCAGTTGTAACTGTTATGGGTCACGTTGATCATGGTAAGACTCGTTTGTTGGATGCTATTCGTCAAACTGAGGTCGTAAAGGGCGAGGCTGGTGGAATTACTCAGCACATTGGTGCATATCAAATCCATCATGACCACAACGGCGTCAACCGTGCCATTACCTTTATCGATACACCAGGTCACGAGGCTTTCACCGCTATGCGTGCCCGTGGTGCCAAAGTAACTGATATCGCAGTTTTGGTTGTCGCAGCAGATGATGGTGTTATGCCTCAAACTATTGAGGCTTTAAACCATGCTCAAGCTGCAAATGTTCCAATTGTTGTTGCGGTAAACAAGGTTGATAAAGAGGGCGCAAACCCAGCAAAGATTCGTCAACAACTTACTGAGTACAACTTAATTGCAGAAGAGTACGGCGGAGATACTCTCTTCGTTGATGTATCGGCTGCAAAGGGAACCGGCATAGACAATCTGGTTGAGGCAATTCTGCTTACCGCTGATGCCGCAATTGATCTTCGTGCTATTCATGAAGATGATGCACGTGGTGTGGCGATTGAAGCTCACCTTGATCGAGGTCGCGGTCCAGTCGCAACTGTTTTGGTACAACGCGGAACACTTAGCGTCGGAGATGCGATTGTTGCGGGCTCGGCTTTTGGTCGTGTACGCGCGATGATGGATGAGTTTGGTCATGCAGTAGATCAGGCCGGCCCTTCACGTCCAGTACAGGTACTCGGCTTTACCTCTGTACCAAGTGCGGGAGATAGCTTTATTGTCGCACCGGATGATCGCACCGCCCGTCAGATCGCTGAAAAGCGTCAGGCAGGAGAGCGACATGCTGCACTAGCCAAGGCGCGCAAGAAGGTTTCCCTTGAAGACTTCCTAGAGAAATCAAAGGTCACAACACTTAACTTGATTTTGAAGGGCGATGTCAGCGGTTCAGTAGAAGCGCTAGAGGATGCCCTCGTTCAACTTGATGTTGGCAGTGAGGTAGATCTACGGGTTATTCACCGTGGAGTTGGTGCCATCACCAAGAGCGATGTCACTTTGGCATCAGCATCAGGTGCGGTAATTGTTGGCTTCAATGTGAAGCCTGAGGCTCACACCGCAATCTTTGCTGATGAAGAGGGCGTAGAGATTCGTTTCTATTCAGTCATCTACAAGGCGATTGAAGAGATCGAAGCTGCGCTTAAAGGATTGCTCAAGCCAGAGTATGAAGAGGTCACTATCGGATCTGCAGAGGTACGAGAAATCTTCAAATCCAGTAAGTTTGGAATCATTGCTGGTTCCATGGTCTCCACTGGAATTATCAAGCGCAATGCGAAGGCTCGAATTCTTAGAGATGGTGTCGTAATTGGCGACAATCTGACGATTGAGTCACTAAAGCGTTTCAAGGATGATGCCACTGAAGTCCGTGAAGGATTTGAGTGCGGTATCGGCGTAGGATCCTTTAAAGATATTCAAATCGGTGATGTCTTTGAGGTATTTGAAATGCGGGAAAAGAAGCGGGCATAGTCCATGGGAAACTCACATCGCGCAGCAAAGGTGGCCGATCGCATCAAAGTCGTGATCGCATCTGCGCTCGAGAGTAAGGTGAAGGATCCGCGGTTAGGGTTCATCACCATTACTGATGTGAGGGTTACTGGAGATTTACAGCAGGCTTCAATTTTCTATACCGTTCTTGGCGATGATGAGGCGAGAACCAATACCGCTAAAGCCTTAGAGAGCGCAAAAGGTTTGTTGCGTACTGAGGTTGGTAGAGAGTTAAAAACTCGGATTACCCCAAGCCTGAGTTTCTTTGCCGATGCGCTATCTGAGACAGCACGTAACTTTGAAGATCTGTTGGACCAGGTACGCAAACATGATGAAGAGATTGCTCATCTTCGCGATACCGCTTCTCCAATTAGTGGCAGCGATCCATATCGTGCGCCGCGCATTCGCGAAACAGAATGAAGGTAACTCACGGCTTTGTCATAATTGATAAGCCCGCTGGAATCACTAGTCATGATGTCGTTGGAAAGTTGCGCAAAACTTTGGGTACGAAGCGGGTTGGTCATGCCGGAACCCTTGACCCTATGGCAACCGGCGTACTGGTTCTAGGCATCAACAACGCGACTAAGTTTCTGCAGTACATCACTGAGGGAAAGAAGCAATATTTGGCCACGATCAGACTCGGACAGTCAACAACAACAGATGACAGAGAAGGAGAGATTCTCTCAACATCAAATACTGAGTCCATTACAGATCAACAGATTAAGGATTTGTTAGCAAAGCAAGTGGGAAAAATTATGCAGACACCTAGCAAAGTATCTGCGATAAAAATTGATGGAGAGCGTGCCTACGATTTAGTTCGTCAGGGAAAGGTTGTTGAAATTCCCGCCCGTGAAATCGAGATTTTTCAACTTCAGGTGAATGAAATTAGACGAGGCGAGTTCATTGATATTGATATTGATGTAATTTGCTCTGCAGGTACCTATATTCGATCCATTGCACGGGATTTGGGACAGGCGTTGCAAGTCGGGGGACACTTGATCGAATTGCGGCGAACTTTGGTAGCGCCATTTAATCTCTCCGAATGTTCAGGTTTAGAGGCTCCGGAGATTCGACCTCTTGCAGAGGCTATCTCCCATGTAATGCCATTGCGACAGATTGATGTAGCTGAATTAGCTGAGCTTAAATTCGGCAGAGCCTTAGCTAAATCTGAGTTTAATGGTGTTGGGGTTGCAATCGCTCCCGATGGTGAAGTTGCTGCCATCATCGAAAATCGTGACTATGGGGCGCAGCCCATTTCAGTGTTTGTGTCATGAAAGAATACTGACAATGAGATACATACCTGATATTTCCTGGCAGGGCTCAGCCAATAAGGGCGGCGCACTTGCAATTGGGATATTTGATGGTGTCCATCTTGGTCACCAAGAAATCCTGCGAGAAGCAGCCGCATCTTCCCTTTCTGTAACCGCTTTAACCTTTGATCCACATCCCACCGCAATTTTTGCTCCAAACCGCACACCTACCCGGTTGTTGACGGTCAAAAATCGAGTTCACCAATTAGCTACTCACGGCGCAAATACTGTTGCAGTGCTGAAATTTACCGAAGAGTTTTCCAAGTTAACGTCACAAGATTTTATTGACCAGGTCCTAATTCCGATTTTTGATCCAAAACTTGTTGTGGTTGGTCAAAACTTTACCTTTGGTGCGCAGGCTGCTGGAAATGTTGATTACTTGAAACAACATGCCAGCTTTGAAAGTAAAGGTGTGCAACTGTTGAGTCACTCTGGGGGAGTAGTTTCCTCGACACGAATCCGAGAAGCGATTCGCTCCGGCAATCTGGAAACTGCAAATCAACTTTTAGGTAGACCACATCAATTAGTAGGCCCGGTAGTTCATGGAGAAAAACGGGGCAGAACAATTGGTTACCCAACTGCAAATATCGAATTGGATGAGTTTGCAACAATTCCTTCTGATGGTGTTTATGCTGGCTGGTTATCTGTCGAAGGAAATAAATGGCCTGCCGCAATATCAATTGGCACCAACCCAACTTTTGAAGGCGTGCGTGGCAGACAGGTTGAAGCCTATGCTTTAGATCGCGATGATTTAAATTTATATGACAAAGAAGCAACAGTTGAGTTTGGTTGGCGCCTTCGCGACACCATCAAATTTGATGGCCTGCAACCATTGTTGGATCAAATGAAGATTGATTGTGACGAGGCTCGAAGATTGACCCATTCTCACGCTTGATTTTGAGGTTGATACCCTCGGATTTTCGATATGTGAGACGCGCTGGTAGATTTTGCCCCCTCAAGCGAGAAAGCGTGCACTCGTGTACAAGACCGAGAGCCCTCGTGAAAGATGTAAAGGAAGTTAGACCATGGCATTAACACCTGCCGAGAAGAAGGAAATCATCACAAAGTTTGGCGCCTCTGCATCAGACACAGGAAGCCCTGAAGCTCAGGTTGCACTTCTCTCCAAGAGAATTGAACAAGTTACCGAACATCTACAAACAAACAAGCATGACCACCACAACCGTCGTGGCCTGCTACTTCTTGTAGGTCGTCGTCGCAGAATTCTGCAGTACCTTGCGAAGACAGATATCGAGCGTTACCGCGCGATTATCGACAAGCTCGGCATCCGCCGTTAGTTTGCAAATTAAATAATAAATAACCAGCGCAGCAAATCGCTGACAACCCTGGATGACTGGTCCTCGGTGGTGGCTTACGGATTTATCAAAGTGGATTTCCACATAAAGGCCGTGGGCTTCGATCGAAGATCCATTCTCTAAGGGTGCGCTGGTGCTAGAGAATAGGAGAGACCCATGGAGGGTCAAGAGGTTAACTCTGCCGTTGCCAAAATAGATAACGGTAAATTTGGAAAACGAGAGATTCGTTTTGAAACTGGTCGCCTAGCGCGCCAAGCTGCGGGAACCGCGGTGGTTTATCTTGATGATGAGTCAATGTTGCTATCTGCAACAACCGCATCAAAGTCACCACGTGATCAATTTGATTTCTTCCCACTAACAGTAGATGTCGAAGAGCGCATGTATGCGGTTGGAAAGATCCCAGGATCATTTTTCCGCCGCGAAGGTCGTCCTTCTGAGGATGCAATCCTTACCTGTCGTTTGATTGATCGTCCGCTACGTCCTTCATTTATTAAAGGACTACGCAACGAGGTTCAAATCGTTGTAACCGTTATGGCTTTAAACCCTGATCACATGTATGACGTTGTTGCTATTAACGCAGCATCCATGTCGACACAGTTGGCCGGTTTGCCTTTCTCAGGCCCAATTGGTGGCGTACGCGTTGCGCTAATCGATGGACAATGGGTGGCTTTCCCTAATCACAGCGATTTAGAGCGGGCTGTTTTTGACATGGTAGTAGCTGGACGTATTGCCGGTGATGATGTTGCAATCATGATGGTTGAAGCAGAGGCAACAGTAAAAACCATTGGTCTAATCGATTCTGGCGCAGCAGCACCAACTGAGGAGATTGTTGGTCAAGGACTTGAGGCAGCAAAGCCATTTATTCGCACATTGTGTGAAGCTCAGATGGAGCTAGCTAAGGTTGCTGCAAAGCCGACCGCTGAGTTCCCTGTGTTTCTTGATTAC
>JAURMX010000066.1 GCA_030830475.1 Candidatus Nanopelagicales bacterium
CTAACTCCTTATATTTCTTAATTACCTCAAAGATTACATCTGCGTTTTTCTCGCGATCTGGCATCTTGGCCACAATCACATGCAGCTGCGGATGAATTCTCTGCAAAGCAATGTGTAGCTCTTTGGCGTCGTGCACTACCTCTGCAGATAATCCATAACCTTGCACAATCTTGGCGATATCTCTGCCATGTGGAGTGCCGAAAATCGCCTCGAAGCCATCGACTCCTCGTTGTGGCAAGGTAGAAAAGATTCCGCCGCCATCGTTATCAACCACGATGATGGTTAATGTGTCAGTAGTTGGATTGGTTAAAGCAGAGATGTCATGCAGAAAAGCAAGGTCACCAATCACCGCATAGGTTTCATCATGCTTTGTCGCAATTCCCATTGCGGTTGAGATATTGCCATCAATCCCGGCTAAACCTCGGTTGGCATAGGTTTCAATCCCCGATCGAGGCACTGCAAAACTTTCAATATCTCTAATGGGGCGAGAAGATGAAATAAAGAGTGCAGAGTCATTCTCTAACTCCTCTGCGACTACCGCAGCGACCTCCGCCTCTGACCAATCCGGTAAGACCGCAAGAGCGGCTGCTGCAATCTCTTCATACTTATGCCAAGCATCATGCCAAAGCGAATCAGTGTCTACAGTTTGTTTTACCTTGGGAATTACATGATGGGTTTCATCCGCGGTGCGTGCGGTATCAATCGTCTCTAATCGTGGATCAACCACCATTACCTTGCTGGAGCCTTGAATATAAGCGTTAATGCTGCGGGATAAGGTAGTGCGGCCAATTACAACTATTAAATCCGCTGCTAATTCTCGACGAACTCTTTCATCAGACAAAATGATTGGCGCATGGGCAATCGCGTTTTCAAAGACCAGCGGATCCTCACTAACAATTGGTGCACCTAATTCATCTGCTAAATCCTCAATCTCATCAGCGCTAAAGCCGGCGCGATCATGACCCACGACTACTAAGTTCTTTGTGGTTGAAACAAAGATCTCGCCCGAAACAATCTCGCCATGCACCAATGGTGTTGGACTGATTCCAGATAACCAATCACTGGAATCCTCTGGCAGTAGCGGTTCATCAAACTGTAGATTCAAATGTACTGGGCCAGAGCCGCTGAGGATGCGGGTTAAATCAATCGGAGCTGGGGTGTCTAAATCATGTCTAACAAAATCACCAAAGATGCGATGTTGATTAGTGGTTTGACTGGAGCCGGTTTTGCGTAGCCGTGCAGGACGATCTGCGGTTAGCAACAAAAGATTCACATCACTGTGGTGCGCTTCTAGAACAGCCGGAAAGTAATTTGCTACCGCGGTTCCGCTGGTGCACACGACCGGTACATATTTACCTGAAGCCTTCGCAATTCCCAAAGCAAAGAACGCTGCACCTCGCTCATCAATGCGAACATGCAGATTGATTAGACCTTTGTGTTGCGCTTGGTAGAAGGCGATAGATAAAGGTGCGTTTCGGGAACCCGGAGAAAGCACAACATCTTCAATGCCTAATTCAACTAACTGGCGCACAGTGTGACGGGCTAACGCGGTTGAAACACTCATTGCGCCTCCCTCAATTGCCAGATCTCTTTAATCCGATTGCGCCACCACTCTAATCGCTCTGATGAAACTTTAAATCTCTCTAACCTCTCGGGCTCGATTACGTAAGCACCTACCCGCATCGCACCATCGACAATAGGCAGCGCCCCTAAATCCTCAGCAAATAAGGAGTTGGTGGCCAAGCCACAGGCGTAATCCAGCTGTGGCAACCGAGCCGCTAGCTGCAGCCCATAAGACAAACCGACCACTGACTCCAAAGCACTTGAAACCACAGTAGGCAATCTGTGATGTGCCGCCAACTGAAGTGCTCTTTGTAATCCACCTAATGGTGAAACCTTTAACATCAAAACATCAATCGCATCAGTTAAATCAATTGCGAAAGGATCCTTTGCTTTGCGAAGCACTTCATCACCGGCGATCTTCACATCAACAATCAAACGTTGTTTTAACTCACGCAGCTCTTCAATTGTGGCCACAGGTTGTTCCACATACTCTAAAAGCTCTCCTGAAACCTCACCATAAATTGTGCGGATATTAAAGACCGCTTCATCAACACTCCAAGATCCATTTACATCGACCCGTAGTTTTGCATTTGGTAAATGTTTTCTCACCCGGGCAATCCGTACTAGATCTTCTCTAATTCCAGTACCAACTTTTATCTTTACGGAGTTTACGCCGGGATACCAGGAGAGAATTCTTTCAATCTCAGCTTCATCATCAGAGGCGGGCACGGTTGCATTTGCTGGAATTAGTTCTCGAGCTGGTTTATCTAAGGCTTGCGTTGCACACTCAATCGCGCTGTTTAACCAAGGTAATGATTCAGCCGCGTCATACTCGGTAAACGCAGCAAACTCGCCCCAACCGGCAGCGCCTTTAATTAAAGCGGTTTCTCTGATTTCTAGACCACGAAACTTGGTCTTCATCGGCAAAGCCACAACCTGAAGAGATGACAAAACCTCTTCCAGTGTTAATGACATTGCAAAACTTTAAGGACGCTTAGGGAACTTATCGAAGTTTGGTGGACGCTTTTCTTTATAAGCATCACGGCCCTCTTGACCTTCCTCTGTTAAGTAGAAGAGAAGAGTGGCATCACCAGCAAGTTGTTGTACACCCGCAAGCCCATCATCAGCAGCGTTTAGTCCTGCCTTCAACAAACGCAGCGCCATTGGTGAGTGTCGCAACATCTCTCGGGCCCAAGAAACAGTTTCTGCTTCCACCTCTTTAACCGGCACAACTGTGTTAACCAATCCCATCTCTAAAGCTTCTTTGGCATCGTACTGACGACACATAAACCAGATCTCACGAGCTTTCTTTTGGCCAACATGACGGGCTAATAACCCTGCACCATAACCACCATCAAAGGAGCCCACCATCGGACCGGTCTGTCCAAACTTGGCATTATCTGCTGCAACAGTGATATCGCAAACCACATGCAGTACATGTCCACCACCAATTGCCCATCCGGCAACCATCGCAATCACTGGTTTTGGTGTGCGACGGATTTGTACCTGTAAATCTAAAACATTGAGTCGGCCAATTCCTTTTTGTCCAACACTGTCGCTACCTATGTATCCATCATCACCGCGCACTGAAATATCGCCACCAGAACAAAACGCTTCTTCACCCTCACCGGTAAAGATAATTACGCCGACTTTGTCATCATCGCGGGCAAAGTTAAAAGCCTGCTGCAACTCAGCAAGGGTCTCTGGTCTAAATGCATTACGCACCTGCGGGCGATTGATAGTTATCTTCGCCATTCCTTCTGCTACTTCATAACGCACATCGGTGAAGTTTTCGGAACCTACGCCACGTTGCCATTGTGGAATGACACGGCTACCCGGTTCCCGCTTAATCGGCTTGCTCATATGGCATACCCTACGGTGGTTATGGATTCTGCGGTAAAGCGAAAACTGCGCACTATCGATCCTTCGTGGTCGACCCCACAATTATTGGATGCGCTGTTGCTCTCCCTAAAGGGCGAGGGTCCAGCTTTATCGACCTCAGATATCAACGCCGAAGTGGATCCAAGAGTGGCATTGGTTGTAACCACCTCAGGTTCAACCGGTAACCCCAAATCAGTTTTACTCAGTAAACAATCTTTATTAGCCAGCACCCGCGCTACACATAAGTATTTGAATGCAACTAGTGGTCAGCGTTGGTCGTTGTTATTGCCAACCAATCACATCGCGGGATTAAATGTTCTAATTCGTTCTATCGAACTTGGCACAACTCCTGTGACAGTTGATTCACCTGCCGATTACACCGCAATCGTTCCAACACAATTGCACCGTGCATTAAATGGTGATGCAACTCTTTTTGATCACTTAAAGAGCTGTACCGCGGTTTTAGTAGGTGGTGGTCCGCTTGATAAGGAGTTAAAGCATCAAGCCACCATAACTGGAATCAATGTGATTGCTACCTACGGCATGACAGAAACCTGCGGCGGTTTGATTTACGATGGACAACCACTGGACGGTGTTCAAGTCGAGATTCGCGATGGCCGAATCGCTTTAAAGGCGCCACAAATCGCTTTGGGATATATAGATGGTGAGCTACTAAATCAAGATGGTTGGTTCATTACCAATGATCTAGGTCAGATTGTTGATGGTCAGGTAGAAGTGTTGGGCCGCGTAGATGATCAGATCATCTCTGGCGGAGAGAAGATCTCCATCAGTGCTATCGAAAGTTTCTTGCAAAATGAGTTCAATTCCACCGAGATTATCGCCTTTGCCAAGCCCGATAAAGAATGGGGCGAAACCTTATGCATCGCTACCACCACAGATTTAGAGCTATCACTGATTCAAAGTAGGTTAAAGGAAAAATTCGGAGCACACGCCTCTCCAAAACAGCTTTTTAAAATCTCCGCTATTCCATACTTAGGTATTGGAAAACCTGATCGAAGGAAGTTAGCTAATGACCACGCGTGAGCAATGGATTGCCGGAGCCCGGCCTAAAACCCTGCCCGCAGCCATCGCACCAGTATTAGTTGGTACCGCTTTTGCTGGTTACAACGCCTCTCTATTCAATACCTTTCTCGCTTTAGCCGTAGCCCTCGGTTTACAAATCGGCGTCAATTACGCCAATGATTACTCCGATGGCATCAAAGGCACCGATGACAACCGCGTTGGCCCGATGCGTTTAGTCGGATCAGGCGCCGCAACCCCAGAGGCGGTCAAGAACGCCGCTTTCATCTCATTTGGTATCGCCGCGCTAGCCGGTGTTTACATATCTTCACGGAGCTCTTGGTTATTACTAATTATTGGTGCGCTTGCTTTAGTTGCAGCCTGGACATATACAGGTGGACCAAAACCTTACGGTTATATGGCGTTAGGTGAGGTTTCAGTTTTTATCTTTTTCGGTGTTGTTGCAACCGTTGGTACCTACTTCATTCACGTTGATTCAGTTTCTCGTGAAGTTATTTTGGTTTCCTTTGCGATGGGCGCCATCGCCTGCGCTATTTTGGTGTTAAACAATTTACGTGATTTAGAGAAAGATGCCGCAGCCAACAAAAGGACTTTGGCGGTAGTCATGGGCGATCAATCAACCCGGGATCTCTACAAGTGGCTTATGTTCTTCGCGTTGATAATTGCGGTGGCTCTCTCCTTCTTCTCTTTCTACTATCTACTTGGCCTCATAGCTTTGCCACTGATTGCAAAATCTGTGCGCGCGGTTAGCAACGGAGCCAGCGGCCCAGCTTTAATCCAACTTTTAGCCAATACTGGTCGAATTCAAATCATCTACGCCGTTGCGCTTTCTTTAGCGGCCTGGCTCGTTGCCCGCTAAAATCCTCACATGGTCCGTTACGCAGTAATCGCAACAATCATCATCTTGGCTTTGATGATCTACAGCATCATTGATTGCTCACGTACCACTGAATCACAGATTCGCAGCCTGCCGAAATGGGCCTGGCTAGTAATCATTATCTTTGTGCCAGGTATTGGTTCTATCGCTTGGATTATTGCCGGTCGCCCCAAAGGCAATGGCCGCGGTCGTCGCAAGGGCAAGATCATTCCGCCCGATGACAACCCGGATTTTCTAAAGAAGCTATAAAGCCTTAATCATTCGATAGTAATAATGGCCGGGCTTGCCACGGCTTTCCTGCGGCTCACCCATTCTCACAAAACCAAATTTCTCAAAGGTTCTAATTGCAGGGTTACTCTCCATAACTCCCAGGCCCTGCACCTTCCAATCTTTTCGCTCCGCATTGGCATCCAGATATTCAAAGATCGCTCTTGCTACACCTTGGCCGCGGTAATTTGGATCCAGCCACAATCCACCTAACCAACAGGTCGCGCCAAAATCACCTTTTAGATTCTCTACATTTATTAAACCGACATCTTTGCCATCAATTGTTGCAACCACCCAGGTTACTTTTTTGAGAATCTCAAGCCATTTTTCTTCCGTATAGTTTTTTTCTTCCTCGAGATTACCGGCAAGGTTGGCGGAACTTTCCGCCAAAGCTTCAAATCTTAAATCGCGTAGCCGCTTCCAATCCTTCGGCTGGAGTTCGCTAATCACAACTTGAGAGTTCACATCCCTATTATGCCCTCGATACACTGCAGCTATGGCAACTTCAATACTTCTCAATAATGAGTTATCGAGATTTGAAATATATCTTGATGGTGAATTAGCCGGCTTTGCGGAGTTCAAACTTCGGGATGGAAAGATGGCCTTACCGCATACCGAAATAGATCCCAAGTTTGGTGGACAAGGGCTTGGCAGCGCTTTAATTCAATATGCCCTGGATGATGCTGCTATTAAGAAATTGCTGGTCGCGCCGTATTGCCCATTTGTTTCGAAATACATTGGCAAGAACCCAGATAAGTATTTGTTCCTAGTTCCCGAAGCAGATCGCGCAAAGTTTGGTTTATAAACCGCTGTAAGTATGGCGACCGGTGCCCCACACATTTACATATACATAGTTAAACAAATAGGTAGATCCGGCCAATAAACACAACCAAGCCGCTTTACGACCCTTCCATCCTGCGGTTACGCGGGCATGAAGATAAGCCGCGTAGAGAATCCAGGTAATAAAGGCCCATGTTTCTTTGGGATCCCAGCCCCAATAACGGCCCCATGCCGCCTCTGCCCAAATCGCACCTGCGATAACCGCAAAGGTCCAAAGTGGAAATACGAAGGCCACCAAGCGATAGGAAAGTAGATCAAGTGCATCCAGAGAAGGCAGGCGTTTTGCAAATGGGGTGCGCTCACCTTTGCGCTCCATGCGATCTAGCCAGAGATATGTGCCGGCCACGGTGTTAGAAAGTAAGAAGACACCACCAGAGAGAATTGCGGCAGAAACATGGATTACTAGCCAGATGGATTGCAAGGCCGGAACTAAGGGCGCGCTTGGCCTATAAAGCAAAGTGATTGCAGTGCCGAGTATTATCAAAATTAAAATAGAGATCGGTAGACCTAACCAACGTAGATCATGTTTCAACCCAACCACCAAATAGGCAAGAGCAAATGTAAATGCGCCAGTAATGGAGTACTCATACATATTGCCAAGCGGCACACGCTCGGCAGAGATGCCGCGGGTAATTACACCCAGCGCTAGCGCGATGGTTGAGGCGAGAAATACTCCGGTAGCAATCTTGCTGGATTTCAAAGTCTTGGTGCGATCTAAGGTTTTGCTGTTCTCTTCCTTGATAGCCCGTACCGCGAAAGCGGTCTCGTAGGTATAGAGGATAAATGAAATGGTAAAGAGAAATGCTGCGACATAAATCAAATCATTTGAGAGATATGCCCAATCGCTCTTTGTCATTTCAGCTCCTTCACCATGCGATTAATTTCATCCTCTAAGCCTGGCAATCTATTTAGCGCCAAACCTGCGACCTCGATTTTTCCGTTTACTTCCCGTACCCAGATCCGTCGTTGTCTTACAAAGAGTGAAACCATCAATCCAATGATGGCGAGAATACTTCCAAATAACGCGTACTGCTTACCCGGATCTCTAACTACCTGCAGATTTACCCATGGGACGACGCCGTTAAATGTGATGGAACCCACCTCAAACTCATAGCTCTCACCAACTCTTAAGGCCCACAAACCAATCCGCTCCATCTCATCGGTATTGATGCGATAAACCGATTGCGGAACACCGGCGTCCATTCCTAAATCACCTTGCCACACTGAGAACAAAAGCCGCGGATCTAATAACTCTGGAAATGATGAAAAGCCACCGCGCACCTCATCGCGTGCTGCAGTTGGCAAGAATGAGGAAACAAAACCAATCTGCGGATTCATATCGGGAACCTTGATGGCACCAATCGAAGTTAGGTTGGCATCCTGTGGCAAAAATGGCACTGGTCCTTCAAACTTAACGGAACCAGATTCATCTCTCACAGTTACTAATGGCGAATAGCCATTAGCTTGCAGATACACCCTGGTGCTACCAAAGGTAAGCGGTGAATTAACTTTTACGACCTGTTCTTTACTTTCTCCATCAATCTCATTCTGAGTACTTACCTTTAATTCATAATCCAAAGGTTGACGGGTTTCTGCGTCATACTTTGCATCAAAGTTGTTGACCTTGACAGTAAATGGCGGCAGATCTGCCACAGAGAAGAATCTTCCCGGAGTTAGATTGTCATAACTGGTTGGGGTATTTAAAAATCTTTCACC
>JAURMX010000067.1 GCA_030830475.1 Candidatus Nanopelagicales bacterium
ATGGGGTGAATGGGTTTACATCTGGATACTTGTCGTGAAGCACCTTGGAAATCGCAGCAGTAAGAGTGGTCTTACCGTGGTCGATGTGACCAATGGTGCCAATGTTTGCGTGCGGCTTTGTCCGCTCGAACTTTGCCTTTGCCACTGTGGTTTCTCCTTCTTTTCTTTGCTTATTTGTCTGTTGTTTTTACCTGAGTTAAATGGGTGGAACTACTCGCCTTTGATCTTTGCGATGATTTCCTTTGATACCGCTGCAGGAACCTCTGCATAGGAATCAAATTGCATGCTGTAACTCGCACGGCCCTGTGTTCTGCTTCGAAGATCTCCGACATAGCCGAACATCTCTGAAAGTGGAACAAGTGCCTTTACGACGCGAGCACCGGCTCGCTCATCCATGGCCTGGATTTGGCCACGGCGGCTGTTGAGATCGCCGATGACGTCGCCCATGAAATCTTCAGGGGTGGTGACTTCAACGGACATCATTGGCTCGAGGAGAACAGGACCAGCAAGTTTTGCTGCTTCCTTGAACGCCGCGATTCCAGCAATCTTGAAGGCCAACTCCGATGAGTCAACATCGTGGTATGCACCATCAAGAAGAGTTACTCGAACATCTGTCAGTGGGTAACCAGCAAGTGGTCCGCTCTGCATTGCATCTTGGCAACCATCATCAACTGATGGGATGTACTCCTTTGGAACACGACCGCCCGTAATTTTGTTTACGAACTCGTATCCACCTTCAACCGCACCAACTGGAAGTGGCTCTAGTGCGATCTGGATCTTTGCGAACTGTCCAGAACCACCGGTCTGCTTCTTGTGGGTGTAGTCATAACGATCAACTGGCTTGCGAAGTGTTTCGCGATAAGCAACCTGTGGCTTACCAACATTTGCTTCAACTTTGAACTCGCGCTTCATACGATCGACGAGAATTTCTAGGTGTAGCTCACCCATTCCGCCGATAATTGTCTGCGCAGTCTCTTCATCGGTACGAACATGGAATGTTGGATCCTCTTCCGCAAGACGCTGAATAGCAACACCAAGTTTTTCCTGGTCGCCCTTTGTCTTTGGCTCGATCGCAACGTGAATAACTGGATCTGGGAACTCCATTGATTCAAGAATTACTGGCTTATCTGGATCGCAAAGGGTGTCACCGGTTGTGGTGTCCTTTAGACCCATTACCGCGATGATGTCACCGGCTGAGGCCTGTGGGATTTCCTCACGCTTGTTAGCGTGCATGCGATAGATCTTGCCGATACGTTCCTTACGATCCTTTGTGGAGTTAAGGATTCCGGTACCTGCCTCTAGAACACCCGAGTAGATACGTACGAAGGTGAGCTTTCCAAGGTGTGGATCGCTCATAATTTTGAAAGCAAGTGATGAGAATGGCTCAGATGCATCTGGCTTACGAGCGATTTCGGTTTCCTTATCACCCATCTTTGAACCGATGATGGCATCGATATCAAGAGGTGATGGAAGGTAACGGGTAACCGCATCAAGCATTGGCTGAACACCTTTGTTCTTGAAAGCTGAACCAGTTAGAACTGGGGTCAACTTGTAAGACAAAGTTGCACGACGGATACCTGCGATGATCTCTTCTTCAGAAAGATCTTCGCCAGCAAGATACTTCTCCATGATCGCATCATCATTTTCCGCAAGAGTCTCGATAAGAGCGTGACGAGCAGCATCACACTTATCTTTCATATCTGCTGGAATTTCCTCGACCTTGTAATCCTCACCCTTTTGGGTTTCGCCACGCCAGGTCAAAGCCTTCATTGAAATCAAATCAACGACGCCGATGAAATCAGCTTCGGCTCCGATTGGAACTTGTAGAACAAGTGCGGTGGCACCAAGACGTGAACCAATCATTTCAACGCAACGATCAAAGCTGGCACCGGTACGGTCCAACTTATTTACGAAGCAGATACGTGGAACGCTGTACTTGTCAGCCTGACGCCAAACTGTTTCTGATTGTGGTTCAACACCGGCAACGCCATCAAACACGGTAACGGCACCATCAAGAACGCGAAGTGAACGCTCTACCTCAACGGTGAAGTCAACGTGACCGGGGGTATCGATGATGTTGATGGTGTGGCCCTTCCACTCGCAAGTAGTAGCAGCGGAGGTAATAGTGATACCGCGCTCCTGCTCCTGCTCCATCCAGTCCATGGTGGCCGCACCCTCATGTACCTCACCGATCTTGTAGTTAATACCGGTATAAAAAAGAATGCGCTCCGTTGTGGTGGTTTTTCCAGCATCAATGTGGGCCATAATGCCGATGTTGCGCACCTTATTTAGATCAATTGCAGTTGTGGTCGACATATTTGATTACCACCGATAATGAGCGAAAGCCTTGTTGGCTTCGGCCATTTTGTGAGTGTCTTCGCGCTTCTTAACTGCTGCGCCTAAACCATTTGATGCATCAATCATTTCATTTGCTAGACGCTCTGCCATTGACTTCTCGCGGCGTAGACGTGCGTTGTCTACCAACCAACGAAGACCAAGTGTCATAGAACGTGCAGCTTTAACTTCAACTGGAACCTGATAAGTAGCTCCACCAACACGACGTGAGCGAACTTCAACAGCTGGCTTCACATTGTCGAGTGCGCGCTTCAAAGTAATAACTGGATCAACCTCAGTCTTTGCGCGGCAGTTTTCTAGAGCGTTGTAAACAATGGACTCAGCGGTTGAACGCTTGCCATGTGAAAGCACCTTATTGATAAGTGCGGTTACTACAGGAGAGTTATAAACCGGATCAGCAATTACCGGATTTTTGGGAGCGGGACCTTTACGTGGCATTACTTCTTCTCCTTCTTTGCACCGTAGCGTGAACGTGCTTGCTTACGATCCTTCACGCCTTGAGTATCAAGAGATCCGCGAACAACTTTGTAACGAACACCTGGAAGATCTTTAACACGGCCGCCACGGACAAGAACGATGGAGTGCTCTTGCAGATTGTGACCTTCTCCTGGAATGTAAGCGGTAACTTCCATTCCACTTGTTAAACGAACACGTGCAACTTTACGAAGTGCAGAGTTCGGCTTCTTTGGTGTTGTTGTGTAAACGCGTGTGCAAACGCCACGACGTTGTGGACTTCCTTTAAGACCCGGTGTTGTTGTCTTGTCAGACTTATCAACACGACCCTTACGGACCAACTGCTGAATTGTTGGCACTACTTATCTCCATCTCTTTCGTCCGACCCACGCGGTCGGGTGTGTCGCTCATGTGGACACAAGGGCGCGAGGCTATCTGAAGCCCCGTGTGATGGTCAAAACGGCTAGAGCAGTAAAACACGCCGCTTTTCGGCCCCCGACACGCCGACCAAAGTAGCGTTAGCCTTTACCTATGGCGAACAAAGTAAAGGCTAAGAAAGCCCCCAAGAAATCCACAAATACTCGCCCCCGTCGCGGTCGTGCCACCACATCTCGGATAAGTTCCAAAAATCAAATAACTATTCCGATTGAGGTATTGCGCGAAGTGAATTTAAAACCTGGTGATCAAATCGAGTTCATGATTGATAAAGAAGAACGGGTTGTTTTGTCACCTTTGGCTGATGCGGAATGGAAAAAATCACTTCGTAGATTAGCTGGAACCATGCCGGGATTAGGTGGTGCCTTTGATTACAAAAAGGAGCGTGCTGAGTGGGACAAAAATCTCACGCCGACACCTCGTGGCTAGTCGCGCTCTTTGATTCGCAAGACTCGCACCATCTAAAAGCTCTAAAACAATTAGATGAGTTAAATGCTGCACCATCTGTTAGCGCCTTTGCCCTTGCCGAACTACTGGTTGATTTTGAAAAGAGTGATTTGGTTGATGTTAACGAGACGCTAAATCAATTAACTAAGGTCTTTTCTAAAATAATAAACCTTGATACAGAGGTTGCGGTACGCGCCGCGCATATTCGCTCGCAAAACAAAATTACCTTAGGTGATTCCATCATTGTTGCTTCATCAATAATTGATGGCGCAGATCTGCTTACCTTCGACAAGAATATGAGAGTTATATATGAACGTGTTAAGTAGGCCCAAGCTGCGCGGCATCATTCATTTAGTTATGTCCCCTTTGGCGTTAGTCGCCGGGCTTACCCTGATCACAATAACCTCAGAGCTGCGTGGTCGAGTGACACTAACCATCTTCACCCTTACAGCTGTTTCATTATTTACCTGTAGCGCCATCTATCACCGTGTGCCATGGGGTCCTACCGCAAAAGCGGTTTGGCGCCGCATTGATCACGCCAATATTCCTTTGTTAATCGCAGGCACTTACACCCCCTTTGCTATTTACTTATTGGAGAAAAACCAAGCTGTAGTGCTGCTTTCTCTCGTATGGGGCGGGGCTTTGCTATCCGGCATTTTCCGGGTTTTCTGGTTATCGGCACCGCGCTGGCTTTACGTTCCAATCTATTTAGCGTTGGGGTGGGCCGCTCTTATTTATCTCCCTGATTTCTATCGCAACGGTGGGCTTCTGGTGCTTTTGCTGATTGCATTTGGTGGGCTGCTTTACTCCGCCGGCGCCATTATCTATGCCGTTAAGAAGCCAAACTTTTCCATTAACTGGTTCGGTTTTCATGAGTTGTTTCACGCCATGACCGCCGCAGCTTTCATTTCTCACTTTATCGCTGCGGTTCTGGTTATAGTTCGCTAACTATGAGCGTACACATTTCAGCAAGTAAGGGCGAGATCGCCGAACGTATTCTTCTTCCCGGAGATCCACTTCGTGCCAAGTGGGTTGCCGACAACTATCTCGAAAATGTTAAGCAGTACAACTCAGTACGCAACATGTTCGGATACACCGGTACCTACAAAGGTGAGCGCATCTCGGTGCAAGGCACCGGTATGGGTCTGCCATCTGCTTCGATTTATGTCACCGAACTTTTCAATGAATATGATGTTCAGGTTGCAATCCGCATCGGCACCGCAGGTGGTATTCAAGATAAGACCAAGGTTGGCGATTTAGTTATCGCGATGACTGCATCAACTGATTCCAACATCAACCGTCGTTTCACCAATGGTTTGGATTTCGCTCCCCATGCAGATTTCCATCTACTAAAAGCGGCTTATGAAGCCTCACAGAAGTTTGAAAGAGTTCATGTTGGTGGTGTTTCATCAATGGATTTCTTCTATGACGAAACCGATTCAGCTAAGAAGCTACAACAACATGGTGTTTTGGCCCTCGAAATGGAGGCCAGCCAGCTCTACTCAATCGCCGCCCGCAAAGGCCGCCGCGCCCTAGCCATCATGACTATCTCTGATCATGTTTTCACACATGAAGCGATGGACTCTGATGCTCGTGAGCGCACCCTTAATGACATGGTTGAGGTTGCACTGCACGCCGCCATCAACGGCTAATTTTTCTTGGTTTATGGCATTACTAGGGCATAACCAGGCCGCCATCAACCGGAACTGTAATTCCGGTGACGTAGCTTGATGCATCACTTGCCAACCAAATCAAGGTAGCTGCCAACTCCTCAGGATCTCCCAATCTTCCTGCAGGTGCAAACATCTTTAGCATCTCCACCATATCTTTTGGCAGCTCATCACTCATCTCTGATGGGAAGAACCCTGGTGCTAACGCGTTAACTCTTATTTTTTTGCGGCCGGTCCATTGCGCAGCTAGATCTCTAGTTAATCCGATTAATCCCGCTTTACTTGCCGCATAAGCAGCTTGTGGCAACCCCTGAGGTTTGATTCCCAAAATACTGGAGATATTAACGATTACTCCGCCCTCTTTATTTGCCCGAGCGAATGCTTGTGCCATCCAATAAGCGCCCATCAGATTTACATCTAAGACATTTCTAAATTGATCGGGAGTTTCTCTGGTTGCAGGGACTGCGGTTCCTACACCTGCGTTGTTAATCAATATGTCAGCTTTGCCAAACTTTTCAATCGCAAATGCGATTAGCGCATCGCACTCCTCTGGATTAGTTACATCGGTTTTCTTTGCCGCATACTTGCGGCCCGCGGCTTCAACTAACTTTCCAGTTTCTGGCAAACGATCCTCGCGCCGAGCGCCAAGAACAACATCGGCACCAGCCTCAGCTAATGCTTTTGCAAAAGCTACTCCAAGGCCAGATGAGGCTCCAGTTACAACTGCGACCTTGCCATCTAAACGAAAGCGGTCAAGAACACTCATCTTCCCTCTCCTAATTTCCCTTAACTTTGCGTACGGTACCCGTATGGAGTTCAGCCTAAGCCCTAAGGCAACCGAATACGCAGTAAAACTGCAAGCCTTTTTAGATAACGAAATACTCCCGGCAGAAAACCTTTATCACCAACAACGTACCGCCTTTATCGCAGCAGGCACGCCTCATAAGTTGCCACCGGTTATCGAGGAGCTGAAACAGAAAGCAAAAGCACAAGGGCTTTGGAATCTTTTCTTGCCTCATCTTGATCATGGTTTAACTGTGACTGATTACGCAACTTTGGCGGAGATAACTGGTTGGTCACCAGATATCGCCCCTGAGGTAATTAACTGTGCCGCTCCCGACACCGGCAACATGGAGTTACTAGATATGTTTGGCACTCCTGAGCAAAAGAAACAATGGCTGGAGCCATTACTAGCCGGTGAGATTCGCTCCGGTTTTGCCATGACGGAACCCGATGTTGCATCAAGTGATGCGCGAAATATCAAAACCAGTATCACTAAAGATGGTGATCACTATGTAATCAACGGTGTTAAATGGTGGACCACTGGTGCTATGGATGAGCGTTGCAAGATTTTAATTGTTATGGGTAAGACCAATCTGCAAGCCGAAGATCACAAACAACAATCCATGATCTTGGTGCCGATTGATACCCCAGGTGTAAAAGTAATCCGCAATCTAAATGTGCTCGGATTTATCGACCAACATGGTCACGCTGAAATCTCCTTTACCGATGTGCGGGTACCAGCATCCAACTTAATCGGAAGTGAAGGTCAAGGCTTTGCTTTGGCTCAAGCCCGGCTTGGTCCAGGAAGAATTCATCACTGCATGCGCGCTATCGGCATGGCAGAGCGCGCTTTGCAGTTAATGATTAAGCGTTCCCTAACCAGAAGCACCTTTGGCAAAGAGTTAGCTCGCCAAGGCGTGATTCAAGAGTGGATCGCGCGGGCCCGAGTAGATATCGAGCAGGCCCGCCTGCTTGTCTTAAAAGCAGCGTGGATTATTGATAATCAAGGAGCAAAAGCAGCCCGTAAAGAAATCGCTGCAATCAAGGTCGCGGTTCCCAGAATGGCTGAGCGGATTATTGATCATGCAATTCAGACCTATGGCGGCGCTGGTGTTTCGCAGGATACGCCGCTGGCTGCAATGTACGCGGGAGTAAGAGTATTAAGAATTGTTGATGGTCCAGATGAGGTACATCTACGTGATATTGCAAGGTTAGAGTTAAAACCTTATATCTCATGAGTGATTTAACTCCGGTGCGGGATGAAGATGCTTTTGATATTCCATCGGTCCACAATTGGTTATCGTCATACATAGATGAGAGTCAATTACCTAAAGTCACACAGTTTCGTAGCGGTGCTTCAAATTTAACTTACCTACTGAAATACCCAAACCGAGAGTTGGTTTTGCGCCGTCCTCCAGTTGGCACCAAAGCGGTGTCAGCTCATGACATGAAAAGAGAGTTTTTAATTCAATCTAGACTCAAACCAGTTTATGAATTAGTCCCTACCGTTATAGCACTTTGTGAGGATCACTCGATACTTGGCTCTGATTTTTATGTCATGGAACGCATCCCTGGCGAAATCTTTCGGCGCGATGTTCCCGAAAATCTTTCTGCTGAAGATATCTCGGTAATGGCCAACTCTTTAGTAGCTGGGTTAGCACAGCTGCACTCAGTTGATGCCAGCGTATTGCAGGAGTTGAATAAAGGTTCTGGTTATGTACAACGTCAGGTAGAGGGATGGTCAAAGCGTTATCGCAACGCGCTAACCGATGATGTCCCTGATGGCGAAGATGTCATGAACTGGTTAGCCAATAATCAGCCACAAGATGTTGACTCCTGTGTAATTCACGGTGATTGGCGCATCGATAACATGGTTTTTGATTTAAGGGCAAAAAAGCTAGCCGGGGTGCTGGATTGGGAGCTAGCCACTGTTGGTGATCCACTTATGGATTTAGGTTCGGCGCTGGCTTATTGGATTGATAAGGATTATGAACCCATGTTTGCATCTTTGCGCCGCCAACCGAGTCACTTACCTGGCATGCCAACCCGTAAAGAGTTCATCGCAAAATACTTAGAGATTAGTGGCCGTAAATGTGAGGACTTTACTTTTTATGAGGTATTTGGCTTATTCCGTCTCACCGTAATCATTCAACAAATCTGGGCCCGTTACAAAGCTGGCCAAACCACAAACCCTGCCTTTCAAAGCTTCGGCATGGGAGTTAATATTTTGATTAACCGTGCGCAAGGATTGATCTCATGAAGGCTGGACGGATAACCGTTTCTACCCGCAAATTCGAAGTAAAAGAAATCCCAACTCCACACCCAAAATCCGGCGAGGTAAGAATCAAAGTTGGCGCCGCTGGTGTTTGTTTATCTGATGTGCATTTTTTAGATGGCACTCTCTCCCCCGGTTATCTAAATGGCGATGAGGTAACCCTTGGCCATGAAGTCGCAGGCACAATTGATCAATTAGGCAATACGGTAACTGATTTCAAAATTGGCGATCGTGTTCTAATCATCGCTGGGGCTCGTAATGATAGAAATCAAATTACTACTCTGGGCTTTGATTACGACGGCGGTTACGCCGAATATGCAATTGCTGATTCCTCACTGATTGTAAAGATTCCAGATGATCTCCCCTTTGAAGAAGCCGCCATCATTCCTGATGCGGTCTCTACCCCTTGGGCCGCAATCTCATCTGCCGCAAAGATGCAATCTGGTGAAACCGTTGCCGTATTTGGTATTGGTGGTCTTGGAATTCACGCCGTGCAATTACTAAAAATGATTGGGTGTAGCAAGGTAATCGCGATAGATCCACGCTCCTCTGCCCGGGAAAAAGCCTTGGAAATTGGGGCTGATTTCGCCTTTGATCCCACTGATGAAGAATTAAGGAAGCACCGTGGCCTCAACGCCGCCTTTGATTTTGCCGGTGTTACCCCGGTGCGCAAACAAGCTTTATCACTGCTGGGCGAGCAAGGGCGTCTGGTAATTGTTGGCATTGCAAACGAACCGATCACAATTCCAAATGACATGGCTTTTACTTATATGCGCACCCAAATCATAGGCCACTATGGCTCGGAACCACATCACACCAAAGAGTTGGTCGAGTTTGTTAGAGAAGGAAAGTTGAGTTTAAGAAAATCAATCTCTGAGGTAATGCCACTTGATCAAGCAGCCGTAGCTTTAGAAAAGCTAGAAAAGAAAATTGGCAATCCGATTCGTATTGTTTTAAAACCATAAAAAAATCCCCGACTATTTCTAGCCGGGGATTTCTTACTACTTATCAACTAGCGGTTTTCTCCAACCTGGTAATCATCCAAGCGAACTGCTTCGCCGGAGCCAGTGGTTTCAAACGGCGCATAGTCATACTCTTCATAGGCTGCGTAAACCGCTGCCTTTGCTTCCTCAGTAGGTTCAACTCGCACGTTGCGATAACGCGCCAGACCGGTACCTGCTGGGATGAGTTTTCCGATGATGACGTTCTCTTTGAGACCAAGCAATGGATCGCTCTTCTCTGACAACGCTGCATCGGTAAGAACGCGGGTTGTTTCCTGGAATGAAGCTGCGGACAACCAAGACTCTGTTGCAAGTGATGCCTTGGTAATACCCATAAGTTCTGGACGACCAGATGCAGCCTTTCCACCCTTTTGTACCGCTTCGCGGTTTGCGGATTGGAAACGTAGGTGATCAACTAACTCACCTGGTAGTAGATCAGTGTCACCTGGTTCGAGAACGGTAATACGACGCAACATCTGCTTCACAACGATTTCGATGTGCTTATCGTGAATACCTACACCCTGTGAACGGTAAACCTCTTGGATTTCATGGACCAAGTGGGTCTGAGTTGCACGAGGACCGAGGATACGAAGAACCTGCTTAGGATCAATCGCACCAACAACCATCTGCTGGCCTACAGAAACCTTGGTTCCTTCTTCTACAAGAAGTTTCTGACGACGGGTAATTGGATAAGCAACCGCTTCGCCTCCATCTTCTGGAGTAACGATGATCTTCTTACCCTTTGCATCTTCAAGGAAGCTAACAACACCAGCTGCTTCTGCAATTGGTGCAACACCCTTTGGTGTGCGTGCTTCGAAGAGCTCAACTACACGTGGCAAACCATGTGTGATGTCACCTGATGCGGATGCCGCTCCACCGGTGTGGAAGGTACGCATTGTGAGCTGTGTTCCTGGCTCGCCGATTGATTGAGCAGCGATAATTCCAACCGCTTCGCCCACATCAACAAGTTTGCCGGAGGCCATTGAACGTCCGTAGCACTTTGCGCACTGACCAACCTTGCTATCGCAGGTTAGAACGGAGCGAACCTTTACCTCAGCAACACCAGCATCAACAAGTGTGTTGATGACGCGGTCACCAAGATCAGATCCTGCAGCTGCGATGGTGTTGCCATCTACAACTACATCCTCTGAAAGTGTGCGGCCGTAAATTGAGGTTTCAACATAATCATCACGGGTTAACTTGCCGCTTACAATGTTTGCAATCTTTAGAGTTAGACCGCGATCTGTACCGCAATCCTCTTCACGGATGATTACATCTTGTGCAACGTCGCAGAGACGACGGGTCAAGTAACCAGCATCAGCGGTACGTAGCGCGGTATCTGCAAGACCCTTACGCGCACCGTGAGTTGAGATGAAGTACTCAAGTACTGAGAGACCTTCACGGAAGTTAGATTTGATTGGACGAGGAATAATTTCGCCCTTTGGATTCGCCACAAGACCACGCATACCTGCGATCTGGCGGATCTGCATCATGTTTCCGCGAGCTCCGGAGAAGACCATCATCCACACAGGGTTGGTGCGTGGGAAGTTCTCTTCCATCTCCTTTGCAACCTCATTGGTTGCTTGGGTCCAGATCTCGATTAATTCTTGACGACGCTCATCATCTGTAATGAGACCCTTTTCGTACTGTGATTGAACCTTGTCAGCCTTTGTTTCATAGCCTTCAAGAATTTCACGCTTACGAGCAGGTGTAACCACATCGACGATTCCGATGGTTGCACCAGCGCGGGTCGCCCATGTGAAGCCAAGCTGCTTCAATTCATCGAGCACCGCAGCTACAACAACCTTTGGATAACTCTCAGCGAGATTATCAACGATTGCTCCAAGAGCCTTCTTTGTTACATCGTAATCAACAAATGGGAAGGTTTCTGGAAGAACTTCATTGAAGATCGCGCGGCCAAGAGTGGTTTCCTTGGTAACGAGTTCGCCATTTTCCTGAACGCGAATCTTGATCTTGGCTTGTAACGAAACAGATTGTTGTTCGTAAGCCATCAAGCCTTCAGCGATAGATGTAAATGAACGTCCTTCGCCTACTTGATTTTCACGAAGTGAGGTCAAGAAGTAGAGACCAAGCACCATGTCCTGAGTTGGAGCGGTAAGTGGTCGACCAGATGCTGGCGAGAGAATGTTGTTAGAGGAAAGCATCAAGATGCGTGCCTCAGCTTGGGCTTCAGCAGAAAGTGGTACGTGTACCGCCATCTGGTCACCGTCGAAGTCAGCGTTAAACGCGGTACATACGAGTGGGTGAATCTGAATCGCCTTACCTTCGATCAACTTAGGTTCGAAGGCTTGAATACCAAGACGGTGCAAGGTTGGTGCACGGTTTAGAAGTACTGGGTGCTCGGCGATTACCTCTTCGAGAACATCCCAAACCACTGACCGTGAACGCTCAACCATACGCTTTGCGCTCTTAATATTTTGTGCATGGTTCAAATCAACCAAGCGCTTCATTACGAATGGCTTGAATAATTCAAGAGCCATCTGCTTTGGCAAACCGCACTGGTGCAGTTTGAGCTGAGGACCAACAACGATTACTGAACGGCCTGAGTAATCAACGCGCTTTCCGAGCAAGTTCTGACGGAAGCGACCCTGCTTACCTTTAAGCATGTCAGATAGTGATTTAAGCGGACGGTTTCCTGGTCCTGTAACTGGACGACCACGACGACCGTTGTCGAAGAGAGCGTCAACCGCTTCCTGCAACATACGCTTTTCGTTGTTTACGATAATTTCAGGTGCGCCGAGATCAACCAAACGCTTCAAACGATTGTTGCGGTTGATAACACGGCGATAGAGATCATTTAGATCTGAGGTCGCAAAGCGGCCACCATCTAGCTGAACCATCGGACGAAGATCAGGTGGAATAACCGGTACGCAATCCAAGACCATTGATGCTGGATTGTTTGTGGTACTCAAGAATGAGTTAACAACCTTGAGACGTTTAATCGCACGGGTCTTCTTCTGACCTTTGCCGGTTTCGGCAAGCTCATTGAGCTTGGCAAACTCCGCCTTTAGATCAAAGGTTTCTAAGCGCTTTTGAATTGCAGCAGCTCCCATGAAGCCCTTGAAATAAATGCCATATCTATCGCGCATTTCACGATAAAGATTCTCATCACCTTCGAGATCCTGAACCTTTAGATTCTTGAAACGGGTCCAGACCTCTTCTAGGCGATCTAATTCTTTTTGGGCACGATCACGGATGTTCTTGAGTTCGCGCTCTCCTGACTCACGAACTTTGCGACGCTGGTCAGCCTTTGCACCCTCGTCTTCAAGCTCTGCAAGATCGCTCTCTATCTTTTCCTGGCGAGCAGCAAGATCATTGTCACGCTTGGTTTCAATCTTCTTGCGATCTGCATGAAGCTTCTTCTCAAGCTTTGGTAGATCCTCTTCGCGTCCCTCGGTATCAACCTCAGTAATCATGTAAGCGGCGAAGTAAATGACCTTCTCTAGATCCTTTGGAGCAAGATCAAGTAGGTAACCAAGACGTGATGGAACACCCTTGAAGTACCAGATGTGGGTTACTGGTGCTGCAAGTTCGATATGACCCATACGTTCACGACGAACCTTGGCACGGGTAACTTCGACACCGCAGCGCTCGCAGATAATTCCCTTGAAACGTACACGCTTGTACTTACCGCAATAGCATTCCCAATCGCGGGTTGGGCCGAAGATCTTCTCATCAAAGAGACCATCTTTTTCCGGCTTCAAAGTACGGTAGTTAATGGTCTCTGGCTTCTTAACCTCACCAAATGACCATTCACGAATGTTGCCCGCAGATGCGAGACCGATTCTTAACTCATCGAAAAAGTTGACATCTAACATGTTTTATTTTCCCCCTGTCACACTTCTTCTACTGAGCTTGGTTCAACTCGTGACAAGTTGATACCTAACTCTTCGGCGGTCTTGAATACTTCTTCATCAGTATCACGCATCTCGATAGCAACGCCTTCAGATGAAAGCACTTCTACGTTGAGGCAGAGTGATTGCATTTCCTTAACAAGAACCTTGAATGATTCAGGGATTCCTGGCTCAGGGATGTTTTCGCCCTTCACGATCGCTTCGTAAACCTTGACGCGACCAAGAACGTCGTCCGACTTAATGGTGAGTAGTTCTTGGAGCGTGTATGCAGCGCCATAAGCTTCAAGCGCCCACACTTCC
>JAURMX010000009.1 GCA_030830475.1 Candidatus Nanopelagicales bacterium
CCGCTGGTATCACTGTGGCACCTGCACAAGCCGCAAAAGAGATTGTGGTCTGGGCAGATGAAACCCGTGGTCCAAACCTAGTTAAGACTCTTGCAGCAAAGAGCGATTGGGTCCCTGGTTACACTATCACCGTAAAATCATTTGCAAACTTTGATGCTCTAAAGGAAGCAATTGATAAGGCAACCGCTACTACTGGTCCAGATATCGTGGTCGGTGCAAATGACTGGGTTGCAACACTTGCAAAGAACGGCAAGCTTGCTCCACTGACACTAACTGCGTCACAACGGGCACGTTTCTCAGCATCACAGTTCTATGATCTTTCCTACAAGAAGAAATTGTATGGAATTCCAGTTGATGTAAACAACGTAGCAATGATCTACAACACCAAGTTAGTTACATCCGCACCAAAGAGCTTTGGTGACATGGTTGATTACTACAAGGCAAACAAGACATCAAAGAGCCTCAAGGCTGGTCTATGCGTTGCCGGTGGCGGTATGTCATGGGGTGCACACTCAGTATTCTCAGCTCTTGGCGCAGATGCTTACTACTTCAAAGCAAATGGAGCCATTAACAAGTCCAAGTCATTTAATCCAAATGAGTTTGGCCGCAATGTAAAGCAGTATTTAATGGATGGAAAGAAGAGCAATGGCTTCTTCCCTGCAACAGACACCGGTTGTAAGGACAACTTCCTAGCAGGAGATGTTCCTTTCGCAATTATCGGAAACTGGGAGTGGGAAGATTACAAGGCAAAGGGATTCACTATGAATCTAATGCCAGTTCCAGGTGTTAAGGCGAGCGAACCAGGAAAGGCTTTCGGATCAGTATCCGGAGCTCTACTAACAACATTCGCTGCATCTAACGGAGTTGAAGCTGCTGCTAAGTCACTTCTCGTTGACTTCTTTGGCTCAACCGCTGGACAGGTTGCTTATCAGAAGTTTGAAAAGCGTCCACCAGCTGAAAAGGGTGCTGGAAATGATGCATCTGTGACCGATGGCCAAAAGGGGTTTGGCGCATCAGCATCTGCAGCAAGCGTTCCAGAAATCGGAGTGATCCTTAACGGTGCATCCGGTAGCAAGAGCTACTGGGATTCAGCACCTGCTTACTGGACCGCAGTACTTGTCGATGGCAAGGATGCAGTTGTAGAAGCTAAGAAATTGGCTGCAATCTGGCGTACCAACCTCAGGGGTGCAGCTAACGACATTTAGTCGTTGGTAAAACTCTGGGAGGTTTTCCAGATTAGAAGTGAGCTGACGTGGTTTATCTAAGCCACGTCAGTTCCTTTTATAGATTTATTCAAATCAATGAAAATAGGTGAACCTAGTGCTATCGGGATTGATTAGAGGCAAGGTTGCGCTGTTCATAAAGATTGCGCTAATTGCTTTATCAACCGCGGTTTTATTGACCTTAAGTCAAAGCGCATTTGCCAAGGGCGAGTATGTAATCGCTGGATTCTTATTTATTGTTATTTTGCTAGTTAATTACACCTATTTCAGTAAGCGCACCGTTCCCCTCAAGTTCTTTTTGCCCGGCATCATTCTGCTGACCGCCTTTGTCCTTACCCCGATTCTGTACACCTTGGTGATGTCCACCTACAACTACAAGACCGGTAATTACATCAGCAAAGAGGAGGCGCTGGGTCGCATACAAGCTTTGGCGCTAGAGCAAGATGAGGATGCCACAGCCTTTGATATTGTGGTTGGCGAATATCAATCCTCACCTGCAATTTTGGTCTCTGATATAAACAACAACGCCTATTTCATCTCAACTCCAGAGCAGAGGATTCCATTAGATAAAGCAAGAGTAGAGATTGATGAGTATCAGGTAGCGCAAAGTGCAGAGGGTTTCACCGCGCTGGATTCAGGCGAAATATCCTCTAGTGATGCTGCAAAAAAACGTTACTTTTTTGATGGCACCTATTTCATAGTAGTTGAAAATTTAAATGTGGGAGCGGTGTTTCGCCAATCACTTGAGTACCTGCCCGAACAGGATGTCTTCCGCAGTTTAATAACAGGAGATATCTACCGAGACAACAACAATGGTAATTATGTTAACGAGAACAACAAAGATGATTTCCTCGAACCGGGATGGCGTGATCCCAGCTGGTTTACCAACTACATAAGACTTTTCAATGATGAGCGGGTTCGAGATCCACTGATCTCGGTATTTATTTGGACCGTCGTATTTGCAACTTTAACAGTGATAACACAGTTTGCCTTTGGATTGCTGTTAGCACTTGCTCTCAATAAGCCAATTCGTGGTCGTCGCTTCTATAGATCGATTTTGGTTCTGCCTTACGCGATGCCGAGCGTCATGTCGATTTTAATTTGGGGCGGAATGTTCAATACCGAGTTTGGTGCCATTAACGAGATCTTGGGCAGGGATATCGCCTGGTTTCAGGATCCGACCTTTGCTCGCGTGGCTGTCATCTTGGTCAACCTCTGGCTCGGTTTCCCTTACTTTTATCTAGTTTCTAGCGGTTCTTTACAAGCAATTCCAAGTGAGTTACTGGAAGCGGCTGCGATTGATGGCGCTAATCCCCGGCAGATTTTCCGTAAAGTAACCTTGCCACTACTTCTGCAGATTCTTTCTCCGCTGTTAATCGCATCCTTTGCCTTTAACTTCAATAACTTCAACCTCATCTACCTACTGACTGGTGGTGGACCGCGTAATCAATTAGATGGCGAGATTGCCGGAGCTACCGATATTTTGATTAGCTACACATACCAGATCGCCTTTGGAAACAATCTGCAGGATCTTGGTCTAGCTAGCGCTATCTCAGTCCTGATCTTCTTCTTGGTCGCTTCAATTTCACTTTATGGCGTACGCAAATCTAAAGTTTTGGAGAGTTTCTCATGACCCGATGGCTTAAGGAGAATTTATGGCGTCACATCACCGGCGTTGTGATGTGTCTATTTGCCCTTTTCCCATTGTATTTAGTGGTGCTCTCTTCATTTAATGAATCCGGTAGCCTCCAAGTTACCTCCTTCATACCGAAGGACATCTCGTTTGCGAACTACAAAGTTCTCTTTAATGATGAGCGCATCCCTTACTTAACCTGGATGAAGAACTCCCTGATGATCTCCGGCTTTGTTGCCATAGTTTCAGTCATTATTGGAGCGGCTTCAGCATTTGCTTTTAGCCGTCTTCGTTTCAAAGGTAAGAGATTCGGTATCCAGCTTTTGTTATTAATTCAAATGTTCCCAGCAATTTTGGCCCTCTCCGCTCTTTATGTGATTATGGAGCGGGTCTATAAATTCGCACCTGGCCTTGGAATAGGCACACAAATGGGCTTGGTACTGGTTTATCTGGGTGGCGCTATGGGCGTAAATATCTGGTTACTTAAGGGCTTTGTGGACTCTATCCCAGCCGAGCTTGATGAAGCCGCCAAGATTGATGGCGCTAGCGCGATGCAAACCTATTGGCAGATCTTTGTTCCATTGGCGGCGCCAGTACTTGCAGTTGTCTCATTACTCAGCTTTATTGGCACATTCAACGAGTTCATTTTGGCACGTCTATTTTTAATTGAGGTTGAGACCCGTACTGTCGCCGTTGGATTACAACAGTTCATCGGGGGACAGTTCTCTGAAAATTGGGGACCCTTTGCCGCAGGTTCAATAATTGCATCTATCCCGATTGTGATTATCTTCCTAAGTTTGCAAAAGTACATTGTTAGCGGATTAACCGCAGGCTCTGTAAAAGGTTAATGAGAACTGCAGCTCGCCTCATAGCTACCGCTGTAGTTGCCGCACTTGTTTTGGCTCATAACAGCGCAGGTGCTAATCAGGTTGTTGATGTAAAACGAACTGGTTTAGATAAAGAGGTCATCTACTTTGTAATGCCGGATCGCTATCGCAATGGTGATCCCAGCAATGATGACTTACCCGGCTACAACCCAACTCATACCGCTTTCTTTCATGGCGGAGATCTGAAAGGTTTAACCGGAAACTGTGTAGATGATGATGGCCTAGTCCGCCTGAAGAAGTTGGGTTTCACAGCAATATGGGTTACGCCTCTTGTTGTTCAACAACCTCCGACGGATGGCGGAGCTGGTTATCATGGTTACTGGGGGGTTGATTTTCTTAAAGTAGATCCACATTTAGGCAGCAACGCGGATTTATCGGCTATGAAGGACTGCGCAGACAAACTAGGGTTAAAGCTGATTCTTGATGTAGTAACCAATCACACTGGCGACATAGTTTGGTATCAGGATCGGGTTGCTTACATCCCAGAGAAGTACAAATCAATCAAAAATCCAGCTTGGCTCAACGACATCAGTAATTATCACAATACCGGTGATATGAACCGGTGTTGGAGCGATGGCCCATGCTCAAAAAACGGTGATTTCTTTGGGCTAGATGATCTGGCAACTGAGAAGGAAGAGGTTTATCGCGGTTGGGGCGAGGTCTATGGTTCATGGATCAAGAGGTATGGATTTGTTGGTTTTAGAGTTGATACCGCCCGTCATGTAGATGATGAATTTTTTAAGAACTGGAGTCCATTAATCAACCAGGCCGCGCAAGAGGCTGGAATCGCGAATTTCACAATTTTTGGCGAGGTGTGGGAGCAAAACCCGATTGACTTAGTTAATTATATAAGGGTAAATAAATTACAAACCGCTTTAGATTTTCCTTTCCAAAAGTTTGCCGTAGATTTTGCAGCACAGAGCTCCGATGCCTCAATATTGCGTAACCTATTTGAATATGATGATTACTACACAAGTGCAAACTCATCAGCGGCTAATCTAGTTACCTTCCTCGGCAATCATGATATGGGGCGCTCGGCATTCTTGATTGAGCGCACCAAGATAAATCCAGCTGAGCAATTATTGAGCCGAACCAAGTTGGCAAATACCTTGCTGTATTTAAGTCGTGGTGTCCCAGTTGTTTACTATGGTGATGAAGTAGGGATGCTGGGAACTGACAATGGAAACGATCAAAGAGCTCGGCAGGATATGTTCCCCACTCAAGTTGAGATATGGAAATCGGAGAAGAGATTAGGTAGCGCTCCTGTTGGTAATGGTGACTCCTTTTCCAAAACTTTTTCAAATCCGGTAGCGCAACATCTAATGAAATTGTCTGAACTGCGCAGCGCACATCCCGCTCTGGCAAATGAGCAGATGCAGATTCGCTATTCCAAAGGTCCGGTCTTTGCCTTCTCAAAGCGGGAGTTAGGCTCAAATCGCGAGTACCTGGTGGTCTTAAATAACAGTGCAAAAGTACAAAAGGTCACAGTGCCAACCGCTAGCAGCTCCGGATGGCGGTTTTTATTGGGTAAATCAAGCCTTTCTACCAAGGCAACTGATGTGAGTTTGACCCTGAAACCGTTAGATGCATTGGTGCTTCAGGCAAAGCAGTCAATCGCCAGCGATACTGTTTCAGTTGGAAAAATAAGGGTCAAGGAGGATTTCCTAACCGGATTTCAGCGCCTAACGGCTGCTGTTAAAACAAAGGATTTAGCTGTGGTGGAGTTTTTAGTTAAGAAATCCGGAAGCAATACCTGGCAATCCTTAGGGGTCGATCTAAATCAACCCTTCCGAGTTTATCTTGATCCTGGAGAACACTCTGGGCAATTAGAGGTTAAAGCTGTTGTAACCAACTCTGCAGGAAGGAAATATGAGCTCCCAAGCACCGCTCTACGCATTGCCACACCATGATGGAAGCGAGCGTTATCTAAGCTCCTTAGCGCCAAAGTTGGGAGATAAGGTCACATTTAAGTTCCGTGCCAGCGCTGATCTCAAAATAGAGAAAGCGATTCTGCGTCTCTATCATGATGGTGAACCAAGATTCTTTCCGATGATTAAAGGTGTTAAAGGCAGAGAGCAGTGGTGGCAGGCAAAAGTTAAGATACTAAACCCGAAGACGGCCTATAGATTTTTAATTGTTAATGGAGAGCACTACTCCTGGTTAAATGCGCAGGGATTTCATAGTAATGATGTAACCAGCACCCATGATTTCCACCTGCTTGCCACCCCAGAGTTTCCAAAGTGGATTCGCAGCTCAGTTTTCTATCAGATATTTCCAGATCGTTTCGCTACCTCGGGTAAGTACCGAAGTTTGATGCCAAAGGAGTTTGTCGTTAGAGATTGGAGCGATCTACCTAAAGGAAGGCATAAGACAACAGGTGTCGAGTACTTTGGCGGGGATATGGATGGTGTAGCCCAGAACCTTTCCCACATACAAAAACTTGGCGCCAACGGCATATATTTCACGCCCTTTTTCCCAGCCAGATCTACCCATAGATATGACGCCAGCTCCTTTGATGAGGTTGATCCACTTCTAGGAGGTAACCCCGCTTTTTTAAGATTGTTGAAGATAGCCCGCAATAAGAAAATTCATATTATGGGAGATCTAACTACAAACCATTGTGGTGCAGGACATCCCTGGATTAAGAAGGCTTTAGCTAACAAAAAAGCTAAGGAGCGGGAGTTCTTTTATTGGGATAGATCGGTAAAACATGGTTATGAGGGCTGGTGGGGCCTGGCCTCCTTGCCAAAGTTGAATTATAACTCTAAGAAGTTAAGAGATTTGATGTACTCCGGTAAAGGTTCGATCGTAAAAAAGTGGTTAGGAAAACCATTCTCCTTATCTGGCTGGCGTATTGATGTTGGAAACATGACTGGGCGCTACCGTGGCGAAGATATGAACCGTGAAGTAATTCTGGGAATTCGCCAAGCGGTGCAAGCAACCAATTACGATGCTTGGTTGCTTGCTGAAAACGCCGACCACTTTCCAGCTGATTTAGATGGATTTGGCTGGCATGGCACTATGAACTACAACGGTTTCATGAGGCCGGTGTGGGGTTGGTTGAAGCACCAGCCACAGGTTGACTCTGGTTTCTTTGGAGTCCCAGTTGAGGTTCCGCGTTTTAGTGGCAAAGAGATGGTCGCTGCGATGAAGGAGTTTTCCTCAACTATTCCCTGGCGCAATTTTGTTTCATCAATGTTGTTACTTGATTCTCATGACACAGCAAGGTTTAGAAATGTAGTTGGTACCAACTCCAAGCTTCATCTTTCCGGTATGGGTTTGTTGCTTACATATCCTGGAGTGCCCTCAATATTTGCCGGAGATGAGATAGGTGTGCAGGGCGCCTGGGGAGAGGATGCGCGCCGAACCATCGATTGGAGCGGTGCAAATTGGGATCATGATTTCTTCAATGAGGTGCGAAAATTAGTAAAAATCAGGCGTAATTCTCATGCCCTAGCCCATGGTGGCTTACGTTGGTTGGTGGTCGAAGATGATGCCATCGCCTTTATTCGCGAATCTTCCAAGGAAAGTGTCCTAGTTGTTATAACCCGCAAAGCGGTACAGGTCGCGCTGCCGCTAATTGAAGGCAACATAACGACGGTTTACGGAGCTGATCTATTTAACGGGGTATATCGCAGCCCTGATGCTTCAGTTGGTATCTACCGGGTTAGCTAAGCCAAAAACGCAAGGCATCATCAACATACCTGGACCAGGATCTCTCATTGTGTCCGGTGCGATGGTAAACCTTGCTAACAAAGTTGGAGTGCCAGCCGTTTTTGCGGGCTAGTTCATCAGCAAACTCTTGAAATGGTTGATAGCTGGCGTCAAGACCTTTAGTGCCACGACTCATCCATAACTTTCGCTCCGGATGTTGTGGCAAATTATGAACTAGATATTCAACTAGTGGATTTCCAGCCAGAACCCAGTGTGGTGAGAACGCCAAAGTGGTGTGGAAATAATCGGAAAACTTTGCCGCAGCATAGAGTGTTGCTAATCCACCCATAGAAGAGCCCAGCATCGCGGTGTTGTTTGGCAATGCAACTGTACCGGTTAATTTAGCAATGCTAGGCAATATCTCATGGAATATTCGAGTTAAGTACTCGTTACCCCGTAAATCGCTTATCTCAAACGTTGTAATGGGGTTACTGGGTTTCATACCGCTATGAAATGCATCTTCAGGGGAGAGATCTTTAATACGACCGTAAGGATCTTGTTTATTGGAGCTGTGAAAGATTCCAATAACCAATGGAGGTTTTTTGTGATTTTCCTTCGCAACTCGTAATGCATTTTGTGTTAAGCGCCAGGTTTGACGAAGATGTGTGGCGGTACGTGGATCGAATATGTTCTGCCCATCATGAGCAATTAGCACTGAGTCAGAACCGCCCTCTGGCGCCCAAAAATCGACGATTCGACCGGCAAAATCCACCCTGTTTACCTGGTCCGGTATGCCCCGGACTTGGAAGCGCTTAATCTCCTTCATGGTGGTTGAATCATGCCATGAGCAAAAGAGCCATCTTTTGGTTTCGCAGGGATCTTCGGCTAGCTGATAATCCGGCCTTGCTTGCCGCCCTTGATGAGGCTGATGATGTAATTCCGCTTTTCATTTTGGATGATGAGATATCTGAGCGCGCAGGGGAACACCGCAGGGCTTATTTGGCTGCATCACTTAATGCCTTGAATGAATCTTTGGGCGGAAATCTTTTTGTAATTAGTGGTGATCCCGTAAGCGTCTTAAGAGATCTCAAGAAACGATACAAAGCAGATTCAGTACACAGCGCCTTCCCATTTGCTCCTTATGGCGAGACAAGAGATGCAGAGTTAAAAGTCGCTGGTATTGAATTGCAACAACTAGGTAGTGGATACGCGGTTGCACCGGGTCGGGTTCGTAAAGATGATGGCACCCCATATCGGGTTTACACACCTTTCTATCGAGCCTGGTTAGCACATGGTTGGCGCGCACCAGTTTCTGCACCAAAGAATCCCCAGTGGGTTAAACCAAAGAGTGGTGATCAAAAGATCCCTAACTGGAAATCTCCAAATGGTGTTGTATTGCAAGAGTCAGGCGAAAAAGCCGCTCAGGCTAGATTTAAAAACTTTCTTAAAAAAGCAGCTGATGATTATGGTGATGCCCGAAATATCCCTGGAGTTGAGGGAACTAGTCGACTAAGTCCTCATTTGCGTTGGGGAGAGATCCATCCGCGCACCATTTTGGCCGCGCTCGGAAATTCAAAAGGTCACGAGGTTTACCGCAAAGAGATTGCTTGGCGTGAGTTTTACGCTGATGTACTTCATCACAACCCGCATACTTCGAGAGATTATTACGATGCCAAGTTCAAGAAGATGAAATATGACAAGCCAGGTAAGCAGTTTGAAGCTTGGTGTCAGGGCAAGACCGGTTATCCATTTGTTGACGCTGCGATGCGGCAATTAGTTGCAGAGGGCTGGATGCACAATCGCACCCGCATGGTTGTGGCTTCATTTTTAGTAAAAGATCTGCACATCGAATGGCAGCATGGCGCTAATTTCTTTATGAAATACCTGATTGATAATGATGTTGCCTCTAATTCGCATGGCTGGCAGTGGACCGCAGGTTGCGGCACCGATGCCTCTCCTTATTACCGGGTATTCAATCCGATAGAGCAGGGCAGGAGATTTGATCCAGATGGTGTTTACATAAAGAGATTTGTTCCAGAGCTATCCCATTTAGAGGGCGATGAAGTTCATGAGCCATGGGAGTCGGACAATGGTTATGAAAAAGGATATGTAAAGCGAATTGTTGATCACGCAGCAGAAAGGCTTGAGTCTTTAGCTCGCCTTGAAGAGATCAAAGCGGCAAAACCACTCAAGCCTTAGCTACTGCCAATTAGAGCAACTAGTTAAACTAAGAAGTTAGTGAACTGCCAAGGATCGTTGCGATCAACCTTCTTGTCATTCCATCCTTCAAAGAGATCTTTGCGGTTCATTAAAGGATCCCAATCAGCAGCTTGTGAATGAATTCCACCCCAGTACTTCTCGGCATAACCCAAAACTTCACGCCAAGGAAGATCATCTGGCACCAGCAAACCTTTATCTGGATTTTTCATAGCCCAGGCAACAGCTGCGTAAACTGCCGAAGAAACCTGAACGGTTGTGGCTGATTGACCAGGAATCAACTTACGAGAATCGTGAATGTTAAGTAATGATCCGGTCCACCATGACTTATAAGGGTGTCCCATAAGAAGTACTCCAAGGCGATCATCACCTTCAGTAATTTCATCATTCATGATGCGTTGATTCTTGTGAAGATCCCAGGAGCGCATCTCTAGCTCTTTTAATGAAGAGATAGCTTCATTGGTAGGGCAGTATGCGTAATGAACGGTTGGACGATAAACCGCGTTGTCACCATTCCAAACCGTTAGGTGATCGGAGATAGTGAAAGCTTCACCATGACGGATGACCATGCCATGAATTTCAAAGTTAGGAACCCAGGAACGTACCCAGGTGGTTGCACCTGGTTGCGCAATAGCGATCTGATTCTTTGGTCCAACTTGGTGCTCGTAAGCATTTACCGGAAGGGTTTTTTCATGGGTGCCCCAGCCCAGCTCCGCTGGCGCGACTCCCTCTTCATAAAGACCTTCAACTGACCAGGTATTTACAAACTCTCCCCACTGCTTTGGTTTGTTAGTTACCTGAGTGTCTCTTTCTGAGATGTGGATGACTTTAACGCCAAGTAGATGTGCTAACTGGTTATAACTTTCAGCGCTCAACGCAGCCTCTACACCATCTGCAGCCTTGCCATCCTTTATTGCTTGGGTTGCAATATCAACTAATGATTTCTTAACTAAGTGTGAAACTAAACCTGGGTTTGCGCCATGCTCGACAATTGCAGTCGCACCTTTTTTGGTCCACTTAGATTTCATCTCACGCATCCGCATGTGACGGTAATAAAGAGTGCGCTCTAGTGGATGCTTATTTGCTCCACCTTCATAGGGATCCCACTCTTCAACAGAGGTATTGAGATACATGACGCCATGGTCATAGCACCAGGTAAGGATTGTGTTGGCATCAATGTTCCAAGCCAAATCAAGAAGGAAATCTCCGGCCTTTAGATACTTCGAAAGTTGTGCATCTAAATTTTCGCGGTTAATGACATCCTGTACATAAGTTGCGCCTTTATTTAACGCCTCTTGTACGCGAGCACGGTTGTCTCGCTGATCCATAATTGTGATTTGTTTTGCATCAACTAAATGCTCAATAAGAAGTGGTAATACAGATTGTGAAACTGATCCTGCGCCGAGAATTAATACTCGATTTGCGAACTTTTCTGCCAATTAGGGAACCTCCTTAGGGGGTCTTTTTCTCACCTCATATGTCGAGCCGCCAGGAACTCTGGGTTTTGGCTCATTGGTTTATAGGGACGGCGGAAATTTACAACCTAGCGCCTCGTGAACCTAATTCTGGACTCCAGGTTACGACGCCAGCCTTGGTCCTCTTGGCCTGATACATCGCCTCATCAGCGCGGCGCAGCAGTTGATCCGCCAGACTTTCCCCAGGAAGATTTTTTGCCTCTCCAATTGAGACATCCAACTTCAACTCCAATCCCTCTACGATAAATGGATAAGACAAAGTGGCTCGAAGCGCCTGCGCTATTTCAAAGCCATCCTCGCCGGTAATCAAAGCGCCAAACTCATCACCACCAAGACGGGCCAGCAGTGAACGCTCTGGAATCAAGCGCTTCAATCTATTTGCTACCTGTGCCAACAACTGATCGCCAACCTCATGACCATAGCTGTCATTAACCGGCTTGAATCCATCCAGGTCCATAATCAAAACTGAACCAGGTTCTTGCAAGAACCCTTCAAACTCCACCATAAATCTTCTGCGATTAGCTAAACCCGTTAACTCATCGGTTCTGGCCAGAATCTGCTCATTGCTCATGTTGCGAGCGTCATTAATAGCGACACCCATTCGCATAAAGGAGAGTGCGATAGTCGCAAATGCTGGAACCAGAATAAATCTTGGAAAGTATTGGGGTTGGAACACAGCAATAGCCAAGATGGCAGAGCTTCCCAACAAGGCCAAGGTTGCCACTGTTGGATTAAAGCTTCGCGGCGCATTGGTCTCATCACCCTTATGCCAAATCGCCTCTGACAACAATATGAATCCGACTAACCATCCAATGTCAGTTAATGAAGCAAACTCATAAGTTCCGGCCTGAGAAGAGTAGAGAAAGTAAAAATCAGAAACGGTGTAAACCAAAACCCCAAGTGTCAAAAGCAGATTTCTTAATGAGAATTTATGCTGAACTGAAAGAACTATGACGCTCACCAACAACACGACATCGCCAACCGGGTAGAGAATTGCAAGAAATACCTCGAAGCTGCTGCCAGTAATGCTGGTCATCGCCGGTCTAATCAAAAATGCAGAGAGAATCGTGGTGCCGCCAAGTGCGATGATTAAGGTATCTAGAATCTCTAATGATTTACTAGAAACCTTAAAGCGAATCGCTCTGGCAATTCCATAAAGAGCTAAGGGATAGAAGAGGGCATAAGAAACTTGCGCTAGTTGATTGAGTTGGATGCCAAAAAAGCTCTCGAGTGAGGAGGCGATTGAGCCAGTGCTCCAGATTAATATCGCAAGAGCAATTCCAGCCCTGCCTTGTCGATCATCTGGAACGGGGGAGAAGGTTAAGGTCACAGCGGTAAGAATCACTACCAAGTTGAAAAGTAAGAGATCGAGCTGCCATACAGGTTCTGTGTCATTTCTGAGAATTACATAAGCAATCAGAGTTGCGATAGCCATCACCCTAAAAGTCAGATAAATTCTCACCACTAAATAGTATTTAGGAGTTGCTAGTGGAAAATCAAAAAGAGGTTTCTCGTCGGGCAGTCTTATGTGGTTTAGCGGTGCTCACGCTGGGATTAGTTCCTGATAAAGCTATTGCTGCAACCGGTGTCAAAGTGCTAGCCAATGGCAAGGTAGATGTAACGCTCTCTAGAAATAAAGCGCTGCGCAAGGTCGGCGGGGTAGTTCAATTCACCGATGGTGCTGGTCAAGAAATCGCACTAGTAAGAACTGGAAAGTCGGCAAAGGCTTATCGCGCACTAAATCTCTCATGCACCCATGAAGGAACTACGGTAATGAGAAGTGGTAGCAAATGGGTATGCCCAAATCATCGTGCCGAGTTTGCGATTAATGGAAATGTAAAAATAGGTCCAGCTAGAAGTAATTTAGCTGCAATCCCAGTTAAGGTTTCAAAAACAAAGGTCACGGTTGGTTAGACCGTGACCTTTGTTTATTAATACTTTTTATAAACCAGGCTTGCAGGCGTTCTTTCTATTCTGCAAAGTTGATTTAACCTCAGTTTTTGAGTTTTCAACCGTTTGAAGAACATTTGCCTTTTGCTTTTCCTTCTTGGCTACCTCATTAATCTTGTCACGAAGGCTAGCTGCAGATCTTTCAAAGTTTCTGGCAGCTAACTCATAACTGCGGGCTGCTTTGGTCCATTGATCTGCTGCTGAGGTATATGACTTACCGGCAGTCGTCGTTGCTCCAACTTTGGCCGCTTCATCTGAAGCCGCCTTGGCTTTTGCTAAAGCTTCTGCCTGCTTAACCTTTGCGTCAGCTGCCTTCTGGTCAAAGACCTTCGCCTCAGCTTCATCATTTGGAGCTTCTGCCTTTAGTGCAACGATTTCAGAGTCAAGCATGGTTACCGCTTGCGCAGCAGACTCAGTAATGGTTTTTAATCTTGCATTTGACTCTAGGTACAACTTGTTTGAATCAATACAACCGACCCACACCCAAGTCAGCTTGGCCTTCTTTACAGTTGGGTTCTTGGTGCAGACGTATTTATCGCCGCCAATCTTGGTCTTGGCATTTGCCTTTGTGCAGCGCGCACCAGCCTTGTTAGCAGCCTCCGCCGGGATTACAGCGGTCATCGCCATCAGCAATGATGAGGCGGCCAAAAGGGTTGCGCCTTTGCCCATGAACTTGAATGAATTACGCACCAGATCCTCCTGTTAAAGCTTTTTACAGCTAATAAATATGTCCTAATAGTAAAGGCATAGAACTCACATTTAGGTGAGGGAAACTCCACAGAGTTCACAGAGTTTGCTGAGAACTAACGCCTTTGTCGGATACGTACGTTCATACCCATTTTTCGAATTAAAGGGCGTGGTCCAAATCGGGTAATCATGGAGATCACCTTGTAACTCCGACCTGGCACTGAAATCGCCTTACCAGTTTTTGCAGCGTTCCAGGCATCAGCTACAACATCATCTGCGCTGAGCCAGAGCCACTTTGGAACCGCACCCATCTTCATTCCACCTCTTTGATGGAACTCGGTTCTGGTGAATCCCGGACAAAGGGCATGAACATTCACATTTGTATCTCTTAGTTCGGTATGTAGAGATTCACTCAAGACAGTTAGGTATGACTTGGCCGCGCTATAACTTCCACCTGCGATCCAGCTTGCAACGCTTGAGACGTTGATTACGGTCCCACCATTTCGCTGTTTCATGCCGGGCAGGACTGCATGCATTAACCGCATCGGAGCAGTTACCAAGACATCCAACAGAGCAATCTCCTCTGCAGTGTCACTGGCAGTGAAACTTTTGTTTATTCCGAAACCAGCGTTATTAACCAACACCTCAACCGGTCTACTTATATTTTGTAGGCGCAGCTCGAGACGTCGGATATCTTCATCCCGCGAAAGATCGGCTTGAATTACCTCTACCTCGATACCAAACTTACTTCGCCAACTTTCAGCTTTTTCATTTAGTCGATTGAGGTCTCTCGCCACAATAACCAAATCATGATTCTCCTTTGCTAAGAGTTCAGCAAAGGCGGCACCAATTCCGACAGTTGCGCCGGTTATCAGAGCGATTGGTCTATTCATATCTTTGTTTAAGTCTTTGATTAAGGCTTGATGTCGCTGGCATCCTCATCGCGAATATGCCATGAGGTTCCGTACTCCGGAAGCATCTCTAAGAATGGTTTTGGATCAAACCACTCTGGGCCATTTACGCCAAGCGGTTGCCAAATACCTTTATGGATTAGCTCCATTGCAATAACAGGGTTTACCGCGGTCTGCCATACAACAGCTTGATCTCCGTACTCTTGCATAGACCATTCATTATCAACTACGTTGTAGATATAAACCGCTTTTGGTTTTCCAGTTTTATCCGTACCTCGTATTAATGCGCCCGCACAGGTTTTGCCCTTCATGCGCGAACCAAGAGTTGCTGGGTCAGGAAGTGAAGCCGCTAGAAGATCTCTTGGTGCAACAGAAACTCCCTGCACCTCAACATTTTCCTTGCGATCCATGCCCAACATATTGATGGTCTTGAGAATCTGAATGAACTCGGCACCTAAGCCGTATTTGAAGTTAACCTTTTTGGCATCAATTTTTTGGGGAATGAGAACAACCTCTTCGTGCTCCACGTTTACGCACTCAACTGGACCGATACCTTCCGGAAAATCAAAGGTCTCAATTTCGCTAAATGGTTCGGTGGTAAACCAACCACGACCATCCTCCCAAACCAAAGGTGGGTTTAAGCACTCTTCAATAGTGGTCCAAATTGAAAATGAAGGAGCAAAGTCTGCACCTTCTATCAGCAAATTAGAACCATCAAGCACTGTGATGGAATCAATTCGATCGAACAAATAATCATCTGCGTATTTCGCAAAGATATCGCTCATGCCAGGTTCGACACCCATACCAACAAGTGCATAAATCTTGCGCTCTTCCCAGTTCCAGTCACGGGCAAACTGCTCATCACCTAGCTTCACACCAGTTTCTCGATGTGGGTATTGAGGATGTGGCCGAGATAGCGACATCGCCATATCAATGTAATTTGTATTTTCGATTTCGCAGGCCAAAAAAATCGGCATGACAAAGCGCGGATCCACCGCATTGATTACTACATCGGGATCAACTTTGCGGATTAACTCACGAAGATCCTCCAGCTCTGCAGCATTAACCTGAGCTGCGGAAAAACGAGGGTCCTTAACGCGAATTACGGCTTCTTCTGCACGGGCTAGGGTTCGGTCAGCCATCACCATTGAGGTGATAAAGGATCTACGTGCTGCGATATTTGCGATCGCTCTACCAACGCCGCCCGCACCAATTACTAGGGCTTTCATTATGAAATCAACTCCAAACGAGATTCGGGCTTACCGTAGCCGATATTTAGGCATTCCGCAATTTACCGTTCAATTGCGCTCGTTTATTATTGTCAGATTCACATAAGTCCTTGTAGCTCAGTGGATAGAGCAACCGCCTCCTAAGCGGTAGGTCGCCGGTTCAACTCCGGCCAAGGACACAATATTTTTATTTGGTTTTTCGATTACTTTCAAAATTGATTATGTAATCGGGAACCTCAATATGTTTTGAATCTTGATTTGTAATGGGTTCACCAAATTTCATTTCGACTGGAATTACTCCTGCCCAGATTGGCAATGATGCATCATCTGGATCATTCGCTTCTCCCGAACGTTTTTTGGCGGTTACATCATCTAATTTCAACTCCACCATCATTGTTTGGGCATACTCTTTAGCGGTTTGTTCTCGGCCCGCATCCCAAAGTCCAGGAATCAATCTTTCACTCACTGCATATAAAGCTTTTATCTTCTCTTCACCCTCCAGAACTTTGCCAACACCAAAGGCCATCACTGAGCGGTAATTCATCGAAGAGTTAAAGGGGCTGCGTGCTGAAACAATTCCATCGATCAAGGTCACGGTGGCACAGATTTGAGCTCCAGCTTTTAGAGCCATAAACATTCGAGATCCCGTCGAGCCGTGGAAGAGAATTCGATCTCCATCTCTTCCATAAGCAACGGGAATAACTACGGGCTCTTTACTCTCTGGATCGATAAAACCAACATGGGCCACCAATCCTTCATCCAGGATTGCATAGATTTCGGGGTAATCCTCAACCTTTCGATTGGGCTTACGATTTATTTCCCGGTTAGCCATAAAAATCAGCCTATCTCTATTAATCTCCGATTAATTGAATACTATTGTTCGATTTCCGACTATAAAGATTTTATCTTCGGCATACAGACGAACCGCTTTAGCCAAAACTCTTCTTTCAATGTCTCGACCAATTGCAATCAACTGCTCTGGGGTCGAGGCATGAGTTACGTGGGCTACATCTTGTTCGATGATTGGGCCCTCATCTAAATCAGATGTAACAAAGTGAGCGGTGGCTCCGATAATTTTTACGCCTTTGGTGTGTGCTTGGTGATAAGGCTTTGCACCTTTAAAACCTGGCAGGAATGAGTGATGAATATTTATGATCTGGTTTGCGTTTTGTTGGCAAAACTCCACGGAGAGAATCTGCATATATCTGGCTAGCACAACAAAATCGATACTCTCCGATTTAATCAATTCAGATAGCTCTGCCTCAGCAACCGCCTTGTTGGACTCAGATACTGGAATGTGAATGAATTTTGTACCGTGGGATTCGACCAAACTCTTTAAATCTTCGCGATTACTGACAACCAGTGGAATCTCGATTGGAAGTTCGCCTAGTTCAAGCAAATAGAGCAGATCTCTCAAGCAATGACTTTCTTTTGTAACCATAACCAAAGCTCGTTTAGGCACTGAGTTATCTCGGATTGATAAGTGAGGTTGAAACTGAGAAAGGCCCTCATTTAAAACCTTTTGCGCTTCAACAAGAGTGGAGTTGGTTTCAAAACGGGTGCGCATTACAAAGGCATTTGTTACTGGATCAGTGAATTGTTGATTCTCGATGATATTGCCACCAGCGGCCAAGACTGAGCTGGTCATGGCATGGACGATGCCGGGTTTATCTGCACACTGCAGCGATGCGATCAAATCCACCGCCGCAGTCTAACTTCTACTGTCCTGGGCTAGTGATTAATTTGGAACCGCTTTAAAGCCTTTGGCGCCCACCAGTTCCATTCCCCAAATAAACGCATTAGCGCCGGCACTAAGAAGGCCCGGATAAGGGTTGCATCCAAAAGAATCGCAAAGGCAACTCCGAAGCCCATCATCTTGATTGAGGTGACACCACTGATAATGAATGCGGCGAAGACCACGGCCAAGATGAAAGCAGCTGCTGTAATAATTCGAGCAGATTTTTGCAATCCATATGCGACTGATTCGATGTTGGATTTGCCGGCATCATGCTCCTCTTTGATGCGAGAGAGTAGAAATACCTCGTAGTCCATTGATAATCCAAATGCAACCACTGCAACTAGAACCATTGTGCTGGTATCTAAGGTTCCAGTACTAATGAAATCACCAACCAAGAAGCTGAGATTTCCATCGATAAATATCCAGGTAAGTACACCCATGGTTGCGGCCAAGGATGCGAAGTTTAGAATGATGGCTTTGATTGGCAAAAGGATTGAACCGGTAAAAAAGAACAGCAGAAGTAGCACTGTGAAGATAATCCAGGCCCCAACCTTTGGAAGTGTTTCAGAGATTGCACCCTGTGTGTCGGCGTAATCTGCCGCAACGCCACCAACCAAAGTTCCATTTGGAGCATTCAAATCCCTAATTTTGTGGATTAACTCTTCGGCTTCCGGGGTTCGTGGTGGCATTGAGTGAATCGCGACTAAGCGCACACTCTCACCAACCGTTTCTGGTGTTCCAACTCTTATGATGCCAGGAACGGTGGCCAAACTTTGTGAGTAAGCAGCAATCTCTGCGGTTTGATTGGCACCAGTCGGGAAAATGATCTCAATCGGATTGCTTTCTTGGCCAGGGAATTCGTTGGCAATGAAAGCTGAAGCAATATATGCCCGATCATCCTTTGGCAGAACTCTGCTATCTACCTGACTAAATTTGATATTTGCAATTGGTGCAATTAATAGAAACAAAACTAAAGAAGAAGCGGTAACTACTGTTATGGGACGCTTCATTACAAAGCGCGCCAGTTGTGCCCATCTGCCATCTTCTTTTGGTTTGATGCCGCTCTTTCGAACCACACCTTTATCTACTTTGCTTCCAATTAAGGCAAGAATTGCTGGCAGCGGAATCAATGCTCCAATGACAGCAAGGGCCACTACAACCGCACCGGAGTAGCCCATAGATTTCAGGAAGTTTTGCGGGAAGAAGGTAAGTGAAATCAAGGTAAGCACCACCGTCAAACCTGAGTAGAAAACCGTTTTTCCCGCGGTCCGCAAAGTGTTAACCACCGAATCTTCATTGGATAGTCCTTTATGTAACTCTTCTCTGAAACGGTTCACTATCAATAAGGCGTAATCAATACCCAATCCGAGACCTAAACCAGTGGTCAGGTTCAAGGCGAAAACACTCACATCTGTTACGAAGGTCAAGAGGTATAGAGCCAAGAATGTTCCCAGGATGGCGGTGATCCCAACAACCAATGGCATCGCAGATGCTGCCATCGCGCCAAATACCAGAATCAAAAGCAGGAAAGTAAGTGGAATAGAAATGGCCTCTGATAACTTCAAATCATCTTGAATTCTGCCATTGATAGCGTTTGCAAAAACCGCACCGCCAGAGGCGTAAATTTCGATGTCTCCTTTTTTGCCATCATATTTATCTTGGAAGTAACCACCAGATTTATCAATCTCTGTGAAGTCAGTAGATTTCAAATAAACAAATATGAAGGCAGAGGTTCCATCCTTGCTCTTAAACGATGGTGCGCCACCTGCTGACCAGTAAGAGATTACGCTTTCAACGCTTGATTCTTTTCTTACCTCAGATTCGATTTGCTGCGCTTGAGCCACAACTGCTGGGTCGTCTACTGACTTTTCTTTGCCATCGATCACTAAAACGACTGCGGGATCCTTAACCTTGAAGGTGTCCTCGAGATACTCCCAAACCTTGACTGAATCACTGCCGGGATCTGAATAGCCTCCTGAGTCAAAACGGTTGAAGACCTGAGACCCTATTGCACCGGCCAATATTGTTGATATCAAGAAAATTGAAAGCACAAATTTCTTATGACGTACGATGACATGGCCAAGTGATTCAAACATGATGGCATACTAATGTTGTGAGTGAAATTCTTCCTTCTGTGACCTCAGACGAGGTTGATTACGAGATAGATGTCACTCGCGATGATGAAATCAAAGGGGATAAGCCCCCGCATCACGGTGGTTAGTCGCTAGAAGAGCTTTTACTTTCAGTTTTGCTACTTGCAGAGTCGGTTTTATAAAAACCTGATCCCTTAAAAACGATTCCAACATTTGAGTAAATCTTGCGCACATCTTTGCCGCACTCAGGACATACCGAAATTGGCGCATCTGTGAAGGATTGCACTGCCTCGAAGGTATGCTCACAGGCGTTACATTGGTATTGATAGGTAGGCACGGGCGTAATCTAAGGGATGAGTATTGAGCAGCGCTAATTGAGGCGGGCTTACTAGAACGGGGTCGGCAGTGATTTTCGATGTAGCTAACACAGCTCTCTCTGTGTTGGTCTCCGGCTGTTTAATCTCTCTAGCTTTCCTGCTGCCAGAACGAGATGGGCTTTTGCAAAACTCAGCAGAGAAGACTCAACGATTTCTTTTTATATTTTCCGGGTTATGGATAGTTGCGGCACTTGGAAACTTGCTATCAACCTTATCCGAAATCTTTGAGAGCAACCTAGTTGATGTATTAAGTGGCAACATACTGCGCTCCTTTATTACCCAAGTAACTCTAGGAAAGTTGCTGGCTTATCAGGTTGTTGCCGCAATTGTTGTTTTTGTACTCTCTAGATTGCTTCGTAAAACGGGTGGCGCCTTCTGGTTGTTGGTTGTGGCGCTGAGCGGATCACTTGCTCCAATCTTTCAGAGTCACTCCAGTTCACAAGGCAGCCATGGATTGGCAATCGGATCGGTGGTTATCCATGTCTTGGCTCTGTCATTTTGGTTGGGAGCCATTTCTGCATTACAGATCATGCCTGCAAGTGAAAAAGAGTTAGCGTTTTCTCGAGTTTCAAATATCGCGCTCTGGTCATCCATGGCGGTGGTAAGCAGCGGTGTTGCTAATGCTTGGACCAGATTACGGTTATCGCAGGACTGGTTTACCTCATATGGCTTATTAGTAGGGATAAAAGTTCTATTGACCTTAGTAGTTTTCTTTATCGCCAGCAGAGTCAGGAAACAAATATCAGTCAACCGATTACTACCGCTTGAATTGGCGGTAATTACTTTGATTATGGGCATTGGCGCGCTGCTCAACCGCTTTACACCGGAAGAGTCCGGCGCAATTGCTTTCGACAAGGTGCGGGAGTTAGTTGGAATTTCAATGCCTGAAGTTCCAACTCTGTCACGAGTTCTTTTTGAATATGAAGCAAATGGTTTGATACTGGGTCTTTTGATATTTGCTACGGCGCTTTATATACGCGGCGTCGTGGCACTAGCGCGACGTGGAGATAAATGGCCAGTCGGCAGAACCATCTCTTTTGCAATTGGAATCTCTCTTCTTGATTACTCGACAAGTGGCGGCGTTGGTCTGTACGCCCACTTCTCATTTCAGTATCACATGATCGCTCACATGATTTTGAGCATGATTGCACCAATTGCGATTGTGCTTAGCGCACCGATCACATTAGCTCTGCGCACTCTGCCGATTGGGCGAGAGAAAGGTGAGCGAGGTCTGCGTGGGGCCCTAGTAGCCGCATTGAGTTCTAGAGCCACCGGTATCTGGACTCATCCCGTGATTGCTTTGGCGATCTTTGATGGCTCATTGTTTGCACTTTATTTCACGCCATTGTTTGGTGAATTAATGAGCGGCCACTTTGGTCACATGATTATGGATTTACATTTCATTGCCGCCGGATTGTTGTTTTTCCATGTAATAGTTGGAATCGATCCAAATCCGAGAAAAGTTCATCACTTGGTGCGAGTAGTTATGTTGCTCGCCGCCATGAGCATTCACGCTTTCTTCTCTGTAGCTTTGATGTCAGCCAACAACTTGATTGATGGCGGTTATTACCAATTATTAGAGCGACCTTGGGCAACTGATTTGTTGAGTGACCAAAAATCGGGTGCAGCAATTGGCTGGGCCATGGGAGAGATTCCAATCGTGGTAGCTCTCATCGCCACATTCATTCAATGGATGCGTAGCGATGCGCGGGAGGCAAAACGTGCCGACCGTCGCTCCAAGGTTGATTTAGCGGAGTACAACGCCTACCTCGAGAAGTTAGCTGCCCAAGATGAGAAAGAGAATCCAAAGTAGTATTGCCGCCATGGAGCCGCTCTTTTCATTACCTGATGAGTACCAAGCGCTAAGAGATAGCGTTAGATCTCTCGCTGACAAAAAGATTCAACCATTTGCACATGATGTGGATGCGCAGGCTCGGTTCCCGCAAGAATCATTTGATGCGCTACAGGCAGCAGGGTTAGCTGCAGCTCACGTACCCACTCAATTTGGTGGCGAAGGTGCTGACGCATTAGGTGTTGTCATAATCATTGAAGAGGTAGCTCGAGTTTGTGCTTCATCATCTTTAATTCCAGCGGTCAACAAATTGGGATCAGTTCCACTGATGCTAGGTGGTAGTGAAGAGCAGAAAAAGAGATGGCTAACTCCACTGGCGCAAGGAAAAGGTTTTTCTTACTGCTTGTCAGAGTCAGAGGCTGGTTCAGATGCCGCCGGAATGAAGACTCGTGCGGTTCGCAAAGGTGATGGCTGGGTTTTAAACGGTAGCAAGAAATGGATTTCCCATGCTGGTTTCTCCGAGTTTTACACCGTTCTTGCTTCCACTGATCCAGAAAAGGGTGCAAAGGGAATTACCGCGTTTGTAGTTGAGAAGAGCGACCCAGGAGTTTCATTTGGTGCTCATGAAAAGAAGATGGGCTTTAAGGGATCACCAACCCGCGAAGTTTACTTCGACAATGTAGAGCTGGGAGATGATCGTCGCATCAGTGAAGTTGGCGCCGGTTTTGGATTAGCGATGAAGACTTTGGATCACACACGCATCACTATTGCCGCCCAAGCTTTGGGAATTGCGCAAGGTGCCTTTGAAGTTGCCACCAAGTATGCCCATGAGAGAAAACAATTTGGCAAGTCAATCTTTGATTTCCAGGCGGTTCAGTTCATGTTGGCTGATATGGCGATGGAGATTGCGGCGGCCCGTCAATTAACTTATGCCGCAGCTAGCAAGAGTGAATCTCTAACTAATGACCTAACCTTTTTCTCAGCCGCCTCAAAGTGTTATGCAACAGATGTTGCTATGAAGGTAACTACTGATGCGGTTCAGGTGCTTGGTGGATATGGCTATGTAAGTGATTATCCGGTCGAGCGAATGATGCGTGATGCAAAGCTAACTCAGATCTACGAAGGCACCAATCAGATTCAAAGATTGGTGATGGCTCGCAATCTCAACTCTGTGCTGTAAATCGAACCAAGATCTCTGCGGTAGCTGCTGCATTTACCTTTTGATCATGAGGTTCGTGGGGGACCTCTTCACTAGATATCTCTCCGGGATAAACCAGGGCCACCCGCCATGCTTTGGTTCGGGTTAATGCCCGATCGTAGGAGCCGCCACCTTGTCCCAAACGATTGCCATTTCGATCAATGTGTAGAGCGGGCATGATCACAACATCAATTTTTCCGGAGTAAATCGCACCTTCTGTGGTTTGCCACTGTAAATCTTTGTCCTCCAACATTTGAGGAGTCAGGACGGTTTTACCGAGTCGTTGTAACTCCTGATTTAGAAATTTGGTATCTGGCTCAAAACCATAGGAAATATAAGTAGCGACTACCTTTGCCTGGGAAATCTCTTGGGTCGATAAAAGATGTTGCCAATCACTTTCCACCACCAAAAACTCTCTTTCAGCACGAAACCTTTTTCGCATCTCAGCTTTAATTTGTTTCGCCTCTTTTTTAGCGGTGATATCCACGGGAATAGCGTAGGTTCAAAGTATGGTTGCGGCGTGAGCGAAACCATAAAACTCTCAGAGTTTGCTAATGAGTTATTGGCGCTAGCAAGACCCCTAGCTGCATTTGATATGCCATTAATGGATGCACATGGCGCCACCTTGGCGCTGGATGTAATCGCCAACAATAAAACCATTTTGAAGTCCGGCTCCAGAATTCGCTCCACTCAAATTGGATTAGCGGCCTCTGCAGGTTTAGATCATCTGCCGACCCGGCCACAGCCGCGGGTAGTAGTTATCTCAGCTGGAGCTGATTTAGTTGAACCAGGATCTCCATTGCGAGATCGACAAGATGAGTATGAAACCAACTCCTGGCTTTTAACTACCGCGGTAAAGGAAGCAGGAGCGGTGGGTTATCGAGTGCACACTATTCCGGAGACTGCGGAACAATTAAAAGATGTAGTCGAGGATCAATTGGTTCGTGCAGATTTAGTTGTAATCTGCGGTGAGAGCCATGATGACTCTTTTTCTTTGATTTACTCAGTATTGCAGCAGCTCGGTCAGGTTCGGGAACTAACCCCGCTAATTAAGGGATCTGGCAAACATGCCTATGGAAGTATTGGCCCGGATCGCACACCGGTAGTGGTTTTGCCAGGTGATCCAATCTATGCCTATATCTCTACCGAACTTTTTGTCCGCCCAATGATTCGCAGCATGATGGGGCTGTACGACATTCATCGACCAGTGATTAAAACAAAATTAAAAAATGATGTAACTGGTGAAATTGGCAAGACCTCTTTTGTCCGGGCAGTCTTATCTGATGAGGGAACTGGCATGAGATCAGTTACTGCTCTAGATAATCAAGAAGAACTAATCACGCTTTCAGATGCGACCGGTTTAATTGTGGTACCTGACTCATTAGCTGCTTTAAGTGCGGGCGCCGAGGTAGAGGTTCTACTTCTCGAACGGCGCTTCAACTAAAAATCTGTTATGGCGCGCGTTTCTAGAAACCATTGGCCCCTAAATCTCAATGATGGGGAGCTCACCTTGCGCCCTTTAAGGATTCGGGATCGAAGCTCCTGGTTGACCACAAGAAGAAGAAATCGGGAGTGGCTCAAGCCATGGGAGGCCACCTCGCCCGTTGCGGAGGAGAACAAAAACCTTCCTACCTATATAGAGATGGTGCAGATTCACAATAAAGAGGGTCGTGCTGGCAGATCTATCTCACTTGCAATTTGGTTTGATAAAGAGTTAATCGGACAGATAACTCTGGGCGGCATCTCCTACGGCGCTTATCGTGGCGGGCATATTGGTTATTGGATTGACCAGAAATATGCCAACAAAGGGCTAACAACTAGGTCGGTCCGAGAGTTAACCCGGTATGGAATTGAGGAACTTGGTTTACATAGAATCGAAATTAATCTAAGACCTGAGAACATCGCTTCAAAAAGGGTTGCAGAAAAATCTGGTTATGTTTTTGAAGGGCTTCGTCCCAGATATCTTCACATTGATGGTGCTTGGCGGGACCATCTTTGTTATGTAAAAGAAAATCCACGGTTGTAAACAACTGAAAATTTCCTGCCGGAATTAGGGGGGAAATACCCTAAAAGTCCGAATCCTGCCTTTAGGGTTATCACTCGTGGGATCAGGGTTTATTTACTTAATCATCGTAGGCATGTGGATTGCTTACTTCCTGCCCCGGTGGATCTCTAGCCATGAAGAGGTTTCTGGCCGAACCGTAGAAAAATTTGAAAAAACTATGAAGGTAGTTGGTGTTACCTCGGGTAATGCCGTACCAGATTATGAAGCTTTGGTCGCAAAACGAGAACAACAGATTGCTAATCGCAGAATTACCTTTGCTGGAATTAGTGGCCTAACCGTTTTGATAACTGCCTTTGCATTGATTGGGTTAGTTTCTTTATCAGCTATTGCACTTCCGGTCTCAGTTTTTGTTCTTTATGTGGTTCATGCTAGACATCAGATTTTTACCATGCAGGAGGAGCTAAATCGCGCACAGCTAATCCAACAAAATAATTCCAAGTCTTCCACTGGAAAATATTCAGAGTTAATCGCTCGAGCTAAGAGAGTTCAGACAACCCTTAATATCTCTGAAGAACAGTGGACGCCTTTGTCAGAGCGAGTAGCTAGCTACTCTCAAGAGGTACAAAGCATTGTGATCTTGCCAAAGGGCAGCGCAGAGAAATCCCGCGAAACATGGGAGCCAACTGCGGTACCTACACCAAGTTATGTAAATGCTCCAAAGGCTGCGCCACAACGACGCACCATTGATTTAACTGTGCCTGGTGCCTGGAGTGAAGCTCAGGAGCGTGCCATGCGAGATGCGATGGCTCCTAAATCAGATCAAATATTTGATCAAGAACAAGCAGATGCGATGGAAGAACATCTGCGGCAATACCGGGCTGCTGGTCAGTAATTAGATCCAGCTACTAAACCACATCCGCGCATACCAATCTGAGTAATCAATTATCTGCCCCACAAAAATCGGGTAAAAGTAGGCAAAACACAGCGCTACTAGAGCAACCCCAGCCAATGCGTACTGCTGGCGAACTTTTCTGGTCACTTCATTTTCTAAGAACTTACTCAATACAAATACGATACAAAGAATTAGAAATGGCTGGAAGGCAATGGCGTAGAAGAAAAAGGTAGTGCGCTCAGGGAAGGCCAACCACGGTAGATAACTGGATAGTAGAAAGAGAAGTATCAAACCATTGCTCTTCTCTCTTCGATATATGAAGTAGCCGATTGCAACAAAGATTGCTATTAATCCGGCCCACCAAAGTATAGGAGTTCCAATTGCCAGAACTTCCTGCGAACAACTTTCGACGCCACAACTTTTGGGATCATCGTAGAAAAACGAGGTAGGCCTGCCAAGAATCAACCAGTTCCATGCACTTGCTTGATAGGAGTGATCAGTTGTTAAGCCGGTGTGAAAGTTCAAGATCTCTCTGTGGTAATTAATTAAAGATGCCAGAGGATTGCTTTTGGAGTTACGACTCCATCCATCAGAGCTTAAGAACCAGCCGAACCAACTAGATATGTAGACCGCCAAAGGCAGCAAGCCAAATTGAATTGGTGATAATAGATAACGACGCTGTGCAATAAGTAAATAGATGCCGACAGCTGCGAGGACATAAACCGCACTCCACTTTGTGCCGAGCGCGAGACCAAATACAAGACCAGCCCACCACAGCTTCTCCTTGATCAAAAGGTAGAAGGCAAGCAGAATAAAAAATGATAAGAAAATATCCAGCAAAGCGGTGCGCGACATAACTAGATGCAATCCATCCAGGGCCATCAGAGCTGCTGCGACCAAGCTAACAAACTCTGATCTAAAAAGTTGTTTAGCTATCAGATAAGCCAGCAGTATTGATGCGGTTCCAAACAGGGCTGCTGAGAACCGCCAACCAAATGGATTGTCACCAAACACCTTTATTCCAAGGGCTATTAACCACTTGCCTACAGGTGGATGGACAATGAACTCCGCAGCACCATTATCGAGTTCGACTCCGTGGGCCAGATAATCCCTTGCCCCATCAACATAATAAACCTCATCAAAAACCAACTCCGCGGGCCGGCCCAGATTTATAAATCTAGTTAAGGCGCTAAATAGCAATATAGAAAGTAGCGCGAGGAAATGGGGCCGCTTCATCAGGCACAAGGATACTCATCACCAAAAACACCTCCATAATGGTGGTGTGAGCGAGTTGGTTTTGGCTGCCGTGCCGCTAGGAAATATCGGAGATGCCTCTGAGCGTCTAAGACTGGCAATTACAACATCAGATTTAGTCGCAGCTGAAGACTCCCGTCGCTTTCTGCGACTTTGTAAGGATTTAGATTTGAATTGCTCAGCTCAGATAGTCTCTTTTTTTGAGGGGAATGAAAGTGAGCGATTAGAGGAGATTTCAACTGCTCTTCGCAACGGTAAAAAAGTTTTGTTAGTAACTGATGCCGGCATGCCATCTGTTAGTGATCCAGGATTCCGAGCCGCCCGAATGGCTATAGATAACAACTTTAAGTTAACGGTAATCCCAGGGCCAAGTGCGGTACTAGCAGCCTTGGCATTGTCGGGATTGCCAACCGATAGTTTTGCTTTTGACGGATTCCCTCCTCGCACCAGTGGTGCAAGACAGGAATGGTTTGCACATCGCGCAAATGAAACTCGTACCTTGGTTTTGTTTGAAGCACCACATCGCATCACTGAAACGATTGCGGCAATCAAAGAGGAGTTCGGCGCTAATCGACAGATGGCAATATGTAGAGAAATTACTAAGACTTATGAGGAGACAGTTAGAGGAACGGCGCAGGAACTTCATGAGTGGAGTCTTAGTAAAGAGATGTTGGGTGAGATCACTATTGTTATTGCAGGATATGTCCCAGATGCAGCAGAGAAATCTGATTCTGAAATCGCTGATTTAGTTAAACATTATGAAGCCTCTGGAATTACCCGAAAGGAAGCGATTTCGATAGTGGCCAAAGAGCTACACCTACCCAAGCGCAAAGTCTTTGACATCATGGTGCTAGATAAATAGATAGACTGCGCACCATGTCCGGCAAATCCTTCTACCTGACCACGCCTATTTACTATGTAAATGATGCGCCCCATATTGGTCATGCCTATACGACAGTAGCCGGAGATTTGTTAACTCGCTGGCACCGCCAAAAAGGTGAATCAGTTTGGTTTTTAACCGGCACTGACGAACATGGCCAAAAGGTCATGCGCACCGCAGAGGCCAACAACACACCGCCACAGCAATGGTGTGACAGATTAGTTGAAGAGGCTTGGAAACCGGTTTGGAAACATCTCGAGATTGCCAACGATGACTTTATTCGCACGACAGAGCCACGTCACATGGAGCGGGTGCAAAAGTTTTTGCAAGGTTTGATGGAAAAAGGTTTTATTTACGAAGGTAAATATGAAGGTCCTTACTGCGTGGGTTGCGAAGAGTTCAAACTTCCTAATGATCTCGATGAAGGAAAGTGCAAGATTCACTCCAAGCCTGTCGAGATGCTTAGCGAAACCAACTGGTTTTTTAAACTCTCTGCATTTGTTCAACCATTGCTCGAGCATTACCAGAAAAACCCTGAAGCCTGCGAACCTGCGAGTGCTAGAAATGAAGTGATTTCATTTCTAGAAGGTGGTGTATCGGATCTATCAATCTCTCGATCCACATTTAACTGGGGAATCCCAGTACCTTGGGATACCAAGCAAGTGGTTTATGTTTGGTTTGATGCGTTATTAAATTACGCGACCGCAGTGGGTTTAACAGATCCGGCAGATTCTGAGGGCGGCAAGTTCTTTTCCAAGACTTGGCCAGCCGATGTTCATCTAGTCGGAAAAGATATTTTGCGCTTTCACGCTGTGATTTGGCCGGCAATGTTGATGGCTGCCGAGCTCCCAGTTCCAAAGAAGGTTTTTGCGCATGGCTGGTTGTTGGTCGGTGGCGAAAAAATGAGTAAGAGTAAATTAACTGGCATTGCACCATCTGATATCACCAAACATTTTGGTGTCGATGCATTCCGTTATTACTTTATGCGCGCTATTCCTTTTGGCAGTGATGGCTCTTTCTCTTGGGAGGATATGGCGGCTCGCTACACCTCAGAGCTAGCCAATGACTTTGGAAATCTAGCCTCCCGCTTAGCGGCCATGGTGGAAAAGTATTGTTCTGGAACCTTGCCGGCAGTTGCTAAAGACAATGAACTTGCTGCTGCATTAGACAAAACTGTTCAAGCAGCTGATCAAGCCATCTGTGCTTTGGATTTCCAAGGTGGAATAAATCAGATTATGGAGTTCTGCAAACAGGTCAATGGTTATGTCACCACTAAAGAGCCGTGGGCCGTTGCAAAAGATGAAGCACGCAAAGCTGAGCTAGATGAAATTCTTTACAACACCGCGGAGGCGCTTCGAGCCTTAGCGGTTTTGTTACATCCAATAATGCCGATTTCAACCCAAAAGCTTTGGGATTCTCTAGGTGCCGCAGAGAGTTTGGGAGTGATCGAAGCACAGAAAATCTCCGATGTTGCCAAGTGGGGACAGCTACCAGCAGGAGCCAAGATCACAAAGGGCGAGATCCTCTTTCCTCGTCTGGCAGAGCTAGAGAGTTAATTAATTTAAATGGCTGATCGTCACAATCGAGATTTAGATAGACAGCCCGCTCCACTTCCCGAACCACTTCCCGTCAAATGTGTTGACTCACATGCCCATTTAGAGATTGTCACAAACACCGAACCGGACCACCCAGAAATTAAAAGAGTTTTAGAAGAAGCCGCATCAGTCGGTATTGATCGAATTGTTCAGGTTGGTTATTCAGCTGAACAATCTGAGTGGTGTGTGCGATTAGCTGAGATTTGGAATAACCAGGTTTTGGCTGCGGTTGCACTGCATCCCAATGAAGCACCAGTTGTTGAGGATTTAGAAAAGGATCTAGCGATTATTGATCGACTAGCTTCACACCCGAGAGTCAGAGCAATTGGTGAGACGGGATTAGATTTCTTTCGCACTGAGCTCGAGCTACAGGACAAGCAGCGGTACTCATTCAAAAGACATATCGAAATGGCCAAGCGACATAACAAAGCTCTTGTGATTCATGATCGTGATGCACATCGCGCAGTCCTAGATACTTTGGATGAGGTCGGTGCGCCAAATCAAACCGTGTTTCATTGCTTCTCGGGTGACGCTGATATGGCGCGGGAATGCATTGATAAGGGGTACTTACTCTCTTTCGCTGGCACCGTAACCTTCAAAAATGCTCCCCAGTTGCGGGAGGCGGTAAAGCTGGTGCCAGTAAATCAATTGCTAGTAGAGACCGATTCACCATTTCTAGCTCCCACTCCACATCGTGGTGCTCTAAATACCCCGGCCCAAATACCCAATATTTTGCGTTTTATCGCAGCAGAGCGGAATGAACCTCTAACTGATTTAGCTAATGCAATTAGCGCCAATGCCGAACGAATCTTTGGATCCTTTAAATCATGAGTATTTCTCTTTTGGGTGCAGCTGAGATCCGCTCCCTCGCTGAGCAGTTGGAGGTACATCCAGCAAAATCACTGGGACAAAACTTTGTTATCGATGCCAATACCTGTCAGAAAATTGTGCGCTTAGCTGTAATTAGTCAAGGTGATCATGTTGTTGAAATTGGCCCAGGTTTAGGTTCTCTAACTTTGGCACTCTTGCAAGCGACTAATAAAGTTACCGCGATTGAAATTGATGAAAGATTGGCCAAGCAACTTCCCATTACTGCAAAAGAACATGGCGTTGCCAATGGCAATCTGCAGATAATGAACCAAGATGCATTGCAGGTTTTTGATATTCCAGGAAACCCCACAAAGCTAGTAGCAAATTTGCCCTATAACATTTCAGTTCCAGTGCTCCTCAATTTTCTCGAGCGTTTCCCCTCAATAACCTCAGGGGTCGTTATGGTGCAAACAGAGGTAGCTGAGCGTTTGGCGGCAAAACCTGGCAGCAAAACTTATGGCGTGCCAAGCGCTAAGGCAGCCTGGTGGAGCGACATGATTCTGGCTGATTCAGTGTCACGTTCGGTTTTCTGGCCAGTTCCTAATGTCGATTCCTCGCTAGTGAAGTTTGTAAGACATGAACCGCTAGGGGATGAGAGCTTGCGCCGGCGCACCTTTGAGTTGATAGATCGCGCATTTGGACAGCGCCGCAAAATGTTGCGGGCGATTTATGCTGATATTTATGGCGGTTCCGCAGCAGCGGAGACCGCGTTGTTATCGGCAGGGGTGGAGCCCACAACTCGAGGCGAATCCCTTTCAATAGAGAAATTTGCCGCTATCGCCAAGCAATTAGATAGGCGTTAAAGAGAACAAAGTAATACGCTCGCCACATGCCCTCATATGTGGTGACGCGTGCCCCCGGCAAAATCAATCTACAACTGTCGGTTGGTCCGCTTCAGGCAGATGGTTATCACCCAGTGGCCACAGTCTTTCAAGCAGTTTCACTTTTTGATGATGTTCGTATTTCTTTTTCCGATAAGCCAGGAATATCTCTAACCGCTACCGGAAAAGTCAGTGAGCTGCTTCCACTTGATAAAAACAATTTAGCTTATAAAGCCGCAGAGTTAATGTGTAAGAAGTTTGAGATTACTGATGGCTTAGCAGTTACATTAACCAAAGAGATTCCCATTGCTGGCGGTATGGCAGGCGGTAGCGCAGATGCTGGAGCCACAATTGTTGGAATTGACTCTTTATTTGGTTTGGGATTGAGTCGAAGTGAGATGGAGAAAATTGGATCCGAGTTAGGTGCTGATATTCCATTTACAATTTCAGGCGGCAATGCGATTGGAACTGGTCGTGGAGATCAAATTACTCCAGTGTTGTCTCGCGGCAATTACAACTGGGTTTTAGCGCTTTCTAGCTCTGGATTATCAACACCTGCTGTTTATCAAGAGTGTGATCGATTGCGGGAAGGATTGCAGGTTGCACCACCGCATATCAGCGACTCTTTATTGCAGGCGTTAGGGGCAGGTGATGCGATCGCATTAGGAAAGGCGTTATCAAATGATCTCCAACCAGCAGCTTGCTCATTAAAGCCAGCGTTACGTTTAGTACTTGATGTTGGAATGGATTACGGAGCTTTGGGTGGATTGGTGTCTGGCTCTGGACCGACCGTTGCATTCTTGGCAGAGAATGAGGATCACGCACTGGACTTAGTAGTGGCGCTGACCTCAAGTGGCGTTGTTGGAAATGTGGTTCGGGCCGCAGGTCCAGTCCCAGGCGCCCGGGTGATTGAGAGCGCTTAACCCTGTACCGCCGCGGTTAGTGGCAGCGAGCCTGACCCAATAGAATTCAGGTTCCTCCATTGTGTAGTGGCTAGCACATGGGCCTTTGAAGCCCAGGGTCCAGGATCGATACCTGGTGGAGGAGCCACTTAACTAGACTGCGGCTTACGAGCATGAAAGGCGGGAAGTTGAGCAAACTAGATCTTGCCATCGTTCTCGCGGCTGGCGAGGGCACCCGGATGAAATCTTCCCGGGCCAAAGTCCTACATGAAATCGCAGGTCGCTCATTACTTGGACATGTCTTACATGCCTTATCGCCACTACAAGCAAATGAGGTTCGGGTAGTTGTTGGAGTTGCAAAAGATGAGGTAACAAATCATCTGGCTCAGATTTCTCCGAATGCTAAAACGGTTTTCCAAGAGGTACGGGGCGGCACTGGTCACGCCACTAAGTTAGCGCTCGAAGGTTTTTCCGTAAGCTCTTCCAGAAATGGTGCGGTTTTAGTTTGCGCCGGAGATACACCATTACTAACTGGGCAAACTTTGCTTGATTTACTTGCTGCACATCAATCCTCTGGTGCCAGCGCCACTGTTTTGACCGCTGAGATGTTAGATCCATCTGGTTACGGTCGCATCATTAGAGATGCCAGCAATAATCTGGCGCAGATTGTCGAAGAGAAAGATGCTTCACAACAGCAAAAGCAAACCCTTGAGATTAACTCAGGGGTTTATGTTTTTACTGCGCCGGATTTAATCGCGGCTTTAGGCAAATTGACCGCTCACAATGCGCAAAAAGAAGAGTACTTAACAGATGTGATTGCCATCCTTAAATCTGAAGGCAAATTAGTTTCGGCATTCATGACCGCTGATTACACCGAGGTTTTTGGGGTAAATGATCGCGAGCAGTTGGCTACCTGCGGATTCTTGATGAATGCGCGAATCTGTGAAGCCTTGATGAAAAGCGGCGTCACCATTGTTGATCCAATGAGTACTTGGATTGATGTAACCGCTGAGATTGAGGTTGATGTTCATATCGAACCGGGCACCGCAATCAAAGGCAGTACCAAGATTGGAAAATCTGCGGTAATTGGTCCACGCGCTAGCTTGATAGATTGTCAGGTCGGCGAAGCAGCAAAGGTATTTGAATCTCATTGCCAAGAGGCGGTAATTGGTAGTGCGGCACAGGTTGGTCCATATACCCATTTACGCAGTGGAACCGTACTTTCAGATCAGGTGCGGGTCGGTTCCTTTGTTGAAATCAAAAATTCAAACTTTGGTGCTGGCTCAAAGGTGCCCCATCTTTCATATGTTGGAGATGCCACTATCGGAAGCGAAACAAATATCGGAGCTGCAACTGTTTTTGTGAACTATGACGGCGTCGATAAGCACAAAACCGTTATTGGAAATCATGTCCGCATCGGCAGCGACTCAATGCTGGTAGCACCGGTCACGATTGGTGATGGTGCCTACACAGCAGCGGGCTCGGTAATTACAGAGGATGTTCCAGCTGGCGCGCTTGGTATCGCCAGGGCAAAGCAAAGCAATATTCTTGGTTGGGTATTAAAGAAGCGTAAGGGCACCAAATCCGCAGAGGCAGCAGCCAAAAAAGAAGGGCAGAAATGAGCACTGAACTACGTCTCAGTTCCGAAAAGCGACTCCGGATTTTTACCGGACGTGGATACCCAGAGCTGGCTGAAGAGGTAGCAGCAGAACTTGGAGTGCCCATTACTCCAACCAGTGCTTATGACTTTGCTAACGGTGAAATATTTGTACGTTTTGAGGAGAGCGTTAGAGGTTGCGATGCCTTTGTAATTCAAAGCCATTCCGCTCCTGTAAATAAACAAATTATGGAGCAGCTCATCATGGTTGATGCGCTAAAGCGCGCCTCTGCAAAAAGAATCACTGTAATTGTGCCGTTTTATGGATATGCCCGCCAGGACAAGAAGCACCGTGGACGTGAGCCAATCTCTGCACGATTGATGGCGGATCTATTCAAGACCGCTGGCGCAGATCGATTGATGACTGTTGATCTACACACTTCACAGATTCAGGGATTTTTCGATGGACCGGTTGATCACTTATTTGCCCTGCCACTGCTAGCAAATTACGTTGGCTCTAAAGTTGATCGATCTCGCCTAACCATTGTTTCTCCTGACTCAGGAAGAGTCAGAGTTGCAGAGCGCTGGAGCGATCTCTTGGGTGGAACCCAAATCGCATTTATTCATAAGACGCGAGATCCACGAATTCCAAATGAGGCTGTTACCGGCCGTGTAGTTGGAGAGGTTGAAGGCCAAACTTGCGTTGTTATCGACGACATGATCGATACCGCCGGAACTATCACTAAAGCGGTGGATGCACTTTACGATGCCGGGGCGAAAGAGGTAATTGTTGCCGCTACACATGCGGTGTTCTCAGGTCCAGCTGCAGATCGTCTGCGTAACTCAAAAGTCAGCGAGGTGGTTGTCGCAAACACCTTGCCGATTCCAGAAGAGAGCCGATTCCCAAATCTCACAGTTCTTTCAATAGCGCCATTGTTAGCCAGGGCAATTCGTGAGGTGTTTGAGGACGGGTCAGTCACCAGCCTATTTGATGGCCACTCTTAAAAAACTTTTCGCACTTTTCTGTGCGATAACTTTTCTACCTTTACTTCCGGCAAGTGCAGAAGAGCCGTATCGAATTACTGTTATGTCCCGAAATCTATATCTTGGGGCAGATGTTGGAGTAGCACTAGAAAAGATTCCTAACTTTCCAGCTGCTGCTCAATTCATGTGGGATCAGATAAAACAAACCAACTTTGCACTGCGAGCTCCCAAGTTAGCGCGGGAAGCGGTACAGGATCGGCCTGAAATTATTGGTATTCAAGAAGCGACAATCTGGTACTGCAAAAAGGATTTATTTAGCGATCAGGTGGAGGTTTTCAATTTTCTAGATGAGCTTGTTGCCGCTACCAAACTAACTGGAGTTGGTTACTCATTGGCAACCGCAAATGGTCAAGAGGCATTTAATCCGGGGTACAAGATCGCACCGGTTCCTTTTCTTACAAAGGTGAATGATCCCGAGGTTTTCCAGCCCATTTTTAAACAAGATAGTGCGGCTTGCGGGTTCACAATCGGAGATGCGTTATTAGTTCGAGATGATGTTAAGCAGCAAATCATTCAAGTTGGAAACTCTGAGTATGACGCTACCTATTCAATCGTGCCGGTATTGATGACTATTTATCGGGGATATACCTGGGTAGATTTCAAAGTGCGAGACTCCGTTGTTCGCGTAATTACGACCCACTTAGAATCTCTTTGGGATGAAAACAAGATTCCTAACTCTGCGCTGCAAGCCCAGCAATTAGTTGCTGATCTAAAGGATTCAAAGATGCCAGTTATCGTCTTGGGGGATTTCAACGCCGATCCCAGGGATCCACGCGTTGTCAAAGAACCAAATCCTGGTGAACAGCCTGTAGTCAGCGATATTTGCCCAACACCAGGTGGAGCAAAGTGCAACGCCTACAGCACGATGGTTGAGGCGGGGTTTGAAAATGCTTCACCAGATGCCAGTAACCCGCGTTATTTCACATGGGGTGCTAGCGCATTACTAAATGGTCCAGATAAGAAACGCGAGAAGTTTGCCTACGATTTTGGAAATCAATATGGATTTACTGATCGTTTGGATTACATATTTACCAAGAATGTTTACGCAACTGTTAGCTCTAAAATCATCGGCAATGTTTATCCCGACGGTAGTGGGGTATGGAGTTGCGGCGCAGAGCTTTGTTTTCCATCTGATCATGCCGGAGTTGTAGCCACCATCGAGCTACCTCGCAGTGCCGGAGCAATTGATCCAGATTTACCTACGCGGGAACGCTCCTCTCTTGCCTATCTGTCATATGTGGCCGCAGGAGCGTTGGTTTTGTTGGTTCTTCTGCTGCTTCGCAAGCGAATTTGGCGATAACTAAGAGTTTAGGTAGCCTTCAGCTCACTTAAGGCGAGGGGTAATCCCCGTTATCGACGAAAGGCTTAACAATGGCAGAGGTATCAATCCAAGGCGCGATCCGTAATGAATTCGGAAAAGGCGCATCACGCAGAATACGTCGCGATGGCAATGTGCCAGCGGTTATTTATGGTCATGGCGAAAAGCCAACCCACATCTCACTTCCGGCCCGTGAAGTTGGAGTGGCCATTAAGACCTCAAACGTTTTGCTAAACATTAATCTTGGTGACAAGCAAGAGTTGGTTCTTCCAAAGTCCATTGTAAGAAATCCGCTCAAGGGAACTCTTGAGCATATTGATTTGATTATCGTCCGCCGCGGTGAGCGCGTTGTTGTTAACGTTCCTGTACACGCCCATGGAAAACATGATCCGGAAGGTATTTTGGAGCACGTCCATAACACCATTGAGGTTGAGGCGGATGTAACCGCAATTCCAACCTCTCTTGATCTTGACATTGAAGGACTACCTGCAGGCGAGTCCAAGACTGCTGCTGATGTTGTTCTACCAGCTGGTGTAGTTCTGAAGAGTGATCCAAAGATGGTTGTTGTTCACCTATCTGTTCGCGCGACAGCGGAAGAGGCTGCACCTGTTGCGGCTGCCGCTGAAGGCGAAGCTGCAGCTGCTGCACCAGCTGAAGGTGCCGCTGAAGCTCAGTCCAGCTAACTCTTTTCGTAACGCTTTACGGTTAACCTTTATCTATGTTTGGCCGTAAATCTTCAGGCTCTGATAATCATTCAACTAATCGTTGGTTGATAGTTGGCTTGGGAAATCCCGGTCCTGAGTACGAGAAAACCCGACACAACATTGGTGCGATGGTGGTTAGTCATTTGGCGACTACCTCTGGAAGTAAGTTTTCCAGTCACAAAGCGCGGGCCAATGTCGCTGAGTTCAAATTAGGTCTTGGAGGCGATGCACCCGCCTTGGTGGTTGCGACACTTCGTTGTTATATGAATGAATCGGGTGGGCCAACCAAGGCGCTAGCTGATTTTTATAAGGTAAAGGGCGATCACATCATCATCGCTCATGACGAGTTAGATATTCCCTTTCAATCAATTCGGGTGAAATTTAGTGGTGGCGACAATGGCCACAATGGCCTCAAGAGCATCACCTCAGCTTTGGGCTCTGCAGATTATTATCGATTAAGAGTTGGAATTGGCAGACCTCCAGGGCAGCAGGACCCAGCTGATTTTGTCTTAAAGCCTTTCTCTAGTGCAGAGAAAAAGTGCATGGATGAGTTCTTAATTACTGGTGGGCAGGCGATTGAATCATTAGTGCAGTTTGGCTTGGAGAAAACGCAGCAAAACTTTAACTCGTAATCAGCCGGTCAATCAGCCAGTATTGCGTAGGCCGGCGGCGACTCCATTAATAGTTAACAACAGCGCTCTAGTAATTATTGGGTCAGCGTTTTCGCCACGTACTTTTTTCAAAAGAGAGATCTGCAGCAAGTGAAGTGGAGCCAAATAAGCGTCGCGGATCTGCAAGGTGCGGGCCAGAATCTGTTGGTCGCCAAGGATCTCACTCTTCTTTGTAAGCAATAAAATCTCTTTGACTGTTAATTCAAACTCTCGCTCGATAGTGTCAAGAAAATGATGTAGCTCGGGGTCAACCAATGCAGTTACATACTTTCGAGCCATCGCCAAATCTGTTTTGGCTAAAGTCATCTCAACATTGCTTATGAAGGTGCGGAAGAAATGCCAATCCCGCAACATTGCTTGCATAGTTTGTTCATGACCAGATTCGCGAGCGGCTTTCAAACCGCTTCCGACACCAAACCAACCCGGCACAATCTGACGGGATTGAGTCCAACCAAAAACCCAGGGAATAGCGCGTAAAGAAGAGAGATCGGCGCTGGCATCGGGACGTCTTGATGGACGAGAACCTAGAAACAGATTTCCAAGTTGTTCAACTGGGGTGGATTGATAGAAATAAGCGGGTAGATCTGGATGCTCAACTAGAGAGCGGTAGGAAGTGAATGAGGCATCACTAATTGCGCTCATAGCAGTGTTCCACTTAATTAAATCCTCAGGGGATTGACGGGCAGCGCGGTTTAGAACTGTGGCCTCTAACGCCGCAGCGAGAGTTAGTTCGACATTTTCTCTGGCCAAGGAAGGCAGTGCATATTTGTCAGAGATGACCTCGCCCTGTTCTGTCATCTTTATTTGACCATCAAGGGTTCCCCAGGGCAACGCGATAATCGCATCGTAAGTTGGTCCACCGCCACGTCCGACTGAGCCACCGCGGCCATGGAAAAGTCTTAACTTGATTCCATGTTTACGTGCTACATCACGGAGTTTTCGTTGCGCTTGGTGAATTTCCCATTGGCTGGTGGCAATTCCCGCATCCTTATTTGAATCAGAGTAGCCCAACATCACCTCTTGAACGTTGCCCCGAAGTTCAACGATTTTGCGATAAGTCGGATTTGATAAGAGTCTTTCTAGGATTTCCCCTGCAGCGCGCAGCTCCGCAACTGTTTCTAGCAATGGTGCAACATCCACCCTCGCCACTTCATTACTCAAATCAATCAAACCAGCTTTTTTAGCTAGTAATGCCGCAGCCAAAACATCCTCTGGCCCCTTAGTCATTGAAACTATGTAGGTTTCAACTACTGAAGGATCAAAAGTCTCCTGTAACTCTTTTATGGCGGTGAAGGTGCGCAAAGTCTTCGCATCCTGCTCATCCAGTTTTGCGCTCTCTACATTTTGCGCCTTTAATTGTTCAGTTAAGAAATCACACTTAGCAATCGAATCTAAATCAACATAATTTTCACTTGGGTAAAGAGCAGCAATAGCGCGCTGGTGAGCCCCAGAATGCTCTCGTACATCCATCGTGGCGTGTGTTAAGCCAAAAGCCGCGATGGTTCTGATGGTTCGCTCCAATAATCCCTGAGCAATCAATTCACCCCTATTCGCAAGCAGGGAGTTGTACATCAACATCAAATCATCAATTAACTCTTGGGTATTTGCGTAATCTCGACCCGGTTCATGTGCGCTGCCTTTGGCATGTCGATCTCGAGTAAGAAGTAAGCGATGTCGAATCGCAGTTGCCTTTAATCGGTAGGGTTCTTCCACATTTATCCGCTTAAATCTAGGCTCAATCTCAGGCAGTCTATGTAGATCCTGTGCCACAGAATCCAACAATGGCTGTGAAGTGCCCGCTAATTTTGTTGAGATTGATAGCGCCTGACGCAGTTCATCTAAAGCTTCAAGGGTTACCCGTATGGCATGGCCCATCTGCAAAACGATGGCCTGCTTAGTTATCTCCGGGGTTATGTTTGGGTTGCCATCACGGTCGCCGCCAATCCAAGAACCAAATGTGAATGGTGTTGCAGTGGGAGGTAGCTTTATGCCTAGGCGTTTTAATTCGCGGGCAAAATCATCAAGCACCTCCGGAATTGTTAACCGGAACAGATCGTCTAAATAATAAAGAGCGTTAATCGCTTCATCCAATGGCTCTGGTCTTCCTAAGCGAAGCTCATCTGTCTGCCATAACAAATCAACTGCCTCTGCCAATCTTCTGTCTTGGGCGGGAGATTCTGTTTGATCTAGTAACTCTGAAATAGTGGAAAGTTTGCTTAAGACAGATCTGCGCGCCGCCTCAGTTGGATGGGCGGTAAATACTGGTCGAACCTGAAAATCTTCCAGCCATTTGCGTAACTGATCATCTGAAAAATCATGACCAGAGTTCTTTGCTTCCAAAATATGATCTACGGCGCGCGATAACCATGAACCACCATTGTTTCGCTCATCAGCTAAAACTCTGGAGCGATGCACCTGTTCGGCAACATTTGCCAGATTGAAGTAAACGTTAAAAGCACGTACGAGTTTGACTGCATCTGCAGTGGAGATGGATTTCAATAAGTCTTCGCCATTACCCTCTCGAACTGATTTGCGAACCAGTTCCACAAGATTTAGTAGCGCTTCGCCATCTTGGCGTGCCAAGGATTGACCGAGAAGTTCGCCCAATCTTCTAACATCGCTGCGCAAAGAGGCGTTATCTTGAGATTTATCTAGGCCGGACACCGGCTAATAATGGCACGATAGAATTGCATCAAGTTCGTTAGCCCCCCTGGTTTTTTCAGGTGGGGCTTTAAGCCGTTTGTTTAAGCAGGTGGAGGAGGTTTTAGCAATGAGATTACGTTCTTTCATCTCGCTATCTGAAACAACCCAGAACCTACTGCAATCGAAAAATGCGAAGCTGATTGCAATTCCATCGGTAACTCCATTTCTAATCGCAGACGAGGCCAAAGAGAAGCAGATCCTGCTGGTGGCGCATTCCAGTCAACGCGCGACTGAGTTAGCGCAAGAGTTAGCGGAGTTAATAGATGGGGTTATGGAGTTTCCGGCTTGGGAAACCTTGCCCCATGAAAAGCTGAGTCCTAACAGTGACACTGTGGCAAGAAGAATTAATACCTTGCTAAACATAAATCAGGCCAAAGTAGTAGTTACCTCCGCACGTGCTTTAGTACAACCAATTGTTGCTTCTGCCATTGAACTACCGCTTTTGCAGATATATAGAGGTCAAGAGATTGAATTTGAAAATCTAATCTCGGAATTAGTTTTAAGAGCATATAACCGAGTCGATATGGTGGAGCGAAGAGGTGATTTTGCGGTTCGAGGTGGAATTATCGATGTTTTTCCTCCGCTTTCAGCACATCCAGTGCGTATCGAATTCTTTGGTGATGAGATTGATGAGCTTAAATACTTTGAGATCAGCGATCAAAGAAGTTTCGAGGCGATTAACTCTCAGTTAACTCTAATTCCCTGCCGTGAGGTGTTAATTACTGATGAAGTCAAAGCGCGAGCTAGCGAGTTGAGGGTTAAGTATCCAGAGCTGCTTGGTATGTGTAACAAGATAGCGGAGGGAATTTATGTAGAGGGAATCGAGTCTCTCGCAGCGGTTCTTACTCCAAATATGAAAACTTTGATCGAGTACATTTCAGAAGGCTCTAAAGTTATTTTGTTAGAGCAGGAGCGGATTAAATCTCGAGTGCAAGATCTAATCAGCACTAATCAAGAGTTCTTAGCGGCCGCTTGGTCCAATATCGCTTTAACGAGCAAATCTGATGCGGTAAATCCGCAAATACCGTTGCGTACTGAGCTACAAATCGGCGCTTTTGTTGAACTGGATAAGTTAAAGGATTTGGCCTCTTACAGAGGCATATCTTGGAGCAGTATCAACTCCTTTGGAATTGAATCAGATCCGGAGGTTAATCAGTTCGTAGAGATTGAGCCTTATCGGAATAAGGTTGAGAAACTCATCTCTGATGTGAAGAATCACTTAGCAGATGGATATTTAGTTGTTATTTCAGTTGCCGGGCATGGTCTACAGGAGCGATATAGAGATATTTTCCAAGAAGCTGATATTGCAGCGGTGCTAAAGGAAAAGATAGATACCAAGCTGGTTAGAGGTAACCTCTATTTGATTAGCTCAGCTTTTAGAAATGGTTTTAAAGATGTTGCAGAGAAGATTTTATTTATAACAGAGGCGGAGATAACTGGTTCTAGGGACAACCGAATCTCTGCTACCCGAATGCCATCGCGGCGTAAAAAGAGCATTGACCCCCTAGAACTAAAGAGTGGGGATTATGTAGTTCATGAGCAGCACGGTGTAGGTCGATACATCGAGTTAGTGCAAAGAACAGCTGCTGGAGCTTCCCGCGAATATCTGGTTATTGAGTACGCTGCCTCAAAACGGGGGCAGCCTGCAGATCGAATATTTGTCCCAACTGATGCTCTCGAACAGATAACCAGATATGTGGGTGGTGAAACCCCTGCTGTCAATCGCATCGGAGGCGGCGATTGGATAAAGGCAAAATCAAGAGCTAAGAAAGCGGTAAAAGAGATTGCCGGGGAGTTAATACGTTTGTATGCAGCTCGTACTAGTTCACCAGGGTTTGCATTTTCTCCCGATACAACTTGGCAGCGAGAGCTTGAGGACTCCTTTGCTTACATAGAAACTCCCGATCAGCTGGTAACAATCAATGAGGTTAAGGCTGATATGGAAAAGCCCTACCCCATGGATCGAATAGTTTGTGGCGATGTTGGTTATGGCAAAACAGAGATCGCGATTCGAGCTGCATTCAAAGCGGTACAAGATGGTAAACAGGTGGCGGTGTTGGTTCCCACAACCCTATTGGCCCAACAACACTTTGCGACCTTCACTCAGAGGTACGCGGGATTTCCAATAAAGGTAGCTGGTCTCTCTCGTTTTAACTCAACTAAAGAGATTAATGATGCTTTATTGGAGTTGGCCTCTGGTGCGGTTGATGTAGTGATAGGAACTCATCGATTGTTATCTGAAGATGTTGCCTTTAGAGATCTAGGCCTAATAATCGTTGATGAAGAGCAGAGATTCGGAGTTGAGCACAAGGAAAAATTAAAGAAATTAAGGGCCAGCGTTGATGTTTTAGCGATGTCAGCTACCCCGATTCCACGCACATTAGAGATGGCAATTACCGGCATACGAGAAATGTCAACAATTGCAACACCACCAGAGGAGCGACATCCAGTACTCACTTATGTGGGCGCGTATGACGATAAGCAGGTTGCAGCAGCCATTCACCGAGAATTATTAAGAGATGGCCAGGTTTTCTATATTCACAATCGTGTCGAAAGTATCGATGAAGTGGCCGCCCGGATTAGGCGATTAGTGCCCGAAGCACGAGTTGCTATAGCACATGGTCAGATGAATGAAGCGGCACTCGAGCAAGTAGTGGTTGCTTTTTGGAATCGGGAGTTTGATGTTCTAGTTTCAACCACAATTGTAGAAAATGGTATTGATGTTGCTAACGCCAACACCTTGTTAGTGGAACGTTCGGATATCTTTGGCTTATCACAGTTGCATCAATTACGAGGCAGAGTGGGACGGGGACGGGAGCGTGCTTATGCTTACTTCTTATTTCCTGCAGATAAACCACTAAGCGAGTTGGCGCTAGATCGCTTAACAACTATTGCCAAGAACACTGAGTTGGGTGCTGGCATGCAGGTTGCGCTTAAAGATTTAGAGATCAGGGGTGCAGGTAATTTGCTCGGCGGTGAGCAGTCCGGTCACATCGCCGATGTTGGATTTGATCTTTACATGCGAATGGTTGGGGAAGCGGTTAATGAGTATAAGCGTGGAGTTATTGATGGAGTAGAAGAGAGCTTGGAGTGCAAGGTCGAGCTACCTATAACCGCTCATCTCTCACCAGAATATGTTCCATCTGATCGTTTAAGGCTAGATCTCTATAGACGACTTGCTGATGCCAAAGTTGATGCAGAGATTGATGCAATTAAAGAGGAGTTAGTGGACCGATTTGGTGCTTTGCCACATGAAGCAGAAGCGCTATTACAAGTGGCAAAGTTGCGCACCTTTGTTAAATCACACGGCATCACCGATTTTGCGGTTCAGGGCCGTTATGTGAAGGTCGCTCCACTAAAACCTAGTGAGTCCTTAGAACTCAAGATAAATCGTCTCTATCCAGGCTCAATTGTGAAATCTGTGACAAAGGTAGTGATGATTGCCCGCCCGCAGAGCGCAGCGTGGGAGTCAGCAGTAGATGAAATAGGAGATACTTCACTCCTTGATTGGGCCTTTGAGTTAGCACAGACTTTGCTTGAGCGCCCCAAACGAAAGTGAGATTTTGTGAAGAGATTTCTAGCTGTTCTTCTGGCCGTTGCAATAGCGGTTACCGGATGTTCAAATGTGGATTCAGCAGCAACCGTTGGCGACAAAGAGATTGCTCTCTCTGATTTACAGTCACAGGTTGACCTAATCCTAAAAGAACGTGATGGTGTTGATACCTCACAGATGCAGCTTGAGGATGGCGATGCATTGACCCGCTCACAACTCTCTTACATGATTTCAAATGCCATCATCGAAGATGTTGCTAAAGATGAGAATATTGAAATCAGCGCTTCAGAGATTGAGGCGTACAAGATAGAGATTTATACCAACATTGGTGGCGAGGCCAACCTGCCGAATGTCCTAGTCAGCGCAGCAATTCCCTCTACATCACTTGATGATGTTCTGCGTCGCGATCTGATTTTGCGTAAATTGACTGAACAACAATCTGCCGCTGGTGCAGATGAAAACTCAATCAATACCTTTATTCAAAACTTGGTCACAGATAAGGCCAAAGCGCTGAATGTCACCGTTAATCCGCGATATGGAAAGTGGGATGAGTCCACTCTCTCTGTAGTTGCTACAGAAGCTGCGGGTGACGCCGTAACAGATAAGTAAATCTTCATGGCTTACGAAAATTTGATTCGCCTTGCAGAGGTAATGAATCAACTTCGTTCGCCGGGTGGTTGCCCTTGGGATGCAGAGCAAACCCATGAATCGCTATTGAAGTATCTGCTGGAGGAATCCTACGAATTCATAGAATCTGTAGAGAGTGAAAATCGCATTGATATGCGTGAAGAGCTAGGCGATCTTTTGCTGCAGGTTTACTTCCACGCTCGGATAGCGCAAGAGCATAAATCACAACCGTTCAATATTGATGATGTAGCCAAATCAGTTGCTGACAAGTTGATATCGCGGCATCCTCATGTGTTCTCAGATACAACGGTTGCCTCAAGCGGCGATGTATTGGAAAACTGGGAGCGGATTAAAAGAGAGGAAAAAGGTCGCACCTCTGCTCATGATGGTGTCCCGACCGGACAGCCGGCGTTGCCTTTAGCTGCAAAACTAATTTATCGGGCACAGAAAAATCATCTTGAGATGCCAGAGCTTCCAGCTGAAACACCGGTTGATGAGCAGATGTTGGGTGAGCAATTACTTTCACTGGTCTCATGGGCGGTGACTCATGATGTGGATCCCGAGGTGGCGCTGCGTAAAGCGGCATTGCAGTATCGAGCTCAGATGAGCGAGCAAGAAGCACAGCGCAAGTAATCGCCGTATTTCAGGCTAGACTGCGCGCCCGTGACCAACATTAAATCCGTAAATGCGCGCGAGATTCTCGATTCTCGTGGAAATCCAACCGTTGAAGTTGATGTTTATTTAGAAGATGAATCCTTTGCCCGGGCTGCAGTGCCTAGTGGTGCATCAACAGGTGCCTTTGAAGCCGCCGAGTTACGTGATGGTGGGACCAGGTATTTAGGCAAGGGTGTCGCAGATGCAGTTGCGAATGTTAAGAACAAAATCGCACCAGCTGTAGTTGGAAGAGATGCCTTTGATCAACGTGGTCTAGATCAAGCCATGATTGATTTAGATGCCACAGTAAACAAATCATCCCTTGGTGCAAATGCGATTCTCGGAGTTTCATTAGCAGTTGCAAAAGCTGCAGCCCAGTCCAAAAATCAACCTTTTTACTCATTTATAGGCGGTCCATCAGCCAACCTATTGCCGATTCCAATGATGAATATTCTTAATGGTGGTGCTCACGCAGATACCAATGTTGATATTCAAGAGTTCATGATTGCTCCGATTGGTGCCGACTCCTTCAAAGAGGCTCTCCGTTGGGGAGCAGAGATCTATCACAACTTAAAAGCGGTCTTAAAGAAGCGGGGATTAGCAACCAGCATCGGCGATGAAGGTGGGTTCGCGCCAAATCTTGATTCAAATCGAGCAGCGTTTGATCTAATTGTTGAAGCGGTAGAAAAAGCTGGTTACAAGGTAGGGAGCCAGATTGCACTAGCTATGGATGTTGCAGCTACTGAGTTTTATCAAAATGGAAAGTACGCCTTTGAAGGTGGCTCCTTGACCGCTGCCGAGATGATTGCCTATTACAAAGGATTGGTTGATTCCTATCCTATGGTTTCAATTGAGGATCCGCTTTCTGAGGATGATTGGGATGGTTGGAAATCCATAACTACAGAGTTAGGACAACGGGTTCAATTGGTAGGCGATGATTTATTTGTCACCAATCCAGCCCGTTTAGCTCGCGGTATTTCCGAAGGCACAGCCAATGCACTTCTAGTCAAGGTAAATCAGATTGGCACTCTTACCGAAACTCTAGATGCCGTAGCTATGGCGCATAAGGCCGGATATCGCTCGATGATGAGCCATAGATCAGGCGAAACCGAGGACACCACCATTGCAGATCTTGCTGTTGCAGCATACTGCGGACAAATTAAGACTGGTGCGCCAGCCCGTAGTGAAAGAGTTGCAAAGTACAATCAGTTGCTAAGAATTGAAGAGGAGTTAGGCGCAGCGGCAAAGTACGCGGGCCGCGAAGCTTTTCCGAGATTCACTTCTCGCTAATTTTTAAGGAGCGGATATGAGACGCAGAAAGTTAAAGCTGCGTTCGGCTCTGGAGGGGTTTGCGGAAAAGCGTGGCATCTCAACTCGGTTATTAATTTTATTTATTGTGCTTTTTGGTGTTTCGGTAACCCTGGCTCCGCCAACGCAGCATTACTTTGCACAAAGAGCCCAGATCAGCGCTCTAGAAGCAGATGTTGATTCAAACCGTAAAAAGTTAGAAGAGGCGCGCGCTGAGTTACAGCGATGGCGCGATCCCGAGTACATAAAATCTCAAGCTCGAGACCGTTTACATTTCGTTTTGCCAGGAGAGCGGCAGTACATAATTCTTGGGATCAATAATCAGGTTGATGATGGAACCTCAACCGCGGCCCCCATTAATCAAGACTTTCCTTTGGGCGTGCCTTGGTACTCCCGAGTTATCTCCTCCATTACCTCAGTCGGTGTCGGAGCGCCAACTCCGTGATCAACAAGCCAACTTCCGAGGATTTAGCAGCGATTGAGATTCAACTTGGTCGCACCCCTAGAGATGTTCACGCTGTGGCGTATCGCTGCCCTTGCGGAAACCCAGCGGTTGTTGAAACGCCACCGCGGTTAAATGATGGAACCCCATTTCCGACTTTTTACTACGCAACTTGTCCTAACTTAACCTCCGCAATTTCAACCTTAGAAAACTCAACTTTAATGTCAGAGATGAATGAACGGTTACAGCATGATGCGCAATTAGCTGGGGAGTACCGCGCAGCACATGATGATTATTTGGCGGCTCGAGCTGCATTGGGCATTGAAGTGCCGGAGATCGCAGATGTATCGGCCGGCGGTATGCCGGATCGAGTTAAGTGTTTACATTCATTAATTGCCCATTCCTTGGCTGCAGGAACAGGCGTTAATCCACTTGGTGATGAAGCTTTGTCAAAACTGCCACAGTGGTGGCAAAACGGAGATTGTTTAGAGCGACGCAATCAGGAGAAAAACTAAATGTCACGGGTAGCAGCAATTGATTGTGGAACTAACTCAATTCGATTGTTAATTGCCGATGTTTCAGGTGACAACTTTTGTGAAATTTATAGAACCATGGAGATTGTTCGACTGGGTCAAGGGGTAGATCAAAACAAAGCCTTTCACCCCGATGCTTTGGAGCGCACATTTAAAGCGGTGGGTTTGTTTGCTGATGAAATCAGTAGACGAGGAGTGTCCAAGATTAGGTTTTGTGCCACTAGCGCAACACGTGATGCCACAAACAGAGATCTATTTATCGACGGCGTTAAGAATCTATTGGGTGTTGCACCCGAGGTCATCAGCGGAGAAGAGGAGGCAAGACTCTCATTTCTTGGCGCGACCAAGGAGTTAAAGGGTTTTGGCGCCCCCTATCTAGTAATAGATATTGGTGGAGGTTCCACAGAGTTTGTTTTTGGCGCAGAGACGGTGCAGTTTGCCAAGAGTCAGAACATTGGTTGTGTGCGGATGAGCGAGAGACATTTCACCTCGTTGCCACCAAAACCAGATGAGATCGAAAGAGCGCGACAGGATATTGATGCGGCTATCAAAGAAGCGGCAAGTTTTGTGCCAATCACGGAGGCAAAGAGTTTGATCGCTGTAGCCGGAACAGCAACCACAGTTGCAGCTGCTGCGTTGGAGTTAGAACAGTATGACCGTTATGCGATTCATCTTTCCCGGATCTCTGCAGCTAAGACCCATGAGGTTGCCAATAATTTTCTAAAGATGAATAGGAAAGAGATTAGCTCGCTCGGATATATGCACCCTGGTCGAGTTGATGTAATCGCAGCAGGTTCTCTGGTGTTATCTAGAATTATGGAGTTTTCTAAAGCGCAGGAGTTTGTGGCATCGGAGTCAGATATTCTCGATGGAATGGCTTGGTCACTTGCCAACTAACCCAGTCCGGTTGGCGCCAAAACTTCTTAACTTGAAGTTGCTAGACCAAGAGTTAATAAAGTGCACCGCATGTCCACGACTTGTACAGTGGCGAAAAGAGGTAGCGGTTACAAAGCGCCGTTCTTATCAAGTTGAAAAGTATTGGGGAAAGCCAATTACTGGTTTTGGTCCGACCGATGCAAAGGTTGCGGTAATTGGATTAGCACCTGGTGCGCATGGTGCTAATCGCACCGGTCGAGTCTTTACCGGTGATAGCTCTGGAGATTGGCTGTATAGATCGCTACATAAAAATGGTCTCGCAAAGATTCCAACCAGCAACTCCTTAGATGATGGTCAGGAGTTAATCGACACTCGAATCATGTGCGCGGTGCGATGTGTTCCACCAGGAAACAAACCCAGCATTGAAGAAACAAAGAAGTGTCAGCCTTGGTTATTGAGGGAGGTTGAGCTGCTCTTCCCAACAACTCGAAGCTACCTAGCTCTAGGTGGGATCGCTTGGCGCGCGATTATTGATGCACTTGCCGAGCTGGGTGAGGAATTGCCTAGAAACCGCCCAAAGTTTGGCCACGGCGCCCAGTTCAACTTTCTGGGTAGTGATGGGAATACTAGATTGGTCATTGGGAGTTACCATCCCAGCCAGCAGAATACTTTTACGGGAAAGCTAACGCGGACCCAATTGGATTCGGTGGTGAAAAAGGCAGGTAGATTTGCCCACTCAGGTAAGCCCCTGTAGCCCAACGGCAGAGGCAGACGACTTAAAATCGTCCAAGTGTGGGTTCGACCCCCACCGGGGGCACATATCTGCCAGCAGTTCTGATGCGAACTACTAAAAGGAGAGCAATGAATAGTTCAAATCCCGTACTCGGCAAGGCATTTGGTCAGCAAAATGGTCAGGGCAATGGTCGCGGTTTCGCCTCAATGGGTTCGGTGTTAACACCGGACAATCTAGAGGAGACATACAACGCACCCGCAGCATCATCGCTACGCACTGGTCGCATGACAATGGATGATGTTGTCGCACGATCTGGAATGCTCTTTGGTATTTCCATCGTGGTTGGGGCAGCTGCTTGGTACTTAAATCTTGGCGGCGGAGCTTTGCTAGTTGGTTTTGTTGGTGGATTAATCACAGCCCTAGTTGGTGTTTTCAGTAAGAAAGTTCGCCCTGCTGTTTATCAAGCATATGCAGTTTGCCAAGGCCTAGTGCTTGGAATCATCAGCAAGACTTACGAACTCTTCTACGATGGCATCGTTCAACAGGCGATTGTTGCAACAGTTGCAGCTTTTGTTGGAATGTTGTTCCTCTACAAGAGTGGCCGACTACGTGCCACACCAAAGTTCACCCGTATGTTGCTAGGTGCAGCTCTTGGTTACTTGGTTTTGGCGGTCGGTAGCCTAATTAGCTCATTTTTTGGTGTTGGCAATGGCATGGGCCTATACGGCTTAAGTGGTTTTGGTCCATTGTTAGCAATAGCTGGTGTTGCAATCGCCTCCTTCTTCTTGATCCTAGATTTTGATCAGATCGAAGAGGGTGTGCGCGCTGGCGTGCCTCAAGAAGAATCATGGCGTGCTGGTTTTGGCCTACTTATGACCATGGTTTGGTTGTATCTAGAGGTGCTGCGCTTACTTGCAATTTTGCGCGGCAATAACGACTAACCCTCGTTTAATTGAGGTTTACGGGAATCCCCGAGGCTAGCGGTATTGGTCTCGGGGATTCTTATTGCGGCAATAATCGCAAGTGAAAACACCGCTGCACTAAATGCAATAGCGGTGCGGTAGGAGAAATAATCTGAGATAAAACCTAGCAGCACAGGACCCACCATCATTCCGGCATCGCCCGCCATCTGCCAGAAGGCGTAAACCTTTCCACTCTTACCCTTTATTACATCTCCCACAATCGCTCCAGCAGACGCGGCAAAACCCGCACCCAACCCCATAACAATCATGCCAAGTAGGTAGATGGTGGTGTTGGTTGATAAAACCAAAATAGCGAGGGCCAACATAACTATGGAGAAACCGGTCAGAATGACTGGTTTACGACCATTTTTATCGGAGTACCTTCCGGCGCGCACCATTACCGAACCTTGCGCAATCAAGGCAATGGTAAAGCTCAATCCCACTAGGGATGCGCTGGCACCTAAATCTTCAACTACGAATAGTGGCAAGATTGAGGAGCGCATGCCAAAGAGAATCCAACTCCCTAAGAAAGCCAAGAAAAGTGAGTAAAGGTAAGGCTTGATTTGTAACGCTTCACGGATAGTTAAAGCACGTTCCTCTTGATTTACTTCGACTTTTGCCCCTAAACGACTCTCATGTAGATAAATCATGGAAACAGTTCCAGCGGCGATCAATAGCCCTGAGTAAATAAAAAATGGAGCTCGTGGAGAAAGAGCGATTAGTGCGCCACCAAAGGCAGGTCCTGCTACTCCACCTGCGATAAATCCACCGTTATAAAGGGATTGCGCTCTACCTCTTTGATTATCTGCAACCACTCGGAGAATTAGCGCTCCTGCAGATACCGAGAACATTGAAGAGCCAAGACCACCCACGGTTCTAAATATGAGCAGCTGCTCATAACTTTGAGCTAAACCCGCCAGTAATGTGAATATCGAAACAATGAATAAGCCAAAGCCAAGAACGACTCTCTCTCCAAATCGATCGACTAATTTTCCGGAGAAGAGTCCTGATACAAATCTCATGATTGCGAAGGAGGAGATAATTAAGCCAATCAAAGTATTTGAGACGCCAAAGGTTTTTGCAAAGATTGGTATGGCTGGAATTATCAAACCGAAACCCACTGCGACCAAAAATGAGATTGCGGTTAGGACGGAAACCTCTTTTGGAAGTCCCTTAAATGGGGATTTAATCTTTTTAGCCAAGCGCCTCTCCTGCCGCATCCTGTCTTGCTGAGGCATGGCTTTGGCTATCCTGCAATGGCTTTTCCTCTAGTGCGATTGCAAAGAAGAAAGCTAGTGCAACAACTGGGAAGGCACTTAGGAACACAACTTGGAAAGAATCTGCAAAAGCCTCCAAAACCTTTGCCTGAATCTCTGCTGGCAAAGTTGCAATCATCGAGGTGTTGCTAGTTAAAGTCTCCAGGATTCCAGGTTCGACCGCTGTTGATCCACCAAGTTGAGTCTGTAGGTTCTCAGCAACTCGATTACTCAAGATAGTTCCAAATATCGCGGTTCCAAAAGCACCACCAAGGGAGCGGAAAAATGTGTTTGAGGAGGTAGCGATACCAAGATCTTTAAACTCCACCGCATTTTGGACCGCAATCACAATGGTTTGCATACATAGTCCTAATCCGCCACCGATAATTACTGCAAAAATAGCGATTTGCCAGTACGGGGTTGAAACATGTGCCGTGCTCATCAAGTAAACACCAAGGGCCATTAGTAAAGTACCGGAGACTGGATACTTCTTGTAGCGACCAGTTTTTGTGATTAGTCGACCACTCGTGACCGTAAAGCTAAGAATTCCGATCATCAAAGGAATTAGCCTTAATCCAGCATCTGTAGCAGAGTTACCTTGAATAATCTGAAGGTAAAGCGGCAACATAACAATCGCACCGAACATTCCCGCACCGATAATGAAACCGATAATTGAGGTTAAGGTGAAGGTGCGATTCTTGAACAAGTTCATAGGCAAAATCGGCTCTTTTGCTCTTAACTCCCAAATTACGAACAAAACAGCAAAGACCACACCAGCCAATAATGTGATTACGGTGCGAGAATCATTCCAACCATTTTCTGGGCCGAGCACTGATAGTGCGATCAATAGCGCTACGACTGAAATCACCATGAGCAGAGCACCAAGGAAATCAATCTTGTGTTCCCGCTTAACCCTTGGAATATGCAGGACCATTGAAGTAACTACTAGAGCCAGGATTCCAAAAGGTAGATTGATGTAGAAAATCCAACGCCAACCGGTAATACCAAGGATTGAGCCGCTATCTGAGAAAAAACCACCTAACAGCGGACCGGCAACTGAAGAGATTCCCCAAACTGCACCAAACAAACCTTGATACTTACCGCGCTCGCGAGGTGAAACTATATCGCCAACTATTACGAAGGTAAGACCCATCAAACCACCAGCGCCGATTCCTTGAATTGCGCGGGTAACAATTAGTTGTTCCATCGAGGTTGAAGCACCGGCTAAAAATGAGCCAATCAAAAATACAATAATAGAAAACTGATAAACCGGACGGCGTCCGTAGAGATCGGAGATTTTGCCGTACAAAGGTGTGGATGCGGTTGAAGTAAGCAGGTAGGCAGTAACGACCCAGGTGTAATGATTTAAGCCATTGAAATCTTCAACGATACTTTTTAATGCGGTTGAAACTATGGTTTGATCCAGCGCAGCCAGGAGTAATCCAGTCATAAGACTGGACATAATTATGAGAATCTCTCGGTGGGTTAGCGGCTTGGAGTGGTCTACTTTGGCTTTGTTGCGCATGTTTTCCTAACGTAAATTTGGCTCAAGACTCAAAGGTTACTACTCTCATCACTGTGAAAAGTGTTATTGCAGAGAATTTGGTTAAAACCTATGACAAGGGCACTGTCAAAGCTCTAAATGGATTGAATCTAGATGTCGAAGAAGGCACGGTTTTAGGCGTACTTGGGCCAAATGGCGCTGGCAAGACTACAACTGTGAGAATTCTCGCAACATTGTTAACACCGGATTCGGGCCATGCAACAGTCGCTGGAATTGATGTCATTAAAAATCCTGATCAAGTTCGCGAAGTAATTGGCTTGTCAGGTCAGTATGCAGCGGTTGATGAAACGCTTACTGGTTGGGACAACTTAGTTATGTTTAGCCGTTTGTATCACCTCTCGCCATCTGCTTCCAAAAAGAGAGCAGAGGAGTTACTCGAGCAGTTTTCTTTAACAGATGCGGCAAAACGTCCAATCCGTACCTACTCAGGCGGAATGCGTCGCCGCTTAGATTTAGCTGCTTCTTTGATAGTAAGACCAAAGATTTTGTTCTTGGATGAACCTACTACCGGTTTAGATCCTCGTGGCCGCCAAGAGATGTGGGGCGTTATTGATTCATTGGTAAAAGATGGCACTACGCTTCTTTTGACCACCCAGTATTTGGAGGAAGCGGATCAGTTAGCTGATGACATTGCTGTAATTGATCTCGGAACAGTGATTGCGCGAGGCACCTCTGATCAACTCAAGCGTCAGGTTGGCGGCGAGCGTTTAGAAATCGTTGCTGAATCTCAGGATCTAAAAAAGGTTACAGAGATTGTGGAGCGAGTCAGCGGTGGAAAAGCTTTGGTGGAGGAAAGCTCCCGACAGGTATCGGCACCGGTTACAACAGGATCTAAGGCGCTGATTGAAGCAGCTCGATCCTTTGATGATGCGGGAATTCATCCATTGGATATTGGTTTAAAACGACCTTCGCTCGATGATGTCTTCATTGCTTTGACCGGCCATGCTGCGGAGGATAAGAAGGAAGAGGAAGTAGTTGATCCTCGGGCGCGAAAGAGGAAAAAGAAATGAAGTATGCGATCTCTGACTCTTTAGTAGTTACCAAGCGGCAATTGCTGCAGCTCATCCGAGTTCCTGAAGTTTTGATCTTTTCAACTATCCAGCCAGTGATGTTTGTGCTCCTTTTCCGCTATGTATTCGGTGGCTCAATCTCAACTGGAATTCCCGGTGTTGATTATGTTCAATTGTTGATGCCCGGAATCTTTGTACAAACAGTGGCATTTACCTTGGCTGGCACCGCGGTTGGACTCGCTGAGGATATGCAAAAAGGATTAATTGATCGCTTTAGATCATTGCCAATCTCTAGATCTGCAGTGGTATTTGGCAGAGCATTAGGTGATAGCACCCTGAATATCGTGGTTTTAACAGTTATGGGGCTGGCAGGATATCTAGTGGGCTGGCGCCCTTCATCTGGGTTCTTAAATGTGATTCTAGGCTTTGCATTTCTGCTGCTCTTTGGCTTTGCCATGTCGTGGGTTGGCGTATTGATTGGGTTATCTGTGAGATCTGCGCGAGTTGCTAACGCAGCTGTTTTCATCGCGGTATTTCCACTCACCTTCCTGTCTAATGCTTTTGCACCAACCACAGGTATGCCAAAGGCGCTCCAGTACTTTGCAGAGTGGAACCCAGTTTCAACAATGGTGGCAGGATGCCGAGAGTTATTTGGGTTAGAAAATATTTTCGGTGTTACGGCAAACTCTTGGCCGAGCCAAAACCCACTCGAGATGTCTTTGATCTATATGGTTTTGATTATGACGGTATTTATTCCGCTCAGTGTGCGGAAATACATCAATACCGCAGCTAAGTAATCAGCTGTAGATCTCAGCCTTAAGAACTTTAACCGAGATATTTTTGCCATTTGGCGCGGTGTAGCTTTTCTCTTCGCCAATCTTTGCGCCCATGACAGCGCTACCTAACGGGGACTTTTCACTGTAAACATCAATGTCGCCACTGGCGATCTCACGAGAGCCCAATAGGAACTGCATCTCATCACCCATAATCTCCACTGTAACTTTCATGCCGGGGGCAACGGTGCCTTCTGCAGCAGCAGGTGGTGTTCCAATCTCTGCATTTTCTAGCATGTGTTTTAGTTGGCGGATGCGCGCCTCCATCTTGCCTTGTTCCTCACGGGCAGCGTGGTAACCACCGTTCTCTTTTAGATCACCTTCGGCACGTGCCGACTCGATCTTTTTAACGATCTCAGATCTACCGGTTGTTTCGAGGTGCGCGAGCTCCGCAGCCAAACGGTCAGCTGCCTCTTGTGTTAACCAAGTCTTGCTCATAAGTGGGGCCAAGCCTACTTTCTTCAACCCCGTGCTGCATGACAATCCAAAACCGCAGCATTAACCGCCGCTATGCGGGTTGGAATCGTGGTGGTAAAGCTTTGTTTTTCCAGGTTTGATGCGGGGATTAACTGTTCGATTTCGCCAACCACATTTTTATCGATATCTCGGGCCAACAAAGTGCAGCGCAATTGCTGCCTGGGGTAACGTTGCTCAACTTGATAGGTAATCTCAATTGAATTAGCGGTTTCATTTTGAAAACTAATTAAGGTAACTCTGATCTCGGGGTTTGAATGGTGCCAGGCGCTCCAGGCTAGCCAGGGCAGAAATATTGCAGCGAGAAGAATTGCTATTACTCGCCAACTGCGAGCACCTTCTCTATAACCATAACGCTGCCGCATCAAATCGCGAGTTTCAGGGGGGAGATTCGAGAATGCGGCAGGCATGGGAGAATGATGTCATGGAACAACCTGTATTTGATGCCGGTATTGCTGGTTCACTAACGATGATCTTCTTGACAGCTGCAACCGTGGTGTTGTTGCGTAGTCTCTATAAACGCTGGAAGCGGATGGAAGATCGTCGTTTAAATGATGAATCAAAGTAATAGTAATTGGTTTAAGAAATCCGGCTTTATTGCCCTGGTTGTTGTTTTCGCTTTAATCTTTGTCCGGCTCGGTTTTTGGCAGTTGGATCGTGCTTCTGAGTTGAAAGAGTTGCAAAAGCCTTATATTGAGAAACCAATCGTCGCGTTAAGTAAGGTAGCTGCTCCTTCACAAAACCTGAAGGACAGCGCGATTAATCGAATCGTAGAGTTTTCCGGACAGTACGTTGCACAGTTTGATGCGCCGGGTCAGATTGATAACCAGGAAAAAATTGGCACCTGGTTAGTTGGATTGCTTGAGGTCAATGGCGGTGGAGCGATTCTGGTCGTTCGTGGCACCGAAACAGATGAGCTGCCAAAGGGCGAGGTCTTTGTTAAAGGAAGATTGATGCTCCGCCAGTTTGAAAATCGGGCTGCAAAATCTGAAGACCGGTTAAGTCGATTAGATCCGTCATTGCTAGTGGCTAACTACAACCTGCCGGTTTACGATGGTTACGTTGTGGCGGAATCAGAGATGTTAAACGGCAAACCCTTAGAGTTGAAGCGGGCACAGGTCGATCCCATTAAGCCGAAGGTGCCGGGTTACTACTGGCAGCACATTTCCTATGTCATTATTTGGTGGCTCATGGCCCTGGTAGTAGTTTTTCTACCGTTCTATAGCAGGCTGCGGGAAAAGAAGGAAAAGGGGATAGTGCATTGAACGGTGTAATTAAGCGTTTTAGATTTATGGCCTTTGCCGCCGGTATCATGTCCCTGCTTCTCTGGTTTGTTGAGCTTCCGGTGGTCTATTTACTTGATGATCCAGAGCTTGCTGCAAAGGTGAAGTGGATTCCCTTTGTGCATGGCTATGTTTATGCCTTCTATGTTTTGACTGCGATCCACTTTACCGCCAAGGCCCGGTTCACAATTAAGCGGATGATTCTCTTTATCTTGGCAGGCACCTTGCCGGTCGCTTCATTTGTTGCAGAGCGCAAGGTAACGAGGGAGTTTCCTATTAAATGAGGTTGCGCTCATTAGTTAAATCTCTGGTTTACCCGATCTACGAAGCCAGGTTGATGGCGCAGTTGGATCTCTCTCGCACTCCGCACCATATTGGGGTAATCCTTGATGGCAATCGGAGATGGTCCAGAGAAAATCCTTCACCCACGGGGGACACATCTTCATCTCGAGGCCATCGCGCCGGTGCTGAGAAAATCATCGAGTTACTGCAATGGTGCGAAGAGACCGATATAAATGTTGTGACTTTGTGGCTGCTATCCAGTGACAATTTGAAGCGCTCGCCACAGGAGTTGGAAAAGTTAATCTCGATAATTGCTGAGACCGTGGATGATTTAAGTGCTACTGGAAGATGGCGAATTCGCCCCGTGGGATCACTCGAGTTATTGCCGGAGCAGTTGGCCACCAGATTAAAAAACGCAGAGGCGAAGACCTCTGCCATTTCAGGCATTACTGTAAATGTGGCGATTGGGTATGGCGGCAGGCTAGAGATCGTGGATGCTTTTAAGAAGTATCTGCAGGAGTGCGAGACGGTTAGTAAACCCATCACTCAAATTGCTGATGAATTGTCGGTAGCTTCAATTGATAAGTATCTCTACACAGCAGGACAACCAGATCCCGAGTTGGTAATCCGAACTTCTGGAGAGCAGCGCTTAGGTGGATTCCTGTTGTGGCAGAGCCATCAGTCAGAGTTTTATTTTTGCGAGGCATACTGGCCAGATTTTCGACGTGTGGATTTTTTACGTGCTTTGCGCTCCTATGCCGCGCGAGAGAGAAGATTGGGTAAATAGAGGGTAAACCTCAACCTCTACTTGAGCGTGTCGCGTGATTTCGCGGCGTTGAGGATTTATCTTTTTCCCAACTCACTTCCCTAGCTTTTTGAGCGTGAAATTCACGAACTTTAAGCTCTAGAAAACAGAATAAGAAGGAGTTACTTGGCCCGTAGCAGCTCCGCAGGACGAAAAACCTATGTCCTGGACACCAGCGTTTTGCTGGCTGATCCCACCGCCTTCTTTAGATTTGCCGAGCATGAAATCATCATTCCGATCGCTGTAATCGGAGAGTTAGAAACTAAGAGAGATCATCCAGAGCTGGGCTACTTTGCCAGGGCCGCTCTACGTCAACTAGATGATCTACGTATTTCACATGGCCGTCTTGATCAACCATTAAAGATTAACGCCTCTGGCGGAGTGCTCTCGGTGGAGCTTAATCACACAGACACTTCATCTCTGCCTCATGGCTTTTTGCGAGATGGCACAAATGACTCCCGGATTTTGGCCGTGGCTAGAAACCTAGTTAGTGAAGGAAAAGATGTAGTTCTAGTTACCAAAGATCTGCCGCTGCGGGTTAAGGCTTCCTCAGTTGGTATCTCAGCCGAGGAGTATCGAGCAGAGCTCGCACCCTCAAGTGGTTGGACCGGAATGGTTGATGCCACAGTTGGCGGCAAGGTTATCGATGCACTTTATTCCGGGGAAAAGATAAGCGATCCAATCGCTCAGGATTTGCCCTGTCACACTGGAGTTGTTTTGCACTCGGAAAAAGGAAGTGCACTGGCCAGGGTTACCTCTGACAAATCTCTAGTCTTAGTCCGCGGTGACAAAACCGCATTTGGAATCCATGGTCGCTCGGCAGAACAACGCATCGCACTTGATTTATTACTGGACAATGAAATCGGCATCGTCTCACTCGGTGGCCGGGCCGGAACTGGAAAATCTGCGCTCGCACTTTGCGCAGGTTTGGAGGCGGTCCTCGAACGCAGATTGCATAAGAAGATTGTGGTCTTCCGTCCCCTTTATCCAGTCGGTGGTCAAGAGCTGGGTTACCTTCCAGGCAGCGAGGGCGAAAAGATGTCGCCTTGGGCTCAGGCGGTTTTTGACACACTTGGTGCTCTTGTCTCTGCGCAGGTTATTGAAGAGGTCATGGATCGGGGATTGATTGAGGTTCTTCCGCTAACCCATATCCGAGGTCGCTCGCTGCATGACTCCTTTGTCATCGTTGATGAGGCGCAATCCTTGGAGCGCGGGGTACTGCTAACTGTGCTCTCCAGAATTGGACAAGGCTCCCGAGTGGTGTTAACCCATGACATCGCCCAGCGGGACAACCTAAGGGTGGGCCGTCATGATGGAGTGGTCGCGGTCGTAGAGTCTTTAAAGGGCCATCCGCTTTTTGCCCATGTCACCTTGACCAGATCAGAGCGCTCCCAGATTGCCGCTCTGGTAACGGAGCTTTTGGAGGATCCAGTTCAACTCTTTGCTTAGGGGCAAAACCTCGATTTTTTGGGGTTTCATTACAAAAGGGATAAATTGGACTTTATACGGGCTGAACTGGGGTTTTGTTATCCACATTTCCTGTGAGATTATCTTTTTTTCCGCCACTCGCAAGGTTTAATTTGCGACTCACCCCGGGCTTTGTCACCCTAAACCCCAATTCCCCCAAAACTTAAACTCGACTTTTGGCTGCCCTGGGTGGCTGAGACAGATGGAGGCGATTGCTTCATGCTTAGACAACGTCTTGTTGTTGCCAGCGTTGCCTTCGCGACCCTGTTTATCTCCTCTGTCGAGGTGGCGTATGCCCAACCAACCCTCCCAATCGAAGTCGAGATCACTCCAACCCCAGTCGCCGATCTTCGCGCAGCTATCCCTGGCGAGACCGAGCCGACCTGGCCCACCTTGCTTGAAATGAATGAGCGCTCCACCGTGATGGCCTGGGACATGTTGATGGTTTCAATAATGATGAAAAAAGTGGAGCTGGCCCGAACCGCAAAGGGAGCCCGCAAAGTTGGCGCAGAGATCGCTAAGGAGAAGTACGGCTGGGGCAAGTACCAGTTCTCATGTCTAGATACTTTGTGGACTAAAGAGAGTCATTGGAATTACAGGGCCCGCAATAAGACAAGTGGTGCCCATGGAATTCCGCAGGCTCTACCCGCAACCAAGATGGAGATCATCGGAACTGATTGGCGCACCAACCCCGTAACCCAAATTACCTGGGGGTTGCATTACATCGATGTACGTTATGAAACACCTTGCAAGGCGCTAGCAAAATTCAAGCGCTCCCGTTATTACTAAACCTCTGGCTTTACCCCGATAGTTAATGGCTTGCCGTTGTCGGCAAAAAAATCATTTCCTTTGTCATCAACCACGATAAAAGCTGGGAAGTTTTCGACCTCGATCTTCCAGATCGCCTCCATGCCAAGCTCTTCGTAATCCAAAACCTCAACCTTTTTGATGCAATCCTGCGCCAATCTCGCTGCTGGTCCACCGATTGATCCCAAATAAAAACCGCCATGTTTCTGACAGGCCTGAGTAACCTGTTTGGAACGGTTGCCTTTTGCCAACATCACCATAGAGCCACCAAGTGATTGGAAGTAATCAACATAGGAATCCATGCGACCGGCGGTGGTTGGACCAAAAGAGCCTGAGGCGTAACCGGTTGGGGTCTTTGCCGGGCCGGCGTAGTAAACCGGATACTTTTTAAAGTACTCCGGCATTGATTTTCCACTATCTACTAGCTCTTTGATTTTGGCATGTGCTAAATCCCGCGCTACTACCAAAGTTCCGGTGAGAGATACTCGAGTCTTTACGGGATGCTTTGAGAGTTCGGCGAGGATATCTGCCATTGGTTGATTGAGATCAATCCTCACAACATTGTCATCAAGATGAGAATCAGTTGTCTCTGGCAAGAAATGTGCTGGCTCAGTCTCTAATTTCTCAATAAACACGCCCTCTTTTGTGATCTTGGCTTTGGCCTGACGATCGGCAGAGCAAGAAACCGCGATAGAGATTGGCAAGGATGCCCCGTGACGCGGTAGGCGAATTACCCGAACATCGTGACAGAAATACTTTCCGCCAAATTGCGCGCCGATTCCTAGCTTTTGAGTTAGAGCAAAGACCTCTTTTTCTAGCGCCATATCCCGGAAGGCACGTCCAGTCTTAGCATTTCCTTGCGTTGGAAGTGAGTCCAGATACTTGGTGGAGGCCAACTTTGCGGTCTTAGCGGTGAACTCAGCAGAGGTTCCGCCAATAACAATCGCTAGGTGATACGGCGGACAAGCAGCGGTTCCTAATGAACGCAACTTGTCTTCAAGCCAGGCGATAAAAGCGGTTGGATTTAGAACCGCTTTAGTTTCCTGATACAAAAATGATTTGTTGGCGCTGCCGCCGCCTTTTGCGATGAAAAGAAAGTTGTACTCATCTGCATGCTCGTAATCTGAGTAAATCTCAATCTGGGCCGGCAGATTATTGCCAGTATTTTTCTCCTCCCAGGTCGTCACCGCTGCGAGTTGGGAGTAGCGCAGATTTAATTGAGTGTAGGCATCGTAAATGCCACGAGAGATAGTTACTTCATCTCTTTCAGAGGTTAAAACCTGTTGCCCTTTTTTGCCCATAACCAATGCGGTGCCGGTGTCCTGACACATCGGTAAAACTCCGCCCGCTGAGATGTTGGCATTTTTCAATAAATCCAAAGCAACAAAGCGATCATTAGGTGAGCTCTCGGGATCTTCGAGGATGTTTGCTAATTGTTGGAGGTGAGCAGGGCGCAGGTAATGGTTGATGTCATGAATCGCTACCTGGGTTAGGTTTCTTATTGCTTCTGGGGTGACCTTTAGAAAGCTTCTGCCATCAGTTTCAAAAGTCGAGACACCCTCTTTGCTGACCAAGCGATACTCGGTGGCATCCTCACCAATTGGGAGGAGATCCTCATAAATGAACTCTGGCATTTTTACTGATTCTCTGTTTCAGATTTAGCCGCTTCTAACTTGGCTCGGGCACCATCCAGCCACTCTTGGCAGATAGCAGCAAGTTGTTCGCCGCGCTCCCAAAGTTGCAATGACTCTTCTAGTCCCGCACCGCCGGCTTCAAGAGCGGTAACAACTTTGGCCAACTCATCACGGGCTGCTTCATAGCTGAGATTTTCTTTATTGCTGGAGGCCATATTCGTAATCTACTCGCTTTTCTTTTCTGAACCTGGGCCGGAAGCTGTCGCAACCGCCACACCTTTTGCCAATCGAATCCGAATCTCTTCACCTTTGGTCAACGCCGCCGGGTCGGTAACAATCCCACCACCCAACTTTTGAACCACCGCATAGCCTCGATCCAAAGTGGCCTGAGGGGAAAGCGTGCGCACCCGTGCTGCGATATGGGAAACCTCGTCATAAGCCCTGACCAATCGAGAGTGCATGCTCATCTGTGATCGGGCTTTCAAACCTTTAACTATCTCTTCGCGGGTTGTCACCATAACAATTGGATCCTTCATCACGGGCCGCTGAATTAAATTAACAATTTTGGTCATCTCCAGCACCACCAAATCATTTATCTTTCGATCTGCGCGATCCCGCAGATTCTTAATTTTGGTCAGCTCTTCCTGGAAATCTGGCACAACTTTCTTGGCCGCATCGGTTGGGGTAGAGGCGCGCAGATCTGCAACTAGATCCAAAAGCGGGGTGTCCTGTTCATGGCCAATGGCGCTAACAATTGGCTTTGTGCAAGAGGCGGCTAATCTGACCAGCCCTTCATCGGAGAATGGCAAGAGATCTTCAAAGGAGCCGCCACCTCTTGTAATGATGATGACATCAATCTCCGGATCGGCATCTAACTCGCGCAAGGCATTAGATACTTGAACTACCGCTTCAGCACCTTGGACCGCTACCTCTCTTGTTTCAAATCGAACCGACGGCCAACGACGACGAGCATTTTCCTTCACATCTTTTTCTGCAGCGCTGGCGCGACCACAAATTAAGCCAATCTTGTTGGGAAGAAATGGGAGTGGCTTTTTTCTTTCATCAGCAAACAAACCCTCTGCGGCGAGAACTTTCTTTAGCGCTTCAAGGCGAGCAAGTAATTCACCAACTCCAACCTGTCTTATCTCTTTGGCATTGAGAGAGAGTTTTCCAGTTGGAGTATAAAAATTTACTTTGGAGTGAATAACTACACGGGCATTTTCCGAAAGTGGTGAGATAGTTTTGAAAACACCACGTGGGCAGGTGACCTCTAAGTACATATCAACGCTGGGATCACGTAGCCGCATGTAAACCATGCCAGAACCAGCTCGATCATTTAACTGTGCGATCTCACCTTCAACCCAGATCTGCCCCAAGCGATTGATGTACTCGCTGATGGCCTCTGAGACAACCCTCACCGGTACCGGCTTATCACTTGAAGTTTCGAGCACGGCGCAATGCTAATAGGATGCGGTTATGGCTAAACGAGTGCTTTTGGCAGCGCCGCGCGGATACTGTGCTGGTGTTGATAGAGCGGTGGTTACCGTTGAGAAAGCGCTAGATCTATATGGAGCTCCGGTCTACGTACGCAAGCAGATCGTTCACAACATCCATGTGGTCTCCTCATTGGAGAAAAAAGGCGCGATATTTGTAGATGAAACCGATCAGGTACCAGAGGGTTCAATCGTCATCTTCTCCGCCCATGGCGTATCGCCAAAGGTTCATCAAGAAGCCTCTTCCAGAAATCTAAAGACTATTGATGCCACCTGTCCTTTGGTTACCAAGGTGCACCAAGAGGCTAAGAGATTTGCCGCCGATGACATGCAGATTTTGTTAATTGGCCATGAAGGACATGAAGAGGTTGAAGGCACCGCCGGCGAAGCACCGGATCATGTGAAGTTGATTGATGGGCTGGATGGAGCCCGTAATGTTGAAATTGATCCAAAACGTCCAGTGGCTTGGTTATCCCAAACCACATTAAGTGTTGATGAAACATTAGAAACAGTAGGCATTCTCAAGCAGCGTTTCCCGCAGTTACAGGATCCACCATCTGATGACATTTGTTACGCCACCCAAAACCGTCAGGTTGCTATCAAACAGATTGCGCCTCAAGCGGATTTAATTTTGGTGGTTGGCTCCCGTAACTCCTCCAACTCGGTTCGCTTGGTAGAGGTGGCGTTGGAGTACGGCGCCAAGTCAGGGCATTTGATTGATTACGCCAGCGAGGTTAAGGATGAATGGTTTGATGGAGTAGAGACCATCGGAGTTTCAAGTGGTGCATCGGTTCCCGAGATATTGGTTAAGGATTTATTGGCAGAACTGGCTCGACGAGGATATGAGGATGTAGAGACTGTCACTGCTTCAGAGGAGCACTTACTGTTTGCTATTCCACCAGAGCTTCGTAAGGATCTACGCGCTGCGGGTAAGTAACTGCTTGTTTTCTTTAAAGTAACTCCACCAGCCATACAAAGCGCCAGATATCAAGAATGGTGCAACGCTAGCTAACCCTGAAACGAGATCAACACCGAATCTGGTGGGGCTCAAAGAGATTCCGCCAACGGTGGGAAGTAAAACAATCGCTGCTAATCCAAAGGCGATTGGTGGATTTACAACCGCCACATAGGTAGTGCCCGGCCTGCCATAAACCAACCCTCCGTAGTAGCAGCCCCATATTGCAAAGCCGGTAACAAAGCCCACATTAGAGCGGAAAAAGATCTCAATCATCGCGACAAATGCCAGAAATACAAATTGCAAAATAACGATACCTGGCTTAGTTAAGCCGGCACCTCTAATTGGTCCGCTCATCAGAGTCTCCTTCATCTAAATCATCATCAACATCAAATAAATCCTTCGCGGTTAGCTCCTTTGGTGAGATCTGTCGCAGCTCGTCATCAACCTCTTCTAATGCTTTCAATTTACTGGAAGAAGGTGCGCCAAGTTTTACCATCTTACGTGCTGGCTTGATTACATTCTCTTCGGCACTCTTGATCAGATCGTTAAAGGCGCGCTCGGTGGATTTAATGCGATCGCCCAGGGTTTCGATCTTGCTATGGACTTTTCCAATGCGCTTTAACAGCTCGCCAGCCAGATCCTGAATCTCCTGGGCGTTGCGAGCCAACTCGGAGCGACCAAATACATAAGCAACGGTGCGCAGCAGCGCCATCATCGTGGTCGGGGTCGCGATAGTTACATTTTTCTCAAAGGCTTTGTGCAGCAACTGGGGCTCGACATCGAGAGCCTCACTAAGGATTGATTCAAAAGGAGCAAAGAGAACTACATAATCAGGGGAGTTGCCGGTCTCCTGATAACCACGTTTTGCCAAGGCATTCACATGTCCCATCAAATCTTTGGCATGGGCCTGCATCAACCTTGTGCGCTCTGTCGGATCCTTTTCAACTACCGCTTCGAGGAATCGATCAAATGGAAACTTGGAGTCGATAAAGATCTCGCTGCCACCAGGAACGGCAATCTTGATATCTGGCTTTGAGATATCGGTACCGGTAGTGCGGTAATCCTGTTTGAAGAAATGAACATTCTCAATCAACCCGGCATTTTCCAAAAGGGTTTCTAATTGTGCTTCACCATATTTACCGCGGGTTTGAGAGTTGGAGAGGGCGCCAGCGAGCTTTGTGGTTTCACGTAGCAATGTTTCATTACCCAACTTCATATTTTCGATCTGGGTGCGCATCTCAGATTCAGCGCGGGTGCGCTTGAGCTCCGCCTCTTGGGCTTGCGTGGTTAATTGCGCCATTCCAGTGGTGACCGCACGAAGCTGTTCGTTGAGGGTGGTAAGTCGGTTTTCCTCCTCGCGCATCACATCGATTTGAGAGTTGAGCAGAGCAACCTTGCCCTTTTCGCTGTTTAATCGAATAACTCCAATGACCAGGCCGACCACTAATCCGATCAATAGCCCGATGATGAGATACAACGCACCGTTCATGGCCATATCGTGGCAGTAAGCACTGACAATCACGGTTAGGCTCTACCCCTTGTGAGCCTCTCTATCGGAATCGTCGGTCTGCCGAATGTCGGAAAATCGACCCTCTTTAACGCTCTGACCAAGAACAATGTTCTGGCGGCCAACTACCCATTTGCCACTATCGAGCCCAATGTCGGAGTAGTTGGCGTCCCGGATTCCCGCCTAGATGTTCTGGCCAAAATCTTTGGCTCGGAGAAAATCATCCCCGCCGCAGTTTCCTTTGTAGATATCGCCGGTATCGTAAAAGGCGCATCAGAGGGTGCTGGCCTTGGTAATAAGTTCCTTGCCAATATCCGGGAAAGCGATGCAATATGCCAGGTAATTCGAGTTTTTAGTGATGGCGATGTCGTTCATGTTGACGGCCGGGTCGATCCGGCAAGTGATATCGAAACAATTAACACCGAGTTACAACTCGCAGATCTACAAACTATTGAAAAAGCAATCCCCAGAATTGAAAAAGAGGCAAGGCAAAACAAAGAGCGCGCTGCTGTTTTAGATGCTGTGAAGGCCGCCGAAAAAGTAATCGCAGATGGTAAGTTGCTTTCTCAATCTGAGGTTGATCTCTCTCTAATCAAAGAGCTTGGTTTATTGACAGCGAAACCCTTTCTATATGTTTTCAATGTTGATGCCGCAGAGTTAGCAGATACCGCACTGCGTAAGAACTTATCTGATCTAGTGGCACCAGCTGAGGCAATCCTTCTTGATGCTAAGACAGAGGCAGAGCTTTCCGAGTTAGATGATGCCGAAGCGTTAGAACTTCTCAAATCAATTGGTATGGAGGAGCCAGGTTTAGCAACTTTGGCCCGGGTTGGTTTTGCAACACTTGGATTGCAAACCTACTTAACCGCCGGACCCAAAGAGGCCCGCGCCTGGACGATTCACAAAGGGAACACCGCTCCAGAGGCTGCTGGAGTAATTCATACCGATTTCCAAAAAGGCTTTATCAAAGCCGAAATTATTTCATTTGATGATCTCGTTGCTGCGGGCTCGATGAATGAAGCCAGAGCAAAAGGAAAGGTCAGAATGGAAGGCAAGGAGTACATAATGCGTGACGGAGATGTAGTGGAGTTCAGATTCAATGTCTAAATTAACCGGGTCTAAATCACCTCATTTAGAAGGCTTAGCGCTGAAAAGCCGCGAAGAGCTACGCAATATCGCAATCATCGCCCACGTTGACCACGGTAAAACTACTTTGGTTGATGCCATGTTGTGGCAGTCAGGTGCCTTTGCAGCACATAAAGATCAATCAGAGTCACAAGATCGCGTTATGGATTCAATGGATCTAGAGCGTGAAAAGGGAATTACAATTCTTGCCAAGAACACCGCCGTCAAACGCGGCAACTCAATTGTCAACATCATCGATACCCCGGGCCATGCTGATTTCGGTGGCGAGGTAGAGCGTGGACTTGAGATGGTTGATGGCGTGGCACTTCTAGTAGATGCATCAGAAGGACCGTTGCCACAGACCCGTTTCGTTCTCCGTAAAGCTTTACAAAAAAATCTTCCAGTTATCTTAATCATCAACAAAGTTGATCGCCCCGATGCACGAATCGCAGCGGTGGTTGATGAGGCTTACGGATTGTTCTTAGATCTCGATGCCACCGAGGATCAAATTGATTTTCCAATCGTATATACCTCAGCAAAAGCCGGTCGCGCGTCACTAAACCGTCCAACAGATGGGGGCATGCCAGATGCGGAAAACCTTGATGTTCTTTTTGATGTTATTTTCAAAACTATCCCTGCACCTAAATATCATGAAGGTGCGCCGTTGCAAGCCCATGTCACCAACCTGGATTCATCTCCATATCTTGGTCGCTTGGCGCTATGCCGGGTTCATGAAGGTGTAATCAAAAAAGGTCAGATGGTTTCCTGGATTAAAACTGATGGAAGCCAAGAGAAGGTAAAGATCTCAGAGCTCATGATGACTGAAGGTCTCGAGCGCGTTCCTGCTACTGAAGCAGGTCCAGGCGACATCATTGCGGTAGCTGGAATCGAAACCATCACTCTTGGTGAAACCCTGGCAGATGCGGAAAATCCACATCCGCTGCCACTTATTACCGTTGATGAGCCAAGTATCTCGATGACAATTGGTATCAACACCTCTCCACTAGCTGGCCGTATTGGAAAGAAGTTGACTGCGCGTCTGGTTAAGAACCGTTTGGATTCAGAGCTTGTCGGCAACGTTTCTCTTCGCATTATGAATACCGATCGTCCTGATACCTGGGAGGTTCAGGGTCGTGGCGAGCTACAACTCGCAGTTTTAGTTGAAATGATGCGCCGAGAAGGTTTTGAGTTAACAGTTGGTAAGCCACAGGTTGTTACCAAAATGATTGAAGGAAAACTTCATGAACCGATGGAGCGTCTAACAATTGATGCACCAGAGGATTACTTAGGTGTAATCACCCAACTTATGGCTTTGCGCAAGGGTCGTATGGAGCAGATGGTTAATCACGGCACTGGTTGGATTCGCATGGATTTCAAAGTTCCATCACGTGGTCTTATTGGTTTCCGTACTGAGTTCCTTACTGAAACTCGAGGTACCGGTCTCTTGCACCATGTCTTTGATGGTTACGAACCATGGAACGGCGAACTCCGCACTCGAAATACCGGTTCACTAGTTTCAGATCGTGCCGGAACCGCTACTTCATACGCAATCTTCGGATTACAAGAGCGCGGCACAATTTTTGCTGAGGTAGGTGCTGATGTTTATGAAGGTATGGTGATTGGCGAAAACTCTCGTCCAGAGGATATGGATGTAAATATCGTCCGCGAAAAAAAGCTCACCAACATGCGTGCTTCAGGTTCGGATGAAAATGAGCGTTTGATTCCGCCAAAGATTCTTAACTTGGAACAGGCTCTGGAGTACTGCCGCGAAGATGAGTGCGTCGAGGTAACCCCCGTCAATGTGCGCATCCGCAAAGTTGTTTTGGATCAAAATGAGCGCTCTCGTTTGACCTCGAAGGCTAAGAAGGCCAACCAAGAGGGCTAAACGCCTCAGACACGCTGTTTTGCCGCATAAAAAGCGATTTTGTCAGTGGTCGGTTGTGTACTCACCTGCATCAAGAAACCAGCAGGAGGGTCCACATGAATCTACGAGAGCTCGCATTTCAACTCTCGGCAATTACCTTAATTGCCGATGCCGCAAAGGAAGCCAAAGATCGTTTAAGGCGTGAGTTTGCTGCTGCTCTCGAAGAGGTTGGCGCGGACTCTGCCAAGGCTGCCTTAGAAGGCGAGGAGATCGCAAAGGTCTCTTTAATTCAACCTCGCAATACACCAGAGGTTCTAAATGAGAAAGCTTTTACCGAATGGGTTAAAAGCAATTACGAGTATGAGATTGTTGAATCGGTTCGCGAATCTTTCCGCAAACATGTCATGGACTCCGTCACCAATGTGGAAGGAAAGGCGATATACAAGCGCACTGGCGAGGTGCTGGATTTCATTTCCTTCAACTCCCGTGATGCGTATATCGCCACTCGTTTTCTAAATGGCGGTCGTGAGGTTCTCACAGAGGCTTTTCGGGCCGGCACTCTTACACCTACCTCTGTAATGGCAGAAGAACTTCAGATGGCGGTGGGACAGTAATGAGCTACTTCAACTTAAATGATTACGAACCAGTTGAAAACCGAATCCGCGCATTTTGGCAAAAGTATCCGCAAGGCAGATTGCTTACCGATCTACAGCGCACCGAGCGTCCCGATGGCAGAATCGAATGGATATGTCGCACTGAGGCTTACACCAATTCTGAAGATGTTCGCCCTCAATCCACTGGTTTTGCTACTGAGATTGAAGGTAGCTCTCCAGTAAATCGCTCTAATGCCAGCGAGAACTGTGAGACCTCAAGCATTGGAAGATGTTTAGCCAACTTAGGTTTTGCCACCAAAGGCAAGCGTCCAAGTCGGGAAGAGATGTCAAAAGTTCAGCGCACCAACTCTCGCAAACCACTGACTAAAAGTGATTGGGAATCGCTGATTTCTAGGCTTCATGGTTGTACCAATCTCAATCAGTTGAAGGCTTGGTCTGCTCATGCTGCAGGCTTCACAATGCCGGAGACCAAGCGCAATGAGCTGTTGAGTATTTTCAACACCCATAAAGAGAGCTTGAGCCGAAAGGTTGATGTCGCTTAAAGCAGGGTTACAGAGATAGCTCTGTGGTCGCTGATTCCATAATGCTCATGGATCTGCGCTTTAACATCCTGTGACGTTAACTCTTTGCTCATTATGTAATCAAACTCAATTGAGGGCTTCCAAGATGGATAGGTCGGCCCAACCGCCAAATCATGCCAACCAGAGATCTTTGGCCCCAAGCCCCATGGCAGATTGAAATCCCCGGTCATGATGTGCAGACCAGGAAGTTGTTCTACCCATTTACATATTTTCCTCAGCTGAATTGCATTCTTTACCGGCACAAATGAGAGATGGGTAGTGGTTACAGAGATACCGTTTTCTAACTCAGCCACTAGAGCAGATCTTGGTTCATCAGATACATAAATTAGATTTGGCCGTTTTTCTCCGGCAACTAACAAAGGCATGCCAAGCGGTGCTTTGCCTAGATTAATACGGTGCCATCTTCTAACTGGAACTTTGGAAACCATACCGATGCCATACATCGCATCATTTGGAAAGGATGATTCATTATCAAAAACCATTTCATCTTTTACGCCATGCCACTTTTCACCTGGCGTTCCATACATGGCAGGTGCGAAGGCCCAATACTTAGCGCCAATTAACTCAGCAACCTCTTTAACTTGATTGCCATGTCCCGATCTAATTTGTTGCACATCAACCTCTTGCAAAGCTACGAAATCAGAGTTGATTGACTCATGGAGTTTGGCTAGCGCCTCTGCGAGTGTGGTTGGTGATTTAGGAGGGATAGCCATTCCATGCAACAAGTTCCATGAAGTCACGGTGAAACCTGAGGTAGAGGCCATACGGGAGAGGCTAGTAGGGTCTGCCCGTGCTGCTAAATCTTCCGCTCTCTCGTTCAAAACTAGATCGAGCCGCACATCTACGTTCTGAGAAAGCGGTACTTGATGAGCTTTGGCAGCGGGCCCGCATAATCAAAATGCTGGGGGATAGATTTTTGATTGCCGGAAAATCCTTGAAATACATCGAACCTACTGAAGCGGAAACCACGCGGTACTTCCTCGGTTTAGATGAATCAAATACCCCTTACTTTGTTGCTCACACAAAATACGATGAAAAAGAGTTTCCTGAGGAGTATCAATCCTTAAGAAGTATTGGCGCAGATTTAGATGATCTCCAAATTGGCGCAGCTGTTCATGCCTTGGCGCTCACCCAATGGCATGAATCTCATCAGAGGTGTGCCAAGTGTGGCTCCTCTACTCACTTCACATTTGGTGGAGCGGTAAGAGAGTGTGATTCCTGCGGTGCCTCTCATCACCCGCGCACTGACCCTGCAATTATCGTTTTAGTTAAGGATGCGCAGGATCGAATTTTGTTGGGACGTCAAAAGGTTTGGCCCGCCAAACGTTTCTCTACATTTGCTGGTTTTGTTGAACCAGGTGAATCATTTGAAAGTTGTGTAATTAGAGAAGTGGCTGAAGAGTGCGGTGGAAAAGTTTCCGAAATGCATTTTCTTGGTTCGCAGCCCTGGCCATTCCCTGCCTCAATCATGATCGCCTACGAAGCGGTAATCACTAACCCTGATTCGGTGAAGGCAGATGGCGAAGAGATTGAAGAGATAGTTTGGCTAACCCGCGATGATTTAAAAAATAAAATTGCTAATTCAGAGCTATTGCTGCCTCCGATAATTTCAGTTGCTCGTGCCATGATCAACAACTGGTATGGAAAAGATGCAGCACATGATTTAACCGGCGGCGAATCATGGCGCAATTAGCCCAAGGAATTCTGGATGCACTTGATGCCGAACAACGGGCAGTAGCTACCGCAGTTCGCGGACCAGTTTGTGTAATCGCTGGCGCTGGCACCGGTAAAACCCGTGCCATCACACACCGTTTGGCATATGCCGTTGATATCGGAGTTGTTGATCCGCAGCGAATTCTGGCTTTGACCTTCACCGCCCGCGCTGCAGGCGAGATGCGCACTCGGCTTCGTGCGCTAGGGGTCCCAAATGTGGCGGCCCGAACCTTTCACTCAGCGGCCCTCAAACAGCTCATGTACTTCTGGCCCCAGGTTTTAGGCGGCAGATTTCCATCCTTATTAACCACAAAGACCGGCTTTCTCGGAGAAGCAATTACCCGGGCCAATATCAGCGCCACAAAAAGCAATACGGTGCTGCGAGATGTTGCAGGAGAAATTGAATGGGCCAAGGTCATTGGCCTAGCTCCTGATGAGTACATCAAAGCGGTAGATGATTATGACCGTCCGATTCGCATCTCAAACAACAAGGTAGATGCGACTCAGATTGCTCGAGTATATGAAGCTTATGAATCTTTAAAGAAGCAAGAGCGGGCCATTGATTTTGAGGATGTACTTCTTCTTACTGTTGGAATGTTGGAAGAGGAGCGTGAGGTTCGAGATCGCATCAGAGATCAATACCGTTATTTCACAGTGGATGAGTACCAAGATGTTTCTCCTCTGCAACAACGCCTTCTCGATCTCTGGTTAGGAAAACGTGAAGACATCTGTGTTGTAGGGGATCCAGCGCAAACCATTTACTCATTCGCTGGCGCTACGCCAGCCTTCTTACTTAACTTTACAAATAAATATCCGCAGGCTGAAGTAATCAGACTTAGCTCTGGATACCGCTCTACTCCAGAGATTATAAATACCGCCAACAGTATTTTGCGCAACGCCAACTTAGGACATGAGTTAGATCCAATAAATTCCCATGGTGAAAAACCAAAAGCAATTGCATTTAACTCTGAGAAACAAGAGGTTCAAGAGTTAGCCGAGTTAATCAAGCAGGATATTGCAAACGGAATCGCGTCATATGAAATCGCAGTTCTAACCCGTACCAACTCGCAACTTGAGAATTTAGAGGTAACTCTTTCAGGAGCTGGAATTGAAAATCAGATTCGCAGCGCTGAAAGATTCTTTAATCGTGCTGAGGTAAAAGAGATCATCAAAGCAATCCGCAGTGCGTCCGTTTTGTCCGAAGGGGATTGGCTAGCTGATTTGCGTGATGCGATGAAACCATTTGGGGAAAGTGAGTATGTGCGGGCCTTTATGCAGTTGGCGCGCGAGTTAGAAAATGAAGGCACCACATCACTTCGAGCTTTCTTGCGAGAACTTGAGGATCGCGCAGAACAGAACAATCCACCAACCCTGCCCGGAGTGGCGTTGGCTACCCTGCATGCGGCCAAAGGTCTGGAGTGGAAAAAGGTCTATTTAGCAGGGGTTTGCGCCGATGTTCTGCCTTGGGGTAATCAGCCATTGGATGAAGAGCGCAGACTTTTTTATGTTGGAGTCACGCGTGCAGAGCAAAGCCTGGTTATCAGTTACTACGGAGTACCGAGCCCATTTCTAGCTGAAGCGGGCTTAATCTAGAAAAACCATCAGAACAATTAGGTTGCATCTCAATTGAATGATGCATTACCCTTTCCGGACTATGAAGCAGGCGACAACCATCTCAACAGCGATGAATGCAACACGCACTCATCGTCATTGGTTTATGCCTGCATTTGGTTACAACTATTTTGCAACCAAGTCAGCCAAGGCCGATGGATTCGGCACCTGGAGCTTCATCGGTTAATCAACGATAAGGAAGCCCCGGGGCCTCGAATCCACAAGGATTCAGGCCCCTTTTTCTTTATCCCAAACAAGTAGTGAAGGAAAGGCATAGGTGAGAACGATGACAGTTCTCTTTAGCGAACTATTGGTACCAGGATGGGCCGAGGGCGATAACGCCATGATTGGCCTTGATGCAGTTACAGGTGTTTATGGCACCGACAACGCATTCACCCTGCCCTGCCACAACTCTGATCCAGAGATCTTCTTCTCTGAAAAGAGTGAAGAGATCGCCTATGCCAAGTCGCTTTGTGGTGGTTGCCCAGTAAAGAGGCAATGCCTTGAGGGTGCCTTGTCTAGACAGGAACCGGTCGGCGTTTGGGGTGGAGAGTTGTTTGAAGATGGTGTGGTTATTGCGGCAAAACGACTTCCAGGTCGTCCCCGTCTTAATCAACCATTAACCGCTACTGCTTAGTTTGATTTTGTTGGTTCGCAAATCGAGTTCGCTTCGCAAACTCATGATTTGCTTTACCCCAATGTCGTTAATTTAGGCTGGTGAGGATTGCAGATGGGATGGGGTGATCTCCGGGAACCAGGACAAAGCCTCGTCACGGAAGTTTCCTGCCGCGCGAAGTTGGCAGAAAATTCCAGTGGTTCCCAAGGTAACGCGATGAATCAAAACGTATTCAGGTGGAAGGTTTAGCTGGAAGCCGATCTTGGCGGTGGGATTTCGCGGATCTCCGACGCGAACACTCTGCTCTCGTAGCCATTCGCGGGTGTAGGCAAAGTGCTCTGTACGAAGCGGCTCTACCAAGGGCAGTAGATAATCCAAAACTAACTGAGGATCAACATCGACATCGGCCAAGATGAAGCCATCTTCCTTGAAGCCGTTGTAGAGCGCGATGGCATCTCCTTCAAGTGCGTTGCGTAGCAGTCGTTTGAATGGTTCTGGGAATCCATTTGGCAAGCGATTGCAAGCACCAAAATCTAAAACACCTAAGCGGCCATCAGCTAGAACTCTGAAGTTGCCGGGGTGTGGATCGGCGTGAAGTAGGCCAGCTCTCGTTGGTGCAGTGAAGTGAAAACGAGCGAGACGAATGCCGGCGTTATTACGCTCTTGTTGATTTCCTTTTTCAATAACTTTGGAAAGAGGTGTTCCCTCCAGCCATTCACTAATCAAAACCCGATCAGTAGCTTGAACCACCTTTGGAATAGCAATGTCAGGGTCATTTTCAAAAGCGTTCCAACAAGCCTCTTGTGCCAGGGCTTCATAACGATAATCAACCTCTTCAATAATGCGAGCACGCAACTCTTCGAGAAGTGGTTTCATCTCAAGGCCTGGCATCACTAATTGGAATATCTTGGCAAATCTTTGAATCTGATTTAGATCTGAGATCAAAGCCTCTGCTGCGCCAGGATACTGAACTTTAACGGCAACAGCTCTGCCATCTTTCCAAACCGCCTTATGCACCTGACCAATTGATGCAGATGCGGCTGGGGTGTCATTGAACTCAGAGAAGTTATCCCGCCAATCTTCACCTAACTCTTTTGCTAAAACCTTATGGACAACTCGAGCGGGTAGCGGCGGTGCAGACTCCTGCAACTTAACTAGAGTTTCACGGTAAGGCTTGGCAATTTCCTCAGGGAGCGCTGCCTCAAAAACTGAGAGCGCTTGACCAAACTTCATAGCTCCACCCTTGAGCTCACCAAGAACTTTGAAGACCTGCTCCGCAGTTTTTTCCTGTAGATCACCAAAGGCAAAGTCAGGGGACTGGCCAATTAATTGTTTGCCAAATCCGATTGCGCCACGACCGGCAACAGACAAAGGAATACTGGCCAGCTTTGCGCTGCGCTTACTTGTCTTAGCCGGAATCTGATCAGTCACAAGGGCATTCTGGTTTAAG
>JAURMX010000068.1 GCA_030830475.1 Candidatus Nanopelagicales bacterium
GCAGGGCCAGGGTTGGTCGGAGCTTTATTGGTAGGTGTTTCAGCGGCAAATGGTTTGGCGCTGGCTTTGGATAAACCACTTTACGGAGTTAACCATCTGGCATCCCATGTTGCTGTTGATTTATTAACGCATGAAGAAGAGGTCAAACCAACAATTGCGCTTTTAGTTAGCGGTGGACACTCATCTATTTTGCAGGTGAGTGATATCACCGGCGATATCAAATCCTTAGGACAAACAATTGATGATGCAGCGGGTGAAGCCTTTGACAAGATTGCGCGCTTGTTGCAATTAGGTTTTCCAGGCGGCCCCTTAATTGACAAGGAGGCTAAATCCGGCAAAGTCGATGCGATCAATTTTCCCCGAGGTTTAACTAACCCAAAAGATTTGGCAGAGCATGAGTTTGATTTTTCATTCTCAGGATTAAAGACCGCAGTGTCGCGTTATCTGCAAGCCACTCCTGAGTTTGTTCGCTCCGATGTTGCCGCTTCATTCCAAGAAGCAATCGTTGATGTGTTGTTGCAAAAATCTATTAAAGCTTGCCAACAAACCGGAATCGATTCACTTGTAATCGCCGGAGGGGTCGCCGCAAATTCGAGATTACGTGCCGTTGCGCAGGAGCGATGTTCCAAAGCTGGCATTCAACTGCGTACCCCGCCGCCCCCGCTATGCACCGACAATGGCGCCATGGTCGCCGCCCTAGGATCCTTGGCTTTCTCTGCGGGTCGTCCCGCCTCGAGCCTTGGTCTAGAGGCGGCCTCTGCCATCAGCCCCAGCATCCCAATCTGGCGTTAAACCTTGAAGGGCGAGAGGCCTGGATTTGAGCGCGGGAATACTTACCCATAGGCTTGGCGTTAGCACTCGCCGGGTTAGAGTGATAAACAGCCCGGACCCAAAGTACGTGTAAATCGATAAGAAGGAGCTAACGCGATGGCCATTGCCATTAAGCCACTTGAAGATCGCATCGTTATCAAAATCAACGAGGCAGAAGAGAAGACCGCATCAGGTCTTGTAATTCCAGATACTGCAAAAGAAAAGCCACAGGAGGGCACAGTTGTTGCCGTAGGTCCTGGCCGCTTTGATGATGGAGTTCGCGTTCCAATGGATATCAAAGTTGGCGATGTTGTTCTTTATAGCAAATACGGCGGAACTGAAATCAAGCATGGTGGCGAGGAATTTCTAGTGCTATCTGCTCGTGACATTCTCGCTGTTATCGAGAAGTAATTAGAGACGATAACTAAAAATGGGTAAATCACTTCAATTTGACGAGAATGCTCGTCGCGGGATGGAGCGTGGCGTAAATATCCTCGCAGACACCGTAAAAGTAACGCTCGGCCCTAAGGGTCGCAATGTTGTTATTGGTAAATCTTTTGGTGCGCCACTAATCACTAATGATGGTGTGACAATCGCCAAAGAGATCGAACTATCTGATCCAGCAGAAAACATGGGAGCTCAACTTGTAAAGCAGGTTGCGGAAAAGACCAATGATGTCGCTGGTGATGGAACGACAACCGCAACGGTTTTGGCACAGGCCATGGTTAAGGAAGGTCTTCGCAACCTGGCAGCCGGTGCACAACCAATGGGAATCAAATCAGGAATCGAAGCAGCGGTTGAAGCGGTGACTGAAAAGTTGCGCGATAACTCCACCAAGATCTCCGACAAGGCGCAGATTGCCGATGTGGCAACTATCTCTGCACAGGATCGCGGAATCGGTGATTTGATCGCTGAAGCTATGGACAAGGTGGGCAAGGATGGTGTCATCACCGTTGAAGAATCTTCAACCACCGGCCTCGAGCTGGAGTTCACTGAAGGTATGCAGTTTGATAAGGGCTATATCTCTCCATACTTTGTAACTGATCAAGATCGCATGGAGGCCATCCTTGAGGATGCATTTGTATTGATCTCTGCAGGCAAGATCTCAGCTCTGGCTGATTTACTGCCAATCTTGGAGCAGGTCGCCAAGGCAGGAAAGCCACTATTGATTATCGCTGAAGATGTAGAGGGTGAAGCGCTCTCTACTTTGGTAGTCAACCGGATGCGCGGTGTTTTCACCTCAGCTGCGGTAAAGGCGCCTGGTTTTGGTGATCGTCGAAAAGCGATGTTGCAGGATATGGCGATTCTTACTGGTGGTCAGGTAATTTCTAGCGAAGTTGGTCTAAAGCTTGATCAAATAACGTTAGATATGTTGGGCCGCGCTCGTCGTATTGTTATCACAAAGGATCACACAACCATTGTTGATGGTGCTGGCGACAAGAAAAATGTTGAAGGTCGCATTGGCGAACTACGTCGCGAGATTGAAGCAGCGGACTCTGATTGGGATCGCGAAAAACTTCAAGAGCGCTTGGCAAAACTTTCTGGCGGTGTCTGCGTAATCAAGGTCGGAGCACATACTGAGGTTGAGTTGAAAGAGAAAAAGCATCGTCTTGAGGATGCGATCTCTGCAACCCGTGCCGCAGTAGAGGAGGGAATTGTTGTTGGTGGTGGAGCTGCACTAGTTCATGCCGCAACTGTTCTTGATGGAGATCTAGGTTATGAAGGTGATGCAGCAGTTGGCGTTCGTTTGGTAGCCAAAGCTTGCCAGGAGCCACTTCGTTGGATCGCTGAAAACGCAGGAGAAGAGGGTTATGTCGTTGTATCAAAAGTACGCACCTTGAAACCAAATGAAGGTTTCAATGCAGCTACAGATGAATACGGTGACTTGGTTAAAGCTGGTGTTATCGATCCAGTTAAAGTAACCCGTTCAGCATTAGCTAATGCCGCCTCTATTGCAGCGATGTTTATTACAACAGAGGCGCTGGTTTTTGAAACCCCAGAGGATAAGAAAGAAGAGGCTGCCGGACATGGACATAGCCATGGCCCAGGTGGTCACTCTCACTAATTGATAAGTAATACAGCTAAACATCTGAAGGGCTCCGACATTTGTCGGAGCCCTTTCTCAATTAGACTCCCAGCATGAACGCTGAAACATTTAATGTCTCAACGACTATATGGATAGCCACCTTCGCGGTTGTCTCTGTCGTAATTGTTGCTGATCTAATCTGGGCTTACCTGCGCCGAAACGTCATAACTTCAATGCGAGAAGCTGCTACCTGGACCGTTGTTTACGTCTCGTCAGCTATAGCTTTTGGGTTCTCAATGCGTAGCTGGGGGACACCAACCGCCTCGGCTGAGTTTTTTGCAGGCTGGATTACGGAGTATTCGCTCTCCATCGACAACCTATTTGTGTTCCTTATTATTTTGACCCGCTTAAAAATCAAACGTGAACAAGAGCAGATGGTTCTTCTTTTGGGTATCTTGATGGCGCTAGTAATGCGTGGAGTTTTCATATTTATTGGCGCTGCTGTGGTGGAGAGATTTGTTGCTGTCTTCTTCCTATTTGGTGCGATTTTGTTATGGACCGCTTATAAGTTAATCACGGAAGATGCCGAAGAAGATGAGTGGCAAGAGAATCGCATTATTGGCGCACTCCGCAAACGAGGGTATTCGACATTCACAATTGCCCTGGTAGCTCTCGGCACAACAGATTTGCTTTTTGCACTTGATTCAATTCCAGCAATCTTTGGTTTGACCCGCGATCCCTACATAGTATTCATGGCAAACGCCTTTGCATTGATGGGATTGAGACAACTTTATTTCTTGGTCGGTATTTTGCTAAAGCGTTTGGTTTACTTATCTAAAGGCTTATCAATTGTGCTGGGCTTTATCGGAATCAAGTTGATTATCGAAGCGCTGCATGGCATTGGTATTCACGATATCGCTGGTTACGAGATTCCTCATGTTTCACTTCAGGTATCGTTGGGTGTGATTATCTCTGCACTTGCGGTAACAACAGTTATCAGCCTGCGGAAAAATCCTGGCCGCGAGCCGGATCCACTTCACCAATAAAAATTAAACCCCGGGGTCGCATCCCCGGGGTTTGTCTTTTTAAGGAAGTAACTACGCAGTGAAGAAGCGTTGCTGACGCTGCGCTTTGCTGATGATGTCCAAACGCTCCTCTTCGGTTAAGCCTCCCCAGATGCCATATGGCTCTTGAGCTGCTAGGGCATGAGCTCGACATGCTGCAATTACCGGACAGGTGGCGCAAACCGCTTTAGCGGCGTTCTCACGAGCCTTGCGGCGGGGGCCGCGCTCTCCATCTGGATGAAAGAACATCTCAGTTGGAAGGGAACGGCAAGCACCCTCATACTGCCACTCCCAATTTGAGGCTACCGGCTTCGGTAAGCGCGAGGTTTCAGACATGGGTGAACCATACAATCGCGCCATAAGTTGTTCAAGTACCTAGCCGGTAAAACCTCCTTAAAAGTTGCTGAGAGCGGATTTCAAGTCGCGCACACCACAATCTGGTCGCACTATTGGCCAGTGGTGGACAAAGCATTCAACTCTGATGCCCTGATAGGCACTGAGGCCCTCACGGTGGCTGCGGTGGCCCGTCGTTTGGGTGTGGCACCGGCTACTTTGCGGACCTGGGATCGACGATATGGGTTGGGACCTTCAGAGCACAGCACTGGAGAGCATCGCCGCTACAACAACAACGATCTCGCCCGTTTAACTTTGATGCGCAAATTAGTGATCGCTGGAGTATCTCCTGCTGAAGCAGCACAGCGAGCACTTTCATTTGATGGCAAATCTTCTCCTGAATTAATTTCTAGCTCTCTTTCCAAGGATGTGGCGGTTAGAGAAGAGTTAGTCGAAACTTTAATTCGGGCAGCACGCGCATACGATCGAAACTTTATTGAAGAGTTGCTACGTTCTGAAATGTCTGCACGTGGAATTGTCAATACTTGGAATGAGGTAATAGTTCCATTACTAATTTTGATTGGTGATGAGTGGGCAGAGTCTGGAACTGGAATTGAGACTGAGCACTTAGTGAGTGAGATTATCAAGCGGCTTTTGCAGGAAGAAAATAGATCAGTTGAAAATCCAGTAAACGCCCGGCCTGTATTGCTGGCATGTATTGGTGAAGAGATGCACTCTTTAGCGCTTTACGCACTGGGAGCGGCATTGACTGAAAGAAATATTGCAATTCAGTTCTTGGGTGCGCGCACTCCAATTGAGGCGATTAGTGCGGTGGTAAAACGTTCTGCGCCCCCAGCTATTTTTCTCTGGGCTCAGTTAGGAAAAAATGGCGATCCAGCTGTAATTGGAGAGCTACCTGCAATTAGACCAGCACCGCGTATCGTTTTAGGTGGTCCAGGTTGGAAAGTCGCCGATAAGAAGTCAGCGGTCGTGGTAGATGATTTGCTGGAAGCGGTCGAGGAGATTAGCCGCGCAGTTGGTGCCTGATTTAGCTGGTATTTGGTAGGCAATAATCACAACCATTAAGGTGGCACGGTGAGCGAGAACGTCAACGAAAAGGTCGCCATGTTGGGCCTGACCTATGATGATGTGCTCCTACTTCCAGATGCCTCAGATGTTGTCCCCTCAGAGGTTGAAACTAGAACCCAACTAACCCGTGAAATCCAACTTGCTGTGCCTTTGATTTCTTCAGCCATGGATACAGTCACCGAATCAGCTATGGCGATTGCAATGGCAAAAGCGGGCGGAATTGGAATTATCCATCGCAACCTTGCTATTGATGAGCAGGTTACTCATGTCAAATTAGTTAAAGGCGCCAATCTCTTAGTTGGTGCAGCGGTTGGTGTTGGCGAAGATGGATTTGAAAGAGCGCAGTCATTAATCGAGGCTGGCGTAGATGTAATTGTTGTTGATACCGCTCATGGTCATCACCGTGCCGTGCTAGATGCAATTGCTCGTATCAAAAAGAGTTTTCCAAAACAGGAGATTATCGGTGGCAATGTTGCGACACGTGCGGGTGCGCAGGCACTTATTAATGCTGGGGCAGATGCGGTAAAGGTCGGAGTCGGTCCAGGATCAATTTGTACAACTCGCGTCGTTGCTGGGGTTGGCGTGCCACAAGTAACTGCAATTATGGAGGCGGCCAAAGCTTGCAAGAAAGCAGATATCCCATTGATTGCAGATGGTGGTTTGCAGTACTCCGGAGATATTGCAAAGGCGATTGTTTCTGGTGCTGATTCAGTAATGCTTGGTTCACTTTTGGCTGGATGTGAAGAATCTCCGGGCGAGTTAATAGAAATTGATGGTCGTAAATACAAGAGTTATCGCGGCATGGGATCACTTGGTGCGATGCAATCTCGCGGTACCAAGAAATCTTTCTCTAAAGATCGTTATATGCAGGATGATGTTTTGTCGGAGGACAAATTAGTTCCGGAGGGGATTGAAGGAAAGGTGGCCTATCGCGGTCCGGTATCCGAGGTAGTGCATCAATTAGTAGGTGGATTGCGCTCTGGAATGGGTTATGCCGGGGCTGAAGACATCGCAGCGCTTCAAAAACGTGGTCGTCTTATTCAAATTACCGCAGCTGGATTGCAAGAGAGTCACCCACATGATGTTCTAGATGTAGCAGATGCCCCTAACTACTATCGGAGTCGATGATGGTTGATATAGAGATATCCCCTGGCAAAAGAGCCCGCACCGCTTACTCCTTTGATGACATTTCGATTGTGCCCTCTCGTCGCACCCGCGAGCCAAATGAGGTTTCTACCGCATGGCAGATAGATGCCTACAAATTTGAATTACCTTTGTTGGCGGCCCCGATGGATTCCGTTGTATCTCCAGAGACCGCAATCGCAATTGGAAAACTTGGTGGTTTAGGGGTTTTGAATCTGGAAGGTCTATGGACCCGTTATGAAAATCCCAAGATCCAACTTGGTGAGATCTCTTCAATTCCAGCTGATCAGGCAACTCGCAGAATGCAGGAGCTCTATAAGGCACCAATTAGACCTGAGTTAATTAAGGAACGAATCGCCGAGATCCGCGCAGCAGGGGTAACTGTTGCTGGCGCTTTATCCCCACAGCGCACTGCAGAGTTTCACAAAGCGGTGATTGATGCCGGTGTAGATATCTTTGTAATTCGCGGAACCACAGTTAGTGCAGAGCATGTTTCAAAGGCTAATGAGCCATTGAATCTAAAAAAGTTTATTTATGAGTTAGATGTTCCGGTAATTGTTGGTGGCTCTGCGACATCACAAAGTGCATTGCACTTAATGCGTGCTGGTGCTGCGGGTGTTTTGGTTGGTTTCGGTGGTGGAGCTGCACATACAACCCGACAGGTATTGGGAATCTCAGTACCGATGGCAACTGCTGTAGCAGATGTTGCAGCTGCGCGCCGTGAGTATTTAGATGAATCTGGCGGGCGTTATGTTCATGTGATTGCTGATGGATCAGTTGGAAAAAGTGGTGACATCGCCAAAGCTATCGCCTGCGGTGCTGATGCGGTAATGCTGGGCTCACCTTTGGCGCGAGCCGATCAAGCACCGGGTCGCGGATGGCATTGGGGTGCGGAAGCTCATCATGCGGAGGTACCACGCGGTGCTCGAGTACATGTTGGCACCACAGGATCTTTGGAAGAGATTCTTTTAGGACCATCCCACTCATCAGATGGAACTATGAATCTATTTGGTGCGCTGCGACGTGCGATGGCTACCTGTGGTTACTCAGATTTGAAAGAGTTCCAGCGTGTTGAAGTGGTACTAAACCGAGCCTAAATGCGAAGCAACAGCAATCACGTTTTAGTTATTGATTTTGGCGCGCAATACGCCCAATTAATAGCCAGACGGGTTAGACAGGCCAATGTTTATAGTGAGATTCTGCCCGCTACCGTTTCAGTTGATGAAATCCTGGCGCGCAACCCAAAAGCGATAATCCTTTCTGGCGGCCCATCATCTGTATATGCCGATGATGCACCCAAAATTGATCCCAAGATTTTCAACCATGAAATACCGATTTTTGGCATCTGTTATGGATTTCAAGCAATGGCGCAAGCTTTGGGTGGCGAGGTAGCAAAGACTGGTAAATCAGAGTTTGGAAGAACCAAGTTCTCAGCTCAAAACCCATCAAAGCTTTTTGCAAATCTGCCTCAATCTTTCAATGTCTGGATGAGTCATGGTGATAGCGTGGCAAAAGCCCCAAATGGATTTCAAACCATAGGTACCACCGTAGATACGACGATTGCGGCTTTTGAAAATGAGAGTGGTTTATTGGCTGGTGTGCAGTTTCATCCTGAGGTATTGCACTCAGAGTTTGGCCAACAAATTCTGCAACATTGGTTGATAGATGTCGTTAAATGCAAACCAACCTGGACCTCAGAAAATATTGTTGATAATGAAATTATCAACATCAAATCCCAAGTGGGGGATAAAAAGGTAATTTGCGGCTTATCTGGCGGTGTTGATTCTGCTGTAGCAGCAGCATTGGTGCAAAAAGCTATAGGAAATCAGCTAACCTGCGTGTTCGTAGATCATGGTTTGTTGCGCCAAGGAGAGGCCGAACAGGTAGAGAAGGATTTTGTTGCCGCAACTAGTGTTCAGTTGAAAGTTGTCGATGCCAAGGAGAGATTTCTTAATGCCCTGGCTGGTGTTACAGATCCAGAGGAAAAACGCAAAATTATTGGCAGAGAATTTATTCGCGTTTTTGAAGCTGCTGCCAAAGAGATAACGCAGGACAAGAAAGTTGATTTCTTAGTGCAGGGAACTCTTTATCCAGACATTGTTGAATCTGGCGGTGGCAGCGGAACTGCAAACATCAAATCACATCACAATGTTGGTGGATTGCCTGATGACTTAGAGTTTTCCTTAATTGAACCGCTGCGCACATTATTTAAAGATGAAGTGCGTGAGGTTGGAATCAGTTTGGGTTTACCCGAAGCCATAATTTGGCGCCAGCCCTTCCCCGGGCCCGGTCTAGCGATTCGAATAGTCGGTGAGGTTACTGAAGAAAGACTTAAAATCTTGCGACGGGCCGATTTAATTGCTCGTGAAGAATTACACTTGGCAGGTCTAGATCGGGAGATCTGGCAGTGCCCAGTTGTATTACTCGCTGAAGTGCGAAGTGTTGGGGTGCAGGGCGATGGCCGAACTTACGGTCATCCAATTGTGCTCCGGCCCGTATCCAGCGAAGATGCGATGACAGCGGATTGGTCTCGAGTTCCATATGAGGTGCTCGCGAAAATCTCTAATCGCATCACCAACGAGGTGCGAGAGGTAAATCGTGTAGTTCTCGATGTGACTTCAAAGCCACCAGGAACTATTGAGTGGGAGTAGCAAGACTAGAAAAGGATTGTATGGCGATGAAGAAGTTAGCGATCGCAGTTGTTGCTGCGCTATTGACTTCGTTATTTGCCGCACCAAATTATGCTTTGGCAAATGCTAAAAAGCCAAAGGTAGTTACGGCAAAATCTAATTCAGTTAAAACGGAAAAGGTGCGATGCAAGTCCACCAAGGCAGCTGCAGCTAATCCGACTCGAATCGCTCCACCTGAAAATATTTTAAAACGCGGTCCGCGCACCATTACTCTGCAAACCAACTGCGGCAATATTGTTATTCAAACCTACTTCAAGCAGGCTCCAGTCACTGTAACGGTTTTAAACTCATTAATTAAAGGTGGTTATTACAACCGCACTCTTTGTCACCGTCTGACAACAGAGGGAATTTATGTGTTGCAGTGCGGTGATCCAACTGCCACAGGTTCGGGTGGTCCAGAGTTTCGTTACCGTGATGAAAACTTGCCGGCTGCAGGCTCTAACAACTACCCCGCAGGTGTAGTTGCGATGGCTAACTCTGGTCCCAATACCAATGGTTCACAGTTCTTTTTGGTTTATAAAGACACAACACTCGGTCCAAATTACTCAATTTGGGGGAGAATTATCTCTGGATTAGAGATTGTTAAATATATTGCTGAAGGTGGCGTTAAAGGTGGCGGAGCTGATGGATCACCATTGCGTACTATCGCAATAGAGCGCGCCTCCAGTAATTAATGAGTATTAATAACTTTAAATACTTCGACAACTCTTCCAGCTGCTAAGCCTTGAGCCTGCGCATTGCGCTCGCCCCATTCCCGCACCATCTTCTCTAACTCTTTATTGTGTGCGGTTTGACTTACATGGGCATGTAGCGCTGCCATCTTTTTGTTGAAGGTATCGGTGATATCAACAAAATGATTGGGTGTCGGTGAGCCGGTCATCCAAACCTCACGCACTCTCCAAGGTTCAAAGCCCGCCTCCTTGAGGTCGGTAAAGGCGTATGGATTTCTAGCATCGGGATACACCGCTTGTATGGCAGTCTCGCCAGCAGCCAAGTGATCAGGGTGGCTAGCAAATATACGTTCCCAATTGCGTTCTGGTGATTGCACCACCATTCGATCTGGTTTAGCGATTCTTATCGCCTTAACAATTTCCTTACGCAGCTCAATCGATGGCATCAACCAGCCATCTCGATAATTCAAATAGGTAATATCGCTGACGCCAAGTTCCGCACCGGCATCACGTTGTTCTTTTTGCCTGACCTGTGCCATCTCTTCTAGTGGAATGCCAGACTCTTCACCGCCTTGGTCTCCATTGGTAATGATGCAGTAAGAAACCTGGATTCCTTTAGCGCTCCATTGCGCAATAGTTCCACCGGCACCAAAATCACAGTCATCGGGATGGGCCATAACTACTAATACCCGCTTGATCTCATCATCGTTCAATGGAGTCACTGGCCTATCCTAGACTTCTCATCATGTCTGAAAGGTTGTTGGAAGGTCTTAACCCGCAACAGCAATCAGCCGTAACGCATTTTGGTGGTCCTTTACTTGTGGTCGCGGGCGCGGGATCTGGAAAGACCCGAGTTCTCACCAGGCGCATCGCTTATCTATTGGCTGCCCGAGATGTTCAACCATATGAGATTTTGGCTATCACCTTCACCAACAAAGCAGCTGGCGAGATGAAAGAGCGGGTCACTGATTTGGTCGGCAACCGCGCCAAACTAATGTGGGTTTCGACCTTCCACTCGGCCTGTGTTCGCATCTTGCGTCAAGAAGCGGTGCGACTTGGTTATTCATCAACATTTTCAATCTATGACCAGGCCGATAGCCTGCGCTTAATCACTTTGGTGATGAGGGATTTAAACCTTGATCCAAAAAGGTATAACCCGCGGGGAGTTGCCTCAGTTATCTCCAATGCGAAAAATGAACTGCTAGGACCAGCTGACTATCGCAACGCAACTCAAAATCATTTTGAAGAGGTTGTGGCAGAGGTTTATGCCATCTACCAACAAAGACTGACCGCTGCAAACGCGATGGATTTTGATGATTTAATTATGAAGACGGTGGAGGTTCTACAACGCTTTCCTGAAGCCCGCGCCCGATATCGCCATCGCTTTAAACATATTTTGGTAGATGAGTATCAGGACACCAACCACGCTCAATACATATTGATTAGAGAGTTAGTAGGAAGTGATTTAGAGGGCGTTCCAGCTGCACAACTTTGCGTAGTCGGCGATGCCGATCAATCAATATACGGATTCCGCGGCGCAACCATCCGCAACATTATGCAGTTTGAAGAGGATTACCCCGATGCCACAACTGTTTTACTCGAGCAGAACTATCGTTCTACCCAAAACATTTTAAGTGCAGCAAACGCAGTTATCTCGCTCAATGAGTCCCGCAAAGAAAAGAACCTGTGGTCAGATGCGGGAAGTGGGGCCAAACTAATTGGTTTTGTCGCTGAAAATGAACATCATGAAGCAAAGTTTGTTAGAGATGAGTTATTTAGATTACAGCGTGAGGGAATCTCAAACTTTGGTGATACAGCAATTTTCTATCGAACCAATGCTCAATCCCGTGTATTTGAAGAGGTATTTATGCGGGCCACAATTCCTTACAAAGTAGTTGGCGGTGTTCGATTTTATGAAAGAAAAGAGGTAAAGGATTTATTGGCTTACTTACGGGTTTTAGTAAACCCTGATGACGAGGTCTCTATGCGACGCATCATCAACACCCCTAAGCGGGGCATTGGTGATCGCGCGATAGAGAATCTCGAGGAGTTGGCAAAAAAAGAGGGAATCTCATTTTGGCAATCCTTAAACCGTGCATCAGAGGCTGGTCTTACCCCAAAAACCTCCGGAGCAATTTCAGCCTTTGTTGCGCTGATAAATACCTTGCGAGTACTTGTAGAAGCAAAATCACCTCCTTCTAATATCGCTGCTGCAGCTCTTGAGCAATCAGGTTTACTTGACGAACTTCGCGATAGCCATGATCCGCAGGATGAGGTCAGGGTTGAAAACTTAGAAGAGTTAGTTGCGGTTGCCGAGGAGTATCAAGAGCGAGAGATTGATGAGGGCGAAGAGATTTCTTTAGCAGGTTTTTTAGAGGATGTTGCCTTAGTTGCAGATGCCGATGAAATTCCAGAGGGTGAGGATCATGGCGGTGTTGTAACTTTGATGACGCTACACACCGCAAAAGGTTTGGAGTTCCCAACCGTTTTTCTCACGGGCATGGAGGAAGGAGTGTTCCCACACTCCAGAGCTTTGGGAGAGAAAAAAGAGTTGGAGGAGGAGCGCAGGCTGGCATATGTTGGTTTGACCCGTGCTCGGGAAAGATTGTTTGTGTCACGTGCTGAGTATCGCTCTTCATGGGGCGCACCAAATTACAACCCACCTTCCAGATTTCTTGATGAAATTCCAGAAAATTTAATTGATTGGAATAAGAGTGAAAGTGGTTTTTCATCACCACCTATCACGAGAAAAAAGTTCACGCCTCCACCACTTCCAAAAGCAACTGGAAAGCAATCACTTAAAATGCAGTTAAATGTTGGTGACCGGGTATCTCATGACACCTTTGGTCTAGGAACTGTGATTGCAGTCTCAGGAGAAGGTGATAAGGCTGAGGCAACAATTAACTTCGGCAGCTATGGAGATAAGCGATTGTTGCTCCGATATGCGCCAGTCGATAAGTTATGACCCATGGACCTTTTTGAGTACCAAGCAAGGGATTTATTTGAAGCTAGCGGAGTTCCAGTTTTAGCTGGTGCGGTCGCATCCACTCCAGAGCAGGCGCAACACGCTGCAGAGAAAATTGGCGGCAAGGTTGTTGTTAAAGCTCAAGTGAAAATTGGTGGTCGTGGAAAAGCTGGTGGTGTGAAGTTGGCTGAAAATCCCAGCGAGGCATTTGAAAAGGCAAAAGCAATTCTGGGAATGGACATCAAAGGTCATACCGTGCACAAGGTTATGATCGCTGGCGCTGCGCCAATTGAGAGTGAGTATTACTTAGCAATTCTTCTAGATCGCGCGGCCCGCAGTTTCTTAGTGATGGCATCTGTTTCTGGCGGCATGGATATTGAAGAGGTAGCTCATAAAACTCCAGAAAAATTAGCCAAGGTACATGTTGATCCAAATGAGGGAATCTCAGCTGATAAAGCTTTAGATATTGTTCGAAAGGGCGGATTCCCATCTGATATTGAAAAAGCTGTTGCTGATGTATTGGTGACGCTTTGGATTACCTTCAAAGATTCTGATGCAACTTTGGTTGAGGTAAACCCGCTTGTAAAGACCACTGATGGTCGCATCATCGCTCTAGATGGCAAGGTCACTTTGGATGACAACGCAGCATTTCGTCACCCTGATCATGAAGCGTTAATTGATCATGCTGCTACTAATCCACTCGAAGCTCTGGCTAAGGAGAAGGATTTAAATTACGTAAAACTTGATGGTGAGGTTGGAGTTATCGGCAACGGTGCGGGATTGGTGATGAGCACCCTAGATGTGGTCGCTTATGCAGGTGAGCGGTTTGGCGGAGTTAAGCCGGCAAACTTCCTTGATATTGGAGGGGCGCATCAGCTCAAGTTATGGCTGATGGATTATCAATCATTCTCGGCGATCCAGCGGTCAAGTCAGTATTTGTAAATGTATTTGGGGGAATAACGGCTTGTGATGCTGTTGCAAATGGAATTGTTCAAGCTTTAGCCATGTTGGGGGATAAAGCAACTAAGCCAATCGTGGTTCGACTAGATGGCAATAATGTCCTAGAGGGTAGAAGGATTTTGAATGAGGCAAATCACCCATTGGTTCAACAACTAGACACTATGGATGGTGCAGCTGCAAAAGCTGCAGAATTGGCGGCTAAATAACCATGGCGATTTTTTTAGATGAAAATACCAAGGTAATCGTTCAGGGCATGACTGGTTCTGAAGGAACAAAACACACCCGGCGCATGATTGCCAGTGGAACCAAGATTGTTGGCGGAGTTACACCTGGCAAAGGTGGGCAAGTAGTCGAGATTGAAGGTAAATCACTGCCGGTTTTCAACTCAGTATCTGAAGCCGTCGCTGCTACTGGAGCAAACGCCTCAGTTATCTTCGTACCACCAAAGTTTGCTAAGAGCGCGGTAGTAGATGCGATTGATGCACACTTGCCATTAATTGTTGTAATAACTGAAGGAATTCCAGTACATGACACGGCAAGCTTCTGGGCACATGCACAAAAGGTTGGAAGCTCTCGGATTATTGGACCAAACTGCCCAGGATTAATTAGCCCAGGTAAATCTAATATTGGGATCACGCCATCAGATATCACTGGCCCAGGAAAAATCGGCTTAGTTTCCAAATCAGGAACTTTGACCTATCAGATGATGTACGAATTACGGGATATCGGATTTACTACCGCAGTTGGCATTGGTGGAGATCCAATCATCGGTACTACTCACATTGATTGCCTTAAGGCGTTTCAAGATGACCCTGACACTGAAGCGATTGTGATGATTGGTGAAATTGGCGGCGATGCTGAAGAGCGAGCAGCTTCATTTATCAAGGATTACGTAACTAAGCCTGTAGTCGGTTATGTTGCTGGCTTCACCGCACCTGAGGGCAAAACTATGGGGCATGCGGGTGCGATTGTTTCTGGCTCCTCTGGAACCGCGGAAGCGAAGAAGGTGGCGCTGGAGGCGGCTGGGGTTAAGGTTGGTAAGACACCAAGTGAAACCGCCAACCTGCTGCGCGCAGTACTTAACGCAACTAAGGGCTAACTTAAGGGCATGACCCGAACCTGGCTGGTAGCTTTTCAGCAAGCGGTTCGTAGCATCACCTTAATCCTCTTGCCATTAGCTTTTATTTCTTTAATTACCTGGGCAACTGCCGGAAGCTCAACAGGAAATACCGCTGATCCTTTGCGTGCTGCAATCTGGTTCTTTTTGGTGGCGCATCACATTCCTCTTGATATATCACTTTCAAATACCGCACTCTCTGGAAACCTAACCTTTTTTCCCATCGGTGCATTACTGATTCCATTCCTAGCAATCCGCAGCGCCCATCGAAGGATGATTTCCGCTTTAGAATCACATACATTGCGGGATAAACGTAGCTATGTTCTATCTATAGCCTTTATGTATGCGTTAATTGGCACTCTAATTTCGCTTTTCGCATTAGGGCGTACGGTAAGAGCCGAGTTATATATTGTCTTTCCTGTTTTGTTTTTGGTGGCGGCAATCTCTGGATTTCTTGCCAGTAACCTACTTCCAGAGCATGCAATGCAATTCCCATGGCAACGCGGCTTGCGCATCGCCTGGATTTCTACACTGGCGATGATTGGCTTTGGCGGTCTTATCTTTACTATTTCATTAATCTGGCATTTTCCTACTGTTTTAAATTTGACTCAGGTAATTGAACCAGGCTTTTTTGGTGGTTTATCATTTTTTGCGATACAAGCCTTATATCTACCAAACTTTGCGGTTGCTGCACTGAGCTTTATCGCAGGAAGCGGAGTTGTAATCGGAGATGGCTCTTGGCTTACACCTTTTGTTCATCGAATTGATGAGATTCCAGCGATTCCGCTACTTGGTGGTTTGCCGGTTCACTCTTATCCACCCCTGATTATCGGTGCGCTATTTGTTGTCTTTACCGGAGTGGTTGCCGCTCAATACGGAGTTACTAATTACTCCGATAAAGAGGAACAGAAGAGATTATTTTTATCTAGCGCTGGTTTTATCTTTTCGCTAAACCTTATTGTGGCTCGGGCGGCTAGTGGAGAGTTGTTAGCTGACAATCTATCCTCAGTGGGAGCGCAATGGTGGCTAATGCCAATCATGGTAACAGCCGAGTTTTTAATAGGAATTTTGATTTGGATTTTGATCCCTAAAGTTAAGCAAAGTGTTAAGGATGCTAGAAGTGCCGCATAAGAAAATTTCCCGAGCCTTAATCTCGGTCTCAGATAAGGAGAGGATTGCTGACTTAGCTCGAGAGTTGGCTGATAATGGGGTTGAAATCATCGCTAGCGATGGGACCGCGGCCTTTCTTAAAGATTCTGGTGTTGAGGTTAAGACCGTTACTGAAGTTACTGGTTCGCCAGAGCTGTTGGATGGAAAAGTTAAGACGCTCCACCCATTGATACACGCAGCTTTGCTGGCTGATCAAAACAATCCCCAACAAGTAGCTGAGTTAAAGGGAGTTGGCCCAATCGATTTACTTGTCATAAATCTCTATCCCACCTCTGGATTTGATATAGGTGGACCGGCTTTAGCAAGAGCAGCGGCTAAAAACGCCGAACATGTTGCGGTCATAACCTCTCCCAATCAATATCAAGAGTTAATTGACTCATTAAAGCTTGGAACATCTTTAGAGCAGCGCAGAGATTGGGCGATATCCGCATTACTTCTGACCGCTAAATATGATCTAGCTCTGTTAAAGGAACGCTCCGAACCGCTGCGCTATGGCGAAAATCCACATCAGGATGGTTCCATAGCTACCAACAATCACCATCAGGTGCTGCAAGGCAAAGCGATGTCATTTAACAATTACCTGGATTTGCAGGCAGCTTGGCAGTTATCGCGTGATTGTGAAAAATCGGTAGCTATAGTCAAACATGGCATTCCATCTGGCCTAGCCCAAGCTGATAGCTCTGCAACAGCTTTTAAAGCGGCATGGACCTGTGATCCTGTTTCAGCTTTTGGGGGAGTTGTAGTTTCTGCGCTAGAGATAGATGAAGAGTGCGCAACAGAAATCATTAAGGGTTTTGTCGAAGTTGTCGCTGCAAATGAAATAACTGAAGAAGCGATAAAGATATTTTCCGCAAAACCAAATCTCAGAGTTGTTAAATTAGCTAGACAAGCTAAAGATAAGTTTACGATTAGGGAGATTGATGGCGGTTTCCTATTTCAAACCCAGGATAGTTTTGATAACACCAGGGATAGATTTGAGAATTGGCAACTTGTTGCTGGTGCTACCGCAGATGAAAAAACCGCGACAGATCTTCTTCTGGCCTGGCGTATCGCTGGAAAAGCGCGGAGCAATGCGGTTGCGCTTGTTAAAGATGGTGCCGCAATTGGAATTGGCGCGGGCAGTGTAAGCAGGGTGGATGCGGCACGGTTGGCTATTTCAAAAGCTCATGAGTTCAACAAATCAAAGCTATTAGGCAGCGTTGCCGCCAGTGACGGATTCTTTCCTTTTCCAGATGGTGTTGAAGCCTTAATTGCATCTGGAGTGGCTGCAATTGTCCAGCCAGGAGGCAGTTTGAAAGATGATGCGGTGATTGCCGCTGCTCAAGTCGCCGGAGTAACTATGTATTTGACCGGCCAGCGTCATTTCTCACACTAAAATTACCTTTATGACTATGGCGCGAACTCTTGATGGCAAGTTATGCGCTAACTCAATAAAGACTCAGATTGCGCAGCAGGTAAAGGGCTTGGCCAATAAACCGGGGTTGGGCACAGTCTTGGTTGGTGATGACCCTGGCTCACACGCGTATGTAAATGGAAAGCATAGAGATTGTGCAGAAGTTGGAATCAACTCCATTCGAATAGATTTACCTGCCAACGCTTCACAGCATGATGTACTTAAAGCTATAAATGATTTAAATGAAGCCCAAGAGTGCACCGGCTACATTGTTCAATTGCCACTGCCTAACACTATTGATAGCAATGTTATTTTGGAGGCTATAGATCCGGATAAAGATGCCGATGGTTTGCACCCCATTAATCTAGGCAGATTGGTCCTCAATCAACCAGCACCACGGCCCTGCACGCCGAGTGGAATCATCGAGTTATTGAAACACAACGACATTTCCTGGTCTGGAAAAGATGTCGCGATTATTGGCAGAGGTACGACGGTTGGCCGTCCTTTGTCTTTAATGTTAAACAGCAAAGATATAAATGCGACGGTAACCAATCTGCATACGGGCACCAAAGATCTAACTGATCATATAAAAAGAGCAGATATTGTTATTGCCGCTATTGGAAAAGCTCATTTCCTAACTGCAGATATGGTCAGAGCAGGTGCGGTAGTTGTAGATGTTGGAATCACTAGAACCCAAAGTGGTTTACAGGGAGATGTTCACCCAGATGTTGTGCAGGTTGCCTCTGCCATAACCCCGATGCCAGGTGGAGTGGGACCCATGACAAGAGCGATGTTACTCAATAATATTTTGCATATCGCGCGGGCCAAATTGTGAAGCGAGTTTCCTACTTAATCGGGGTTACTGGAATCATCATTGGGATATTTGTATCGGTTAGAGCTGGCGCACTTGCCATTGCCGCGGCCCTAGCTTTATTTGTGGCCCCAGATTTCCGACAGATGCGGACCAGCGAAAAAATCATCCCCGCCATGTTATTTGTGTCCCTGATAACAATCGCATTGGCGCTACCCCGACGCTAGAAGGTAGGTTTCGCGCCATGAGCAGATCTGGAAAAGTCACTGTAGTTGGCGCTGGTTTTTATGGCTCCACAACCGCCTTGCGACTAGCTGAATACAACATTTTCGAAACCGTAGTCTTGACCGACATCGTAGAAGGTAAGCCAGAGGGTTTGGCTTTAGATATTAATCAATCAAGATCTATTGAAGGTTTTGAAACCAAAGTAGTTGGTGCAACTACCACCGCTGATGGACAAGGTTATGAAGCGACCGCTAACTCCGATGTAGTTGTAATTACCGCTGGTTTGCCGCGCAAGCCTGGTATGAGCAGAATGGATTTGATTGGGGTTAACGCTGGGATTGTTCGCGGCGTTGCAGAAAATATTGCTAAGCATTCGCCCAACGCAGTGCTCATAGTTGTTTCAAACCCGTTAGATGAAATGACAGCGCTGGCACAAATCGCATCACAGTTCCCGCATCACCGTGTTATGGGACAGGCTGGAATGTTAGACACTGCACGCTTCACTCACTTTGTAGCTGAAAAATTAAATGTTCCCGTTTCCTCAGTTAAAACTCTCACTTTGGGAAGTCATGGCGACACCATGGTTCCGGTTCCAAGTCGTTGTACAGTTGATGGGAAGCCGCTCTCTGAGAAATTAAGTGCCGCAGAGATTGAAGAGTTAGTCACCAGAACTCGCAATGGCGGGGCAGAGGTAGTGGCATTGTTAAAGACCGGCTCTGCTTACTATGCGCC
>JAURMX010000001.1 GCA_030830475.1 Candidatus Nanopelagicales bacterium
ATGGCGGTTGAAGATGTGCACTTTCGATTGAGTTGGAGCACTGCTGGAGAAATTGGTCAGAAAATTACCGCTGCTAACTTGGCCGATATTTGCGCGATGGGTGGATGGCCGCAATACCTACTGGTTTCAGTTGGTTTTCCAAAATCATTTGTCGGAAAATTAGAGCAGTTGGCGCATGGTATTTGCGATGAAGCGAGAAAAGTTGGCGCAAAGATAATTGGTGGAGACCTATCGACCTCAGAGAAACTTGTAATTTCGATAACCGCCGTTGGCGCAGTTCAACGAAGTATTAAGAGATCGGATGCCCAAATTGGAGATCTTGTGCAAATCTCTCATCTACCGGGTTGGTCTGCAGCCGGACTAACTCTCTTGCAACGAGAGGCTGTCGAATCTCCCGAGAGCTCAAGAGCAATTTCCGCTCACCGGACACCGGAGATTGACTATCAGAAATACAAAGTGGCATTTGCGGCGATTAATGGTGCAACAGACACGAGCGATGGATTGCTACTTGATGCTGAAAGTATCGCCGAAGCGAGTGGTTGCCATATAGCGCTAAATACTATTTCTTTAACCGAGATAAGTGGATATACGGCGCTTGCGAAGTTAGCAAAGAGTCTTTCAGTAGATGTAATGGAGTGGATATTGCACGGCGGAGAGGATCATGCATTGCTAGTAACCGCAAAAATCCCAATCCCAGATTTCTTTGTAATCGGAAAGGTTGCTGCAGGTTCTGGAATTAGCCTAGATGGAAAAGAAATTGGAGAGCAGGAAACCGGTTTCCAACACCAATGGTGAGTTTGGAGAAGCGGGGTTAATTTAGCGCGCGACCTTGCCAGCTTTTAGGCAAGAGGTGCAGACATTTTGACGTTTTGTGTAACCGTTTACCAAGGTGCGGATGCGCTGGATATTTGGGTTCCAACGACGACGGGTACGACGGTTTGAGTGTGACACGTTATTGCCGAAGCTTGGCCCTTTGCCACAGATATCGCATACAGATGCCACGTTCGTACTCCTTGAAACTTAGAATTGACCTTTGGTTACTTCAGCCAGTGATTGCTTCAACCAGCGGGCGCAAGAGTAGCCGCAAAGCCCTTCTGTGCGCCAATCTGGCTGGAAAAAGCCAAATGTGAGCGGGAAATACGGGGCTATCCGAGAGAATGAAGCATGGCAGCTTTGGACTCACGGTTGGTCTCGATAGTCGGGGATAAGACCGCCAAAGTACTGGCCGATGAGTTGGAACTACAGACCGTTGGAGATTTATTGCGACACTACCCGAGACGCTATGTAGTTCGAGGCGAACTTACCGACATCCAATCACTGGTTGAGGGTGAAGAGGTAACCATCTTTGCCAAAGTAGAAAGTACCAAGGTTAGGAGAATCCCCGGCCGTAAGGGCGCAATTGTCGAGACCATAGTTACCGATGGAAAAGCCAAATTGATTTTAACTTTTTTCAATCAAGTTTGGAGAGAGAAAGATTTGCGTGAAGGTCGACAGGGTTTATTTGCCGGCAAAGTGGGAGTTTTCAAAGGAAAGCGTCAGCTTTCACACCCTGATTACCTTCTGATTCCAGAAGGTGATGATGTTGATTCGGCCATCGGGGATTTTGCGGGAAAATTTCTGCCGGTTTATCCCGCCACTGCAAAGTTGCCATCATGGAAGATCGCGCAATGTGTACGACTCGCGCTCTCTGCACTTGAGAGTTTGCCTGATTATGTACCGCAGGAGTATTTAGAAGAGTTGGGGTATCCCGATTTTGTTACCGCACTGCATGAAGTACATGAACCAACAAGTGCGGAGGCCGCGGAGTTAGCTAAACAGAGATTAACCTTTGATGAAGCTCTATTAATGCAGTTGTTTCTCGCACTGCGCCGAATAGAACTACGAGCAGATACAACCAAGCAACGTGCACCGCGCGAAGCGGGTGTGCTTCAGGCTTTTGATGCTCGGATGCCATTTGAACTTACTGCGGGTCAGAAACAAGTTTGGCAAGAGATCGTAAAGGATCTCTCTGGCAATCATCCAATGTATCGATTGCTCCAAGGCGATGTTGGTTCAGGAAAAACTATTGTCGCTTTGCGTGCGATGTTGGCGGTCGTAGATTCCGGAGGTCAATCCGCTCTACTTGCTCCAACCGAGGTGTTGGCGCAACAACATTTTCAGAATTTTCGCCGTCTTTTAGGTGATTTGGCCGAGGGTGGAATGCTCGGTGGCAATGAGGTTGGAACGCAGATTGGTTTGCTCACTGGATCCATGACTCAAGCCGACAAACGCGCGATGCAATCAGCTATAGCAGCTGGTGAGATTGGAATAGTTGTTGGCACGCACGCGCTTTTGAGTGAAAATGTTGAGTTTGCGGATTTAGGTTTGGTTGTAGTTGATGAACAACATCGTTTTGGAGTTGAGCAACGCGATGCATTGCGCGGAAAATCATTGCAGCCGCCTCACGTATTGGTTATGACCGCAACCCCAATTCCAAGAACTGTGGCTATGACAATATTCGGTGATTTAGATGTTTCAACTTTGCGAGAGTTGCCGTTGGGCAGATCACCAATTACTTCCCATGTTGTTTCCGCTGTTTCAAAGCCGCAACACTTGCAGCGGGCATGGAGTAGAGCGTTAGAGGAGGTTAAGCAGGGTCATCAGGTGTATGTCGTCGCACCACGTATCTCCACCAATGATGACTCAGACTTACAGAGATTTGGCTTGACCGCTGATGAGCTAGCACTTGCTCGAAAGCTTTCTGATGAGGCTGAAAAGACCGGCAGTTTGCCATTGAACTCGGTAGAGGAACTTTTCCCCGAGTTACAAAATGGAGCATTAAGAGATGTAAGAGTTTCTATGTTGCACGGCCGCCTGAGAAGTGAGGAAAAAGAAGCGGTGATGAACCGGTTTTCTAATGGTGAAATTGATGTACTTGTGACAACCACAGTTATAGAAGTTGGAGTAGATGTTCCAAACGCATCAATGATGATAATTATGGATGCGGACCGATTCGGAGTCTCTCAACTACATCAGCTACGTGGTCGAGTAGGTCGTGGTACTACACCTGGACTTTGCTTGTTAGTAACAAATACTGGAGAAGAATCCGATGCCATGCATCGATTACATGCTGTCGCTTCGACTACGGATGGATTTGAATTAAGCCGTTTGGATCTTGAGCAACGACGAGAGGGCGATGTGCTAGGAGCGGCACAATCTGGTGCACGCTCACATCTTCGGTTATTGCGAGTCATCCGTGATGAGGAGCTAATCGTTAAGGCAAGAGAAGTGGCGGATCGAATCACTGCTGAGGACCCTTCCCTTAGCAAATTTGCACAGTTGCAGATTGAAATTGATAAGTTGCGCCAGGAAGAGCGTGCCTCTTATTTGGAGAAGAGATAATGAGAATAATTGCAGGGCTTGGCAAAGGAAGAAATCTCTATTCTCCGGTTGGCAATACCCGGCCAACTTCAGATCGCGCCCGCGAAGCATTGTTTTCGACTCTGGAGTCCGAGTTCGGATCTATAAATGATTTAACTTTCTTGGATTTGTACTGTGGCTCTGGCGCGGTCGGCGCAGAAGCACTCTCGCGAGGAGCCTCCGTTGTATATGCAATTGACAATGATGACAAGGCAACCGCAGTTGCGAAACAAAATTTCGAACTCTTAGGCAATTTAACGGGAATCGGAAGTCATACAGTTATAACCATTTCGACTGGCAAGTTTCTCGAAAGGGGAGCGGATTTGAAATTTGATGTTGTGTTTGTTGACCCACCTTACGATTTACCCAATAATGAAATAGAGAAAATCATGGAATCATTGCTGCGGAACGGTTTTCTCAAACCTTCTTCAGTCATCGCTATCGAACGCGACTCAAAATCCAAGCCTATAAATTGGCCTGAGGGATTGCATGAGGTAAAGGTCAGAAAATATGGCGCAGCAACCATTTTTTATGCGGAACCACTCGCATAATTTTTGGGTCGTGTTAACGTTACCTTGTGAAGAAAGCGGTATGTCCCGGATCCTTTGACCCCATTACCAATGGTCATTTGGATGTGATTGAGCGTGCCAGTGGATTGTTTGATGAGGTTGTAATCGCTGTACTGGTTAACAACAGTAAATCCGGTCTCTTCTCAATTGAAGAACGTGTTGAAATGATTTCAGATTCGATAAAGCATTTGAAGAATGTGAAGGTTGATACCTGGAGCGGTTTATTAGTGGATTACTGTCGCGAACATAACATTGCCGCAATCGTTAAGGGCTTGAGAGCTGTGAGCGATTTTGATTATGAACTTCAGATGGCTCAAATGAATCTGCAGCTCAAAGGTGTTGATACCCTTCTAATGGCCACTAAACCGGCTTATTCCTTTTTATCCTCCTCACTTGTGCGTGAAATTGCGCGCTATGGAGGAGATGTGTCTAATCTTGTCCCAGCTGGCGTGCTAAAACGTTTGGCTGAAAAGGCTTAAAGGAGATTAACTGTGGAAGCTATTGAGAAACTCCAATCAGCAATAACTATGGTTAATGAAGCACGCGCTGTTCCATTGTCCGCTTCCTGTGTTGTGCACCGCGGTGAGTTGTTAGGCATTCTCGAGGAGATTAATCAAGCGCTGCCAGTAGATCTGGCCAATGCCAAGAAACTATTGGCAAATCGAGAGCACATTGTTGAAGAGGGAAGACAAAGCGCCGAACAGCTCATTTCACATGCCCGCGAAGAGGTAGCACGCATGGTTGAGCAAACCGCAATCGTTGCAGCTGCCCGCGAGGAATCAGCCCGTTTGATAGAAGAAGCGCATTTGAAGGTAGAGCAAGAGCGTGAAGAGGTTGATGCTTATATCGATTCTCGCCTTGCCACCTTAGAGGTAATTTTAAATAAAACTCTTGAAGCGGTTAATCGCGGTCGTGAACGTTTGGCGGGAGCAAGTGACAAGGATGTTCTCTCGCAACTTGCTGATTAATTTTTTGAAGGCATCCAAATGAACTCCAAAGCGCAATCACCATTTAAGGTAAATCTGCATGAGCTACCAAGACGTGCGGGAGAGATGCGTGAGTACGCCTTCTCCTTCCCTGTGACCGAGCCAATCGGGGTCCCGCTCCTTCAGATAACAGTGGGTACGGAAATCTCGCTCCAATTTAAAGCAGAGTCTGTCGATGACGGGGTGCTGATTACCGGAGAGGTTAAAACTCATGCCAAAGGAGAATGCGGTCGCTGCCTAGATCCGATTGATTTTGCAATCGACCAGCGGTTTCAAGAACTTTACCTGTACGTCAGCAGGAAGTCGGAAAACCCTGATGAGGATGATGAGTTATTTGTTTTGGATGGCGATGTGGCCGACCTGGAGATCGCAATAAGAGATGCGGCGATTCTTTCTATGCCGGTTAATCCAATCTGCTCACAAGAGTGTGAGGGACTCTGTCCGCAATGTGGCGAGAAGCGGGCTGAACTCCCGGATGTTCATGGACATGAGGTTGTCGACCCACGTTGGGGTGGGTTGTCAGGCTGGAACCCCAGTTCAGGGCCGGAAAAATAGAGGGTTAATTTGGCAAACCTGCCCAGCCTGGGAGATACTTGTCCGCCCAAAGGGGTGCTTATAAGCTTTTAAAAAGCCTAACCAGAATTGAAGGAGAACTACCGTGCCATTACCCAAGCGAAAGATGTCCCGCTCGCGCACACGTTCTCGTCGTAGCCAATGGAAAGCAACCCCAGCTGCTACCGCTAACTGCAGCCAGTGCCAGCAACCAAAGTTGCAGCACACCGCATGTCCAACCTGCGGCACATATAACCGTCGTCAAGTTCTAGAGGTTTAATCCTGACTCTGGCTTTAACCGAAAAGCTCGGAGTTTCGGTAAGTCCAGAGCTTCTTAATCTCGCGCTAACTCATCGCTCATTTGCCTATGAGTTTGGTGGTCTGCCAACTAATGAACGTTTAGAGTTTCTAGGCGATAGTGTTTTGGGTTTAATTATTACCGAAGCTTTATACGAGCGATTTCCTGATTTAGATGAGTCCAGACTTTCGCCCTTACGATCTGGAATTGTGAACATGCGGGCATTGGCTGCAATCGCTCGTGATCTGCAACTCGGCTCTGCTCTAAAAATCGGAAAAGGTGAAGAGGTAACTGGCGGTCGAGATAAGAACTCGATATTGGCTGATGCTCTAGAAGCTTTAGTCGGTGCGATTTATCTTGACCATGGTTTTGCCACCACTACAAAAGTTGTTATGAAATTGATGGAGCCAGCAATAGAAGATGCGGTAACTCGCGGCGCAGGATTAGATGGCAAGACCGCTCTTCAAGAAATTGTTGCCGCATCAGGATGGCTACCGCCTGAATATAAAGTTACTGAATCTGGACCTGACCACGATAAGGACTTTGTCGCTGTTGCAGTTGTTAATGGGGTTACATATAAATCAGGACATGGAAAAAGTAAACGAGAGGCTGAGCAAGTTGCTGCTCGTTTAGCTTATGAAGAAATTACTCAAACACCCACAATATAAAAAAACTCAAACTTCCAATGCCAGAGTTACCAGAGGTTGAAACCGTACGTCGAGGGCTTGAGCCTTGGGTCAAAGGTAAGAAGATAAAGAGCATTGAGATGGTTCACAAGGGTGGAAATCGCTCTTCAACTTTTGCTCCGATAACCACAGTCCAAGACGCAAGAATCTTGGAGCTAAAACGAAGGGGCAAATTTCTATGGTTTCAATTAAACCGAGATTTAGCCTTGGTCGCTCATTTAGGAATGAGCGGTCAGTTCTTGATTCAACCCAAAAAAGCTGATGATGAAAAACATTTAAGAGTCAGAATAGATTGTGGTGATCGTAAGAAGGAGATTAGATTTATTGATCAAAGAACCTTTGGTTGGGTCGCTATTGATGAGTTAGTTGAGGTAGATGGCGAATGGATACCGCGCTCCTTTGCTCGAATCGCTCCAGATATCTTTGACCCTAAATTTGATGCCAAAAAACTCATAAGAAAAATCGCCAATAAGAAGAGTGCTATCAAACGGGTTCTCTTGGATCAAACAGTGATGAGTGGCGTGGGTAATATCTATGCTGATGAATCATTGTGGCGAGCTCGAATTCATCCCGAGCGAATGGCTAATACTCTCTCTGAAGATGAGGTAAAAACCTTACTTAGTTCGGTAAAGAAGGTTATGACTAAGGCATTGAAACAAGGTGGCACAAGCTTTGATGCTCTTTATATAAATGTGAATGGTGAGAGTGGCTACTTTGCAGTTGAACTTGAGGCTTATGGTCGGGAGGATGAGCCTTGCTCTCGTTGCGGCAGCTTTATTCGCCGAATTGTTTTTGGAAATCGTTCATCACACTTTTGCCCCAACTGCCAGAAAAATCTCAAAAAATCAGGCGCTAAACGGGGCTAAAAGCCAAGTTGGCTGTATGCCACCCGATAGGTTCTGCCTGTGTATTTGAAGAGCATGACCCTGAAGGGCTTTAAGTCCTTCGCCTCACCCACCACGCTCAAATTTGAGCCCGGCATCACCTGCGTGGTCGGTCCAAATGGTTCAGGTAAGAGCAATGTGGTTGATGCTTTGTCCTGGGTCATGGGTGAACAAGGTGCAAAGAGTTTGCGTGGCGGCAAAATGGAGGATGTCATCTTTGCCGGCACCTCGGGGCGCGCTCCCTTGGGTCGTGCTGAGGTCTCGGTAACCATCGACAATACAGATGGCGCGTTACCGATTGATTTCACAGAGGTGACGATCGCCCGAACCCTATTTAGAAATGGCCAGAGCGATTACCAGATAAATGGTGAGTCGGCCCGATTGCTTGATATTCAAGAGTTGCTTAGCGATAGCGGTATTGGTCGCGAGATGCATGTAATTGTTGGACAGGGACAGCTCGATGCGATTCTCACTGCGAATCCAGAGGAACGTCGTGGCTTCATTGAAGAAGCGGCGGGAATTCTGAAGCATCGCAAACGCAAAGAGAAAGCTTTAAGAAAATTAGATTCAATGCAGGGCAATATGGCTCGAGTTCAAGATTTAACAAATGAACTGCGACGCCAACTTAGACCACTCGGAAAGCAAGCGGAGGTCGCCAGAAAAGCAGCGGTAATCCAAGCTGATGTTCGCGATGCCAAACTTCGTATTCTGGCTGATGATTTAATCTCATTTAAATCAACACTTACCTCAGAGGTAGCGGATGAAACCGCACTACGTGAACGTCGCTCCATAGTTGAACAAGAGTTAGATAATTTGCGGAATCGAGAAGTAGAATTAGACCGAATCGCTGGAGTTGAAGGACCCCAACTAAACGCTGCGCAAGACAACTATTACAACCTAACCGCTCAGCGAGAGAAATTACGAGGAACCCAAAATCTGGCCTCAGAGCGGGCTAGATTTTTAGCAGAAGAGGCGGAAGAGGCCCGCGCACTGGGAAGAGATCCAGAGGCGCTTGATGCAGAGGCGCAGGGCTTACGGCAAGAGGAAAATGCTTTACAAAATTCACTAGAAAAAGCGCGAACTGATTTAAGTAGCACAACTGCCAATGTTGCAGATTTGGAAACCCGCTTGAAGCATGAAGATGACCGCGTAGCCGCAGCCCAGAGAGCGATCGCTGATTATCGAGAAGGCACCGCTAGACAAGAAGGCCATATCAAGAGTTTGCAATCACGTATCGATGGAACTAAATCTGAGATTTCCCGTCTAGAAAAAGCCTTAGGCGAGGCTAATTCTCGAGTTGAAGAGGCCAAGAGGGATTTTGCCAGATTAGAAAGTGAGGTCGCCGGCTTAGACGCGGGCGAGCTTGGACTAGATGCAGAGTTTGAAAAAGCAAAACAGCTCTTGAATAGTTCAAAATCTGTTCTGGACAAGTTGCAAAGTGATTTATCACGTGCGGAGCGAGATAAGAGTGCAACTGAAGCAAAGGTTGACGCTCTGCGTCAGGCGACATTACATAAAGATGGCAGCGGTGCATTATTAACAAATACCCGCGGAATAGAGATTCGTGGCAGTGTTGCATCCTTAATTACCGTTGAACCAGGTTGGGAGAGTGCGGTATCTGCCGCACTCGGCTCCATGGCAAATGCTTTGGTAGTTCAAGATGCTTCACAAGCAATCTCAGCTCTTGTCTATTTGAAATCTGAATTTGCTGGTAATGCTGATATTTTGTTTGTAACTGATGGAGATGCAGTTCAAGATTTAGACGCAAACTCTGGATTCACATCTCTAGCTAGCAAAGTTAGCTCTGCGACTTTGAACAACATAATCCCTAGATTATTGGCGGGCTATGTTGCATCTGATTCGCTTAGCCAGGCACAAGAGATCATCAGCTCCAATAAAGGGTTGATCGCAGTTACCCGTGATGGAGATCTAGTTGGCAGAGGTCGCGCGAGCGGCGGATCATCGTCCAGATCTTCTTTGATTGAGATTACCGCGATGATTGAAAAGAGCGAGGTAGATCTACAGAAGTACTCTCATGAATGTGATCGAATTAAGTTTGAAATATCGACCGCTGAAAACAAAGTGCGGGCTGATCAAGCAAATTACGACCAAGCTCTAGCAAAATTAAATGAATCTGATGCTGCCATGGCAGGTTTGGCTGAGCAATTGGGGGCGGCGGGCCAAAGCGTTAGAGGTAGTACCGCTGAGGTAGAGCGTCTGGCTAACTCGATCAATGAGCTCAAGCTGGCTATCCGAGCTGATGAAGAAGAGTTAGCGGTAGCGCAAAATGAGTTTGGCAAGAGCGAAGAACCGCATGAGCCTGATCTGGCTCAACTAGAGAATCTACGTGCCTCTGTTGCTACCGCCAGAGCGGTGGAGGTTGAGGCGCGTCTTGGACTACGCACCATCGAGGAGAGGGTGGCAGCTATTTCACAGCGCGCTGCTGCACTCGAACTTGCGGCGCGTAATGAAAGAGAGGCTGCGAGCAAGAGCATTGCTCGACGTGAAGCCCGCGCTAGAGGGGCGGTTACTGCTCAGGCAATCGCTGATGCAGCCTACGAAGCCTTAATACAGATTGAAAACTCAATCTCTCGGGCTAATTCAGAGCGGGAAAGATTGGAGATTTCACGTTCTAATCGTGATGGCGAGATTTTGGCAATCCGTGCTCAAGTTCGTGAGTTAACCACCGAACTAGATCAACTAACCTCAAGCGTGCACAGAGATGAGATTGCACGTGCTGAGCAGCGTTTGAGAATTGAGCAATTGGAAAGCAAAGCGATGGAGGAGTTTGGAGTTGACTCCCAGACTCTATTCAATGAGTACGGCCCAGATAAGGATGTCCCAACCTTTATTGAGGATGAAGTGGGAGATCTAATTCAAGGGGATTTCATTCCTTATGTTCGTGAGCAACAAGAGAAGCGCTTAGCAACTGCAGAACGCTCCTTGGCTCTGCTTGGAAAGATTAATCCTTTGGCTTTGGAAGAGTACTCATCGCTTGAAGAGAGATTGAAGTACCTTGCCGAACAGCTAGAGGATCTAAAGAAGTCTAAGAAAGATTTGTTGGACATCATTAAAGAGGTTGATGACAAAGTCCAAGAGATTTTTGAAGAGGCTTATCGTGATACAGCTAGAGAGTTTGAAAAGATATTTGCCCGCTTATTCCCAGGTGGCGAGGGTCGTTTAGTGCTGACTGATCCAAGCGATCTATTGAATTCCGGTGTTGATGTTGAGGCTAGGCCGCCTGGAAAGCGAATCAAGAGACTCTCTCTGCTATCCGGTGGTGAGCGATCATTGACCGCGGTTGCCTTATTGGTTGCTATTTTTAAAGCTCGTCCTAGCCCGTTTTATGTAATGGATGAGGTTGAGGCCGCTCTTGATGATGCAAACCTTGGTCGTCTTTTGGGCGTACTTGAGGAGTTAAGAAAAGATTCTCAGCTCATCATTATTACCCACCAGAAGCGCACGATGGAGATTGGCGATGCCTTGTATGGAGTAACTATGCGTGGCGATGGTGTTTCGGAAGTAATCTCACAACGTTTGCGTGAGAATGAAACTGAATCTGTCTAACAATGGGATTGTTCGGCTCTTTTCTCTCTAAATTCTCCCGTAACCGCGCCTCTGTTGAGGACATTGAAGAGTTTCGCAAAATCCTCATTGAATCAGATTTGGGTGCTTCAGTTGCAGAAGAGATTGTGGATTTAGTAAAGAAGGAGAAGTCAGAAAATCTAGAGGCTGCAATTGCAGAGCGTATTAAATCTTTTTTGAGCTCTGAATCTAGAATGCTTAACCTACAAAAAGATGGATTAACAACAGTATTGGTTGTAGGCGTAAATGGAACTGGGAAGACTACAAGCACTGCAAAACTTGCCAATCTGTTAAATACCTCTGGATATAAAGTACTTTTAGTAGCTGCTGACACCTTTCGAGCAGCAGCGGTAGATCAATTGATAACTTGGGGCCAGCGTATTGGGGTGGATGTTGTACGAGGAGCGGAGAACTCAGACCCAGCTGCAGTTTGTTTTGATGGCGCTACCAAGGCCAAAAATGAAGGTTACGATGTTTTACTCATCGATACTGCTGGCAGATTGCATACCAAGAGCAATTTGATGGATGAACTAGGAAAGGTTCGGCGAGTAATAGAGAAAGTTACGCCGGTAAATGAGGTTTTATTTGTTTTAGATGGAACAACCGGACAAAATGGAATAGCCCAAGCTCGGGTCTTCTCCGAGAGTGTTGCGCTCACGGGCATGATCGTCACCAAGGTGGATGGATCGACAAAGGGTGGAATTGCTTTAGCAACTGAGCGGGTGTTGGCCCTGCCGCTGAAGTATGTCGGGGTTGGGGAAGGGGTAGGGGATCTGAAGGCTTTTGACCCCGATTCCTACATCGCAGAGCTACTCAGCTGATTTTTTACACTTCTGTAACAAGCCCGGCATAACTGTCACCAAATTGAAATCTATGTGGGGCCCGATTCGTAACACGTAAGGGGCACCCTCCTCCCATTCTCAATGGAGAGAACTACCGACAATTTGGTATTGGGAGATTGAAATGGATCAAGTAGTAGTTAGTGCCGGCGATACCGCCTGGGTTTTGGCTAGCTCTGCTCTTGTCCTCTTAATGACACCGGGATTGGCATTTTTCTACGGTGGCATGGTTAGAGCCAAGAGCGCCCTAAATATGATGATGATGTCGATGGTTACCATCGGAGTTGTTAGCGTTTTGTGGGTTATTTATGGATTTAAATTAGCGTTCGGTTATGAAGCAAATTCACAATGGTATGGCTCATTTTCTCTCTCGGGATTAGGTGATGTTGTAAATGAGTTGACCAATAATGGCGGTGTATATCCAATTCCGTTGTTGGTATTTGCCGCTTTCCAATTGATGTTTGCGGTGATTACCCCAGCTCTAATCTCTGGAGCGATTGCAGATCGAACAAAATTCATATCTTGGATTGTCTTTGTGGCAATTTGGGTTACCGTCGTTTACTTCCCAGTCGCACACTGGGTATTTGGTTTCGGAAATAAAGAAGGTGAAACAGTTACTGGAGCTGGCTTCTTAGCTTCGCGCGGCGTGCAGGATTTTGCCGGAGGAACAGCTGTGCACATTAATGCTGGTGCTGCAGCGCTCGCCTTGGCCATTGTCCTAGGGCGCCGAATTGGATGGCAAAAGAGTCCAATGCGTCCGCACTCATTACCACTTGTACTGCTGGGTGCAGGTTTACTGTGGTTTGGCTGGTTTGGCTTTAATGCCGGCTCGGCACTTGGTGCAAACAACATAGCTGGTTTGGCCTTTATCAATACTCAGGTAGCAACCGCAGGCGCGTTGCTGGGCTGGATACTTATGGAAAAAATTCGAGATGGACACCCAACAACTCTAGGTGCTGCATCAGGAGCGGTTGCTGGATTAGTTGCAATTACACCGGCTTGCGCATTTGTTGCACCTTGGGCCGCGGTTGTCATCGGATTTATCGCCGGCGTGATTTGCGCGCTTGCTGTTGGTTTGAAGTACAAACTCGGTTATGACGATGCACTTGATGTGGTCGGTGTCCACCTTGTTGGCGGAATCATTGGCAGTTTAGCGATTGGCTTCTTTGGTTCCAGTGCAGTGAACTCTGCTGGTCTAGATGGAATCTTCTACGGTGGCGGAACTGATCTCCTTTCAAAGCAAGCGCTTGGTGTGGGACTGGTATTTGCCTACTCATTTGTCGCAACTTTGATTATTGGCTACTTAATTGAAAAAACCATTGGATTCCGCGTACAAAGTGAAAAGGAGCTCATTGGTGTGGATCAAACCGAACATGCTGAAAGCGCCTATGAAATAGGTGGAATTCTTAAGGGAGGCCGTTAATCATGAAACTCATTACTGCGATAATTAAGCCAGGAAAGTTTGATGAAGTTAAGACCGCTTTACGCGATGCGGGTGTAAAGGGCATGACCGTCTCTGAAGTTTCAGGCGTAGGACGTCAAGGTGGTCATGTTGAGGTCTACCGTGGAGCGGAGTATCCAATAGATCTAATACAAAAAGTGCGACTTGAAATCCTCGCAGAGGATAAAGAGGTTGATGCTCTTATTGATGTGATTGTTAAGACCGCTTCGACTGGATCAATTGGCGATGGAAAGGTTTGGACAACAACCGTTGAAAATGTGGTTCGCGTTCGAACTGGCGAAAAAGGTGAGACCGCTATTTGATTTCAATTAGTTATCTGAAAAATGGGCGCAGAGCCAGGTTTCTGCGCCCATTTTTCTTAAGCACACCGCTTTAGTAGGCTTGCGGCCATGTTTGAAATGCTTAGCAACAAGTTCTCCGAAGTATTTGGTGCTTTGCGTAACAAAGGCCGAATTACCGAATCAGATATTGATGACGCCGCTCAGGAGCTCCAAAACGCTCTGCTAGAGGCCGATGTGGCGCTCTCCGTGGTTGAAAACTTCGTAAAGCGGGTTACAGAAAAATCCCTCACCGCACTTCCAGAGTTAAGAAAGTCAACAAATCAATCCCAAGAGATCTACTCCATAATTAACGCGGAGTTAATTGAGATCTTAGGTGGAGCAGCCCGGCGTATAAGATTTGCAAAGAATCCACCTACGGTAATCATGCTTGCGGGTTTGCAGGGTTCGGGAAAGACTACCCTTGCCGGCAAGTTAGCAAGTTTCTTGAAACAAGATGGAAATACACCCTTACTTGTCGCTGCTGATTTACAGAGACCAAACGCGGTAACCCAACTTTCAGTTTTGGCTGAAGCCCTAAAAATTCCAGTTTTCGCACCTGAGCCTGGAAATGGTTTTGGAGATCCAGTAAAGGTTTCGCGAGATGCCATTACCTTTGCAAAGGAAAAACTTTACAACGTAGTAATCATTGATACCGCTGGACGACTTGGCGTTGATGAAGAGTTGATGGCACAAGCTCGTGACATTAAAGCTGCGGTAAATCCAGATGAAACTTTATTTGTTGTCGACGCAATGATTGGTCAAGATGCGGTACGTACCGCTCAGGCATTTGAATCAGGGGTTGGTTTTGACGCCGTTGTTCTTACCAAGCTAGATGGAGATGCAAAAGGAGGTGCGGCGTTATCTATCGCAGAGTTGTCCGGCAAACCAATTCTCTTTGTATCTAATGGAGAAAAGCTCTCTGATTTTGATTACTTCTACCCAGATCGTATGGCCTCAAGAATTTTGGGCATGGGCGATATCCAAACCTTGGCTGAGCAAGCTAAAAAAGCCATCGATGGGGAAAGTGCGAAAAGGCTCGAGGAGAAGTTTGTATCAGGAGAGGATTTCACCTTCGAAGATTTTCTTGAACAACTTCAGGCCATGAAAAAAATGGGCTCGGTGACAAAGTTATTGGGAATGTTGCCCGGAGCAAACAATGCTGCGATGAAAAAACAGATTGATTCTCTTGATGACAAGGAGTTAGTGCGTACTCAAGCAATTGTGCAATCTATGACACCGCAAGAGCGACAAAATCCGAAACTTTTAAATGGTTCAAGGCGCGCTCGAATTGCGAAGGGCAGTGGCAGAACTGTTACTGAAGTTAACTCCTTGGTCGATCGTTTTGCCGCCGCTCAAAAGATGATGAAACAGATGCGCTCTGGTGGTGGTATGCCAAAGGGGATGGCTTTGCCGCAAGGCATGGCCTTGCCGGCTGGAGTGCCTTCAGGAGTTGGTGGTGGAAAACCCCAAAACCCCAAGAAAAAATCTCGTTCGGGAAATCCAGCAAAGCGAGCAGCTCAAGAGGGGCGCTGAAGCTGAATTGGGCATATCTGAGTCGGCATGGCAATATTGGCCTCCTGTTCAAGAGCCCTCTACCTCTTGACCGGCAACCATTAACCAGAATTGATGGAAATTCACCTGGCATCCCACTCGGGTTAGATTGCATCATTCGAACGATTATGCAAGGAGAAAGCCTTCGTGGCCGTAAAGATTAGATTGGTACGTCTTGGAAAGATCCGTACCCCGCACTACCGCATTGTTGTCGCTGATTCCCGCAAAGCACGCAATGGTCTAAAGATTGAAGAGATTGGTCGTTACTCACCAGCCTCTGAGCCATCTTTGATTCAAGTTAACTCAGAGCGTGCACAACACTGGTTGAAGAGTGGTGCGCAGCCAACCGAAGCTGTAGAGGCGATTTTGAAGGTAACCGGTGATTGGCAGAAGTTCAAAGGAATCGCAGGAGCAGAGGGAACACTGAAGTCCCTTCCAGCTCGTGCTGATAAGCGTGCCGCTTATGAAGCAGCTGTAAAAGCAGCGATGAATGAGCCAAAAGATGGTGCAACCACCATGAAGAAACGTGCTGCAGAAAAATTAGCTGCTAAGTCAGCGCCAGTAGAAGAGAGCGCAGTTGCAGAGACTGCACCTGCAGAAGCTGTTTCCACCGAAGAAGTTGTTGCTGAGACACCAGTTGAAGCTGCGCCAGCGGCAGAGGCTGAAGCTCCAGCAGAAACAGCTGCAGAGTAATCAACTGTGATGATCGACGAAGCTTTAGAGCATCTCGTTAAGGGAATCGTTGATAACCCTGAAGAGGTAGCCATCTCTGAAAAAGAGGGAAGACGTGGCACAACTCTTGAGGTGCGGGTTCATCCAGAGGATATTGGCAAGGTGATTGGTAGAAATGGTCGCACCGCTAAAGCGTTGCGCACCGTTGTCTCAGCATTAGCCGGACGCAGTGTTCGGGTTGATTTAATTGAGGCGGATGAAGCGCGTTAACAGCGCTTTTTTCTTTTGTTACTAGTCGTAGGACGTATCGGCCGCGCACATGGAGTGCGCGGCGAAGCTACGATTGAAATCCGAACTGATAATCCCGAGGCCCGTTTTTTTGTCGGTGCAAAGTTGCAGACCGATCCAAAGGAAAAGGGTCCTTTAATAATTCGAGAGGCAAAAGTTCACAACGGGACTCTTTTATTGGCTTTTGAAGGCGTAGCAGATCGCACTGCGGTAGAAAAATTGCGCAATGTCTTGTTGATGTCGGATGTTGATCCAAAAGAATCAAATATCTCCGAAGATGATTTCCATATCTCTCAAATACTCGAATGCATAGTGATTGATGAATCTGGAAGAGAGTGGGGCAAGGTGGTTGATGTTCTTCAGCTACCAGCGCAAGACACTCTAGTTGTCGAACATGGAGGTAAAGAAGTACTGGTGCCTTTCGTTAAAGCTTATGTTCCAGAAGTAGATATTGACGCAAAGCGATTAACCATCATTAATTTTGCGGGTCTGCTATGAAAATTACCGCCATCTCAATCTTTCCAGAGTATTTTGCGCCTTTAGAGCTATCCCTGATCGGAAAGGCAAGAGAACAGAAGATCATTGATTTTAAAACTGTAAATCTGCGGGATTACACCTACGACAACCATCACACAGTAGATGACACTCCTTACGGCGGTGGCGCGGGAATGGTTATGAAACCGGAGCCTTGGGGTGAGGCGATCGATGCGGTAATTGAACAATCTGATCAGGTAATAGATTTGGTGATTCTTACACCTGCCGGAAAACAATTTAGTCAACGAGTTGCTGAGGAGTTTTCGCAATCTGAACACTTGCTTTTCGCGTGTGGTCGTTATGAGGGAATCGATGCACGGGTCGCTGATTATTACCATGGTGTAAAGAAAGTAAGAGTTCATGAGATTTCAATTGGGGATTATGTATTAAACGGAGGAGAGGTTGCTGCGATGGTAATTATCGAAGCGGTAACCCGATTAATTCCTGGAGTTATCGGTAACCCCGAATCACTTGCAGAAGAGTCACATAATGAGCTCGGAAGTGTTGAGTATCCCAATTACACAAAGCCAGCACTCTGGCGGGGGCATTCTGTGCCTGAAATCTTGTTATCTGGTAATCATGGAGAGATTTCAAAGTGGCGCATAGTTCAATCAAAATCACGTTCAAGAGGCGAACTAAGCGAATAACTGAGTTTTTCCAGGAAGTTAAGGGTTTCATGCGGGAATAATCGCGACACGCCGAGTGTTGGCCAGGACACGAGCGTGGGTTTTGGGCATTATCCGCCCGTGCACATCTAGCGGTCATCCCTTTGACAGCTGGTCGAACTTAGGAATGGTGGTGAGAGATCAATGGCAACGGATTACGACACGCCCCGAAAAACTGATGAAGAGTTACATGAAGAATCCCTTGAAGAGCTAAAAGCTCGAAGAGCAGAGGCGCAATCAGGACAGGTTGATCTCGATGAAGAGGAAGCAGAGAACGTCGAGCTTCCAGGAGCGGATCTCTCTGGAGAAGAGTTAGCGGTTCGCGTTGTTCCAAAACAAGAGAATGAATTTACTTGTTCTCGCTGCTTCTTGGTGCACCACATAACTCAGTTAGCTAAGGGCGAGGGCGCCAAAGCTATTTGCAAAGATTGTATTTAATCCTCAATCGCTGTCTTTAATTTTTCTGGATTCTTGGTGCTTACCAACCAATAAGGGGTTGGATCCCTCTGATCATTCAGGGTTATTTTGATGCCGCCTTTAACCCAAAAACGTAGCGCTAGGAATGCGGCTGGATTAATGCCCGGTCCGCGCAAATGTCGCATCTGTTCCTCGTTTAATGGCTCAACGCCAGCGAGATATTTTTTCTCGATCTGAGCTCTACCAACCTTGAGCTTCTCATTAACAAATTCAATTCTGAGCTTTGTAAACTGATAAAAGAATCCTGTTAGAGCTAGTGTAAGTATTAGCGCAATCCATACCGCAATCTCTCCCAGTGCGGCCCACACCGCAAGTGCAATTGAAATATCGAGAGAGAGAATAAGGAACCAAATCCATAATGGCCATTTAAGTGTCTCTTTCACGGCAAGAGAGTACTTGGCTAAATCCTTGGCGGTAGTCAATTGCACGGCACCAACAGGGTAACCTTGCCCCTATGTCTCGTGGCCTGAGTATCAATCCTCCTGCTGGCGCAAAAGTTCCCGAAAGACATCCTCAAGCCCCTGCGCCTGGTTCATTACTTGGTTCCCATAATCAGGATTGCTACGGATGCGGAGCTTCCCATCCCGCAGGCTTACATCTCATCGCTTACTCAGGTGAAGGCATGACAATAAATGCAAAGTTCACCGTTACTGAACTGCATCAAGGTGCTCCTGGTTTAGCTCATGGTGGATTGCTTTCCTGCGCCTTTGATGAAGCGCTAGGAAAGTTGATGTGGTTAGTTAGACAACCGGCTGTTACCGGAAAACTTGAAACCCTGTTTGTGGCTCCCGTACCTGTTGGAACAACTCTTTTCATAAACGCTGAGATAGTTGGACAAGAAGGTAGAAAAATCTTCTGTAAAGCTGAAGGTCGTTTGGGCTCTAATGAAGGAGCGGTAGCGGTTGAAGCTGCAGCTATTTTTATTGTCGTACCAATGGAGCATTTTATTAATAATGCCCCCGAGGGATTTAGAGAGATTCTCACCGGAAGAACCGATTTATCCATTGATAATGAGTTTGAGATAAATCCATGAAGGTGTTAATTACAAAACTAGATCCAGATCTGCCTATTCCCTCTTATGCAAAACCGGGTGATGCTGGAGCTGATGTCTATTCACGTATTGATTGTGAGATTAAGCCAGGGGAGAGGAGCTTAATTCCGACTGGAATTGCAATCGCGTTACCCGAAGGTTACGCCGCATTTGCCCACCCCAGATCAGGGTTAGCTATCAAATACGGTGTTGGAATTGTTAATGCGCCAGGAACCATAGATGCTGGTTACCGTGGTGAGTTGCAGATGATATTGATAAACCATGACAAAAATGAGAGTTTTGTAATCAAACGCGGAGATCGCATCGCACAATTAGTTTTTCAAAGAGTAGAGAGAGTGGAGTTTGTTGAGGTTGCTGAGTTGCCAGGTTCTAATCGAGGTAGTGGTGGTTTTGGATCAACGGGGAAGTCATGACTCAATCCCATGATCATGAGGCTGACAAAGCCAAGATTGTTAACGCTCTCGGAGGTAAAAAAGGTTTAATTGATTCTGGCTTACCAGCTCTAGTCTTCTTGGTTGCCTTTAATTTCACTAATGAGGTAACACAATCTTCATATGCTGCTCTTGCTCTTTCATTGCTTTTGACCTTGATTCGATTGGTAAAACGCGAAACCATTCAGCATGCCATCTCAGGTGTCATTGGGGTAGCGGTATGTGCCTGGCTGGCTAACCGTTCTGGAAATGCAGAGGATTTTTATCTTCCTGGATTATGGACCAATGCCATTTATGGGGTTGCTTACCTAATCTCCATATTGGTGAGATGGCCAGTAATCGGTTTGATTGTTGGACCGTTACTAGAAGAGAACTTTCGCTGGCGTAAAGATCCGGCCCGCACAAAGGTTTACACCAAAGCGACCTGGCTTTGGGTAGCAATGTTTGCCATCCGATTGTTAGTGCAATACCCCCTCTATCTTGCCGAGAATGTAAATGCACTAGGCACCGCTCGTTTAATTATGGGATATCCATTATTTATCGTGACCGCATGGGCAACTTGGCTGGTTATCAAGAGTGGACCCAAACTGCAGGAAGATCTAAAGATTAACCCTTAAGTACGAAACATCCTTTTAATTGTTCCTCAGCAACTGCTGAGGCGACAAATATCAATTCATCCCCGGCAGAAAAAACATCATGGGCAGATGGTGCGATTACATGACCATCACGGATGATTGCAGCTAAAGAAGCATCTTCGGGGAGTTCGATCTCTTCCACACTCTTTCCAAGACATGAAGAGTCATCAGGCAGGGTTAGTTCAACCAGGTTTGCCTCTCCGGCCTTCAATGAGAAGAGTCGAACTACATCGCCAACCGATACCGCTTCCTCAACCAGGGCGGCGATGATGCGCGGGGTTGATACCGCAACATCTACACCCCATGAACTATCAAACATCCACTCATTTTTCGGATGATTTACCCGTGCAACAACTCTGGGAACACCATATTCAGTTTTTGCTAACAGTGATGCCACAAGGTTTACCTTGTCATCGCCAGTTGCGGCCACCATAACCTGACAGGTATCAAGTTTTGCCTTATCAAGAGAGCTTATCTCGCAGGCATCAGCCAATAACCATTCAGCGGAGGGAACACTTTCCATCTTAAGAGATTTAGGATTTTTATCAATTAGCAAAACTTGATGGCCATTAGAAATAAGTTCCCGGGCGATAGCACGCCCCGCGTTGCCGGCTCCGGCTATAGCGATTCTCATTACTCACCACCAGGGGTTTGGCTTAGAGATTTTTCAGTAGCTAAGAGGTTTGTGTCCTCAACCATTACATGGACAACATCGCCTTCCTGCAAAACGGTATGTTCATTTGGAATTATGCCTTCGCCCAATCTGGTAATGAAGGCTACGCGACAAGAGGTGTGTTGCTCGATTAAAGATGCTGGCTTGCCAAACCACTCTCTATGCAATGGCATTTCGGCTAGTTGCACCTTTCCTGATGCATCCTGCCATTCCGAACGTGAACCCTGCGGCAAAATACGTCGCATAATCTGATCAGTGGTCCATAGAACGGTAGCTACTGTAGGAATTCCAAGACGTTGATAAATCTCGGCGCGAGCCGGATCGTAAATACGCGCTACCACACTGGCGACACCGTAGTTTTCCCGTGCGACGCGAGCCGCAAGAATATTTGAGTTATCACCATTTGAAACTGCGGCAAATGCATCAGCTCTTTCAATACCAGCTTCTAGCAATGTATCTCTATCAAATCCGACCCCAGCAACGGTAAGTCCATTGAAATCCGCGCCCAGTCTTCGGAAAGCTTCGCGATCTTGATCGATTACCGCAACTGAGTGTCCGAGTGCTTGAAAATCTTTAGCCAAGGTAGAGCCGACTCGTCCGCATCCCATGATGACGATATGCACAAAAGGAGAATCTACACCTTTAGGCTAGTTACCTGGAAATCTGCGCCATTTGTCGCGGTTAATTGCGAGGGAGAAGCTGTGGAAGTTGGCGACCAAGTTGAGGTCGAAGTTAACTCAATAGCTCATGGCGGTCATTGTGTGGCTCGATATAACGGCCAAGTAATCTTTGTCAGACATGCAATTCCTGGTGAAAAAGTTGTCGTTGAGATAACCGATAAGAGCAAGAACTTTGCGCGCGGCAATTCTGTAAGGGTCATACAGGCATCCCCTCATCGCATTAAACCCAATTGTAAGTTTGCACATCCTGCTGGTTGCGGCGGATGCGACTTCCAACATATCGAACTAGATCATCAAAGAACCCTAAAGGCGGAGATTATTCGCGAGCAGTTTGCTCGCTTAGCCAAATTGGATATTTCAATTGAGGTTGAGAAGGTCGAACCAACCACTAATTGGCGCAGCCGGATGGAGTTCACAGTATCGGAAAACCGTAAATTAGCGTTACATGCAGCTCGAAGCAACGAATTGGTTGAAATCGATAATTGCAACATTGCGCATTCGAATATCGATATCACTGAGATAAATAACCGGCGCCTTCCAGTAGGGAAGAAAGTTGATGTGGTCATCTCTTCGGCTGGCGATAGAGAGATAGTTGTAGAAGGCAGAGAGAATCTATCGCTTATAAAGGAGAACTCATCAGGTTTTGAGTTTTCATTAAATCCAATTACTTTCTGGCAAAGCCATGTTAGCGCTCCGAAGATTTTGACTGATGCGGTCAAAAATTATGCAGAGTTGAAGTTAGGCGATCACCTTTTTGACTTGTACGGCGGTGCCGGTCTGTTTACCGGATCACTAATCAATGAAGTAGGTCCAGGTGGAAGAGTTACCTTGATCGAATCTGATGAAAACGCCATCATTGATGCGCGAAGAAGCTTTGCGACCCTGGAAAATGTTGAGATTGTGCGGGCCCGGGTAGAGAGAGCACTTAAGGATTATCGCGCCGCCAATGTTGTAGTTCTAGATCCGCCCAGGGCTGGCGCTGGTGCTGCTGTAATTACTGCTATGGCAAAACTGAAACCTCGGAATATTGTTTACGTTGCATGCGATCCAGCTGCCTTGGCCCGAGATACCTCTTATCTTCGGGATGCCGGTTTCGAATTAAAGGCGTTAAGGGCCTTTGACCTCTTCCCGATGACAGCTCACATGGAGTGTGTGGCGCGTTTCATGCCAGCCTAGAGTGGGCTCGCCAATTAGAACTCCATTTAGAACTTAAGCAAGAAATCATGGCCAGTTAGTATTCGGCCATGAGCAAAAACTCCTTTGATGCACAGAGCACCCTTGAAGTTGCCGGTAAGAGTTATCAGATTTTTGATATCACCAAACTTCCAGCCGCAGCTGATCTGCCATTCTCGCTGAAGATCCTGCTGGAAAATCTGCTTCGCACAGAGGATGGAGCCAACATAACAGCCAAGCAGATCGAAGCTTTGGCATCTTGGAACCCTGATTCACAACCTGATACTGAAATTCAATTCACTCCAGCGCGCGTGATCATGCAGGATTTCACCGGCGTGCCTTGCGTTGTAGATCTAGCAACAATGCGTGAAGCGATTGCTGAACTAGGTGGAGATCCCGCTCGAGTTAATCCACTTGCACCAGCAGAGCTAGTTATTGATCACTCGGTTATTGCAGATAAGTACGGAACTCAAGACGCCTTTGCTCAAAATGTAGAAATCGAATATGAAAGAAACACGGAGCGATATCGATTCCTGCGCTGGGGTCAAAGCGCATTTGATGAGTTCAAGGTGGTTCCACCCGGAACCGGCATTGTTCACCAGGTAAATATCGAGTACCTCGCCCGCGTCGTTATGACAAGAAATGTTGGGGGAGTTGAGCGGGCTTATCCGGATACCGTTGTGGGTACCGACTCACACACAACAATGGTTAATGGACTTGGTGTTTTGGGTTGGGGCGTAGGAGGAATTGAAGCAGAGGCTGCTCTTTTAGGTCAGCCAGTATCCATGTTGATTCCACGTGTAGTTGGATTCAAATTAAGTGGATCACTTCCAGTTGGAACTACCGCAACAGATTTAGTTTTAACAATCACTGAGATGTTGCGCAAACATGGAGTAGTAGGAAAGTTTGTCGAGTTCTATGGGCCTGGTGTAAGCGCTCTACCAATGGCAAACCGAGCGACAATCGGAAATATGTCCCCGGAATATGGTTCAACCGTCGCTATCTTTCCAATTGATGAAGAAACTATTAAGTATCTACAGCTAACAGGTCGATCACCAGAGCAATTAGAGCTGGTTGAAAAGTATGCGAAACGACAAGGTATTTGGCACGATCCAAAGGCCACACCAAGATATTCAGAGCATCTCGAGCTTGATCTAGCGCAGATAGTTCCATCGATCGCAGGTCCAAAGCGACCACAGGATAGAGTCTCTTTAAGCGATGCGAAGAGCGCTTTTGCAAAAGCGGTTTCAACTTATCTTTCTGAGAAATCAGCTAAGCAACCAGTTCCAGTTACCGTTAATTCAAAATCTGGGGCGGTAACAAATGGCTCTGTTGTAATTGCTTCAATTACTTCTTGTACCAATACCTCTAATCCCAGCGTAATGATTGGCGCGGGCTTGCTAGCCAAAAAGGCGGTAGAAAAAGGATTAGTCAGTAAGCCTTGGGTAAAAACTACTTTGGCTCCAGGCTCAAAGGTGGTAACTAATTATTATGAAAAAGCTGGACTAACTCCCTATCTTGAGAAGTTGGGCTTTAACCTGGTTGGCTATGGTTGCGTAACCTGTATTGGAAACTCTGGACCACTTCCAGTCGAAATAAGCAAAGCGGTAAATGAAAATGATCTCGCAGTTGCTGCGGTTCTTTCAGGCAATAGAAATTTTGAAGGTCGTATCAGTCCTGATGTAAAGATGAATTACCTGGCTTCACCGCCGCTAGTAGTCGCCTATTCAATTGCTGGAAGTATGGATCATGATTTTGATAGAGATCCACTTGGGAAAGATTCCACTGGTAATGATGTATTTCTAAAGGATATCTGGCCGTCAACCGCTGAAATCCAAACAGTCATCGATGAAGTGGTTTCCTCGGAGATGTTTAAAAAGGATTACTCCAGCGTATTTGCCGGAGACGAGCATTGGACCTCTTTGGATACACCCACCGGAAAGGTCTTCGAGTGGGATTCCAACTCAACATATGTACGCAAACCGCCATACTTTGAAGGAATGCCGCGTCAGCCCAAGCCGGTCACTGATATCAAAGCCGCTCGGGTACTGGCGAAGTTAGGTGATTCAGTTACAACTGACCACATTTCCCCAGCTGGCTCAATAAAGGTTGATTCTCCGGCCGGTAAATATTTAGCTGAACATGGTGTTGCTAAAGCGGATTTCAACTCCTATGGATCGCGACGCGGTAATCACGAAGTAATGATTCGCGGCACCTTTGCAAATATTCGATTGAAGAATCTGTTGCTCAATGGCGTGGAAGGTGGATACACCAGAAACTTCTTGGCAGGTGGCGAGCAGACCACAATCTACGACGCATCCATGGCTTATCAATCTGCAGGAGTGCCTCTAGTTATCTTGGCTGGCAAAGAGTATGGCTCGGGATCTTCCAGGGATTGGGCGGCAAAAGGAACCGCTTTGCTAGGAGTTAAAGCTGTAATCGCTGAATCATTTGAACGTATTCATCGCTCTAACTTGATTGGAATGGGAGTTCTTCCACTTCAGTTTATGGATGGAGAAACTGCAGAGAGCCTAGGCTTAACTGGAGAAGAGGTTTTCTCAATTGAGGGAGTGACCGCACTTAATGATGGCTCTATTCCGAGCACGGTAAAGGTGAGCGCAGACGATAAGAGTTTTACCGCAAAGGTACGCATCGATACCCCAGGTGAGGCGGATTACTACCGCCACGGTGGAATCATGCAGTACGTGCTCCGCTCGCTCTTATCCTAAATCTCGTTACCATTACAACATGAGGTTTCTGCCCCGGATTAAATCTCCTGGCGATTTGGCGCGTTTTGAGGTCAATGAGCTAAATGAGTTAGCTGCAGAGATCCGTACTTTTCTCATTGAAAAGGTTTCGAAATCTGGCGGGCATCTCGGCCCCAATTTAGGAATCGTTGAATTAACCATTGCCTTGCATAGGGTTTTTGAATCACCACGAGATGTAATGGTTTTTGATACTGGACATCAGACTTATGTGCACAAAATTCTGACCGGTAGAGCTGCTGGCTTTGAGAAGTTAAGACAACGTGGCGGATTAGCTGGCTACCCAAATCGCTCAGAGAGCGAACATGATGTTATTGAAAACTCACACGCCTCAACCGCGCTCTCCTGGGCAGATGGAATTGCTCGTGGTTTCATGATCAAAGGAGAGAGTGAGCGCACCGTGGTAGCGGTAGTTGGCGATGGCTCTTTAACTGGCGGCATGGCTTGGGAAGCATTAAACAATATTGCTGCTTCCGAGGATCTGCGTTTGGTAATTGTGGTTAATGACAATGAGCGCTCTTACTCACCGACTATTGGTGGTGTGGCTACATATCTTTCAACTTTGCGGGCAACAAAGGGATACGAGAAGTTTTTGGAGTGGGGCAAAGGGGTTTTAGAGCGCACCCCAGTAGTCGGTCATCCGATTTATGAAACTTTGCATGGAATGAAGAAGGGCATAAAGGACATCGTCGCTCCTCAAGGTATGTTTGAAGATCTAGGTTTGAAGTACATCGGCCCAGTTGATGGGCATGACATAACTGCTTTAGAGAAAGCTTTGCAGCAAGCCAAGAAGTTTGCCGGCCCGGTTTTAGTTCACGCTATTACGGAAAAGGGTAGGGGCCATGCTCCGGCCATACAGGATGAGGCTGAGAAGTTCCATGCTGTTGGCATTGTGGATCCAGAAACGGGAGAGCCACTCAACAAATCAGGTCAGTCTTGGACCGGTGTTTTTGCCAACTCTTTGGTTGAGTATGGAAGAAAGCGCTCTGATTTAGTTGCAATTACCGCAGCGATGTTGGGGCCGACCGGTTTGGATAAGTTCCAGAAAGAGTTTCCAGAGCGGACCTTTGATGTTGGAATTGCCGAACAACATGCAACCACATCTGCTGCGGGAATGGCCTACACCGGACTACACCCCGTGGTTGCGGTTTACTCTACCTTTTTAAATCGGGCTATTGATCAACTTTTGTTGGATGTGGCTCTGCATAAAGCTGGAGTTACCTTTGTTTTGGATCGCGCAGGTATCACTGGTGATGATGGCCCTTCGCATCACGGCATTTGGGATCTCGCTTTAACTGGAATAGTCCCGACTGCGCATGTGGCTGCACCTCGAGATGGAAAACTTCTAAATGAGTTATTGGGAGAGTGTCTAGAGATCAACGATGCACCATCAATTATTCGCTTTCCAAAAGGTGCAGTAGCAAAGGATCTGCCTGCCTTTGAGAGAAGAGAAGGATTGGATATTTTGTACCGCGGCGAAAGTGCTGATGTTTTGTTGGTAAGCATTGGTGCGATGGCCACGATCGCAGTTGAAGCCGCGGCTCAGGCCTATAGGGAAGGCGTCGGCGTTACCGTTATCGATCCCCGATGGGTCAAACCGTTACCGGCGGGAGCGTTGATTTCTATGGCGCGCAGATACACCAGAGTTGTTGTGTTAGAAGATGGAATTAAGCATGGAGGAATCGCTAGCACACTCTCAGAGATTTTCCGCGAGAATGCGGTTACAACCCCGATTCACTCCATCGGAGTTCCACTAGAGTTCATTGAACACTCAAAGCGCAATGAAATCCTGGAGGATCTCGGAATCACTGCCCAAAATGTGGCACGCCAATTAGTTGGCTGGGCTTCAATTAGGCAGGAAGAGATGCAACTCCATGCGGATGAAACCGTTGACCGCAAACCGCTTCACTAATTCCTTCTCTGTCTAGATAAGGAAGAATTCCGCCTAGGTGCATGGGCCATCCCGCTCCCAGCAACATGCATAAATCAATCTCAGCTGGTGTAGAAACCACACCCTCATCCAGCATCATGCGAGCCTCTTCCGCCAATGCCTTTAGTGCGCGCATGCGAACCTCTTCAGAGCTTGAAGCATTGCTGCCCTTTTCGACCAAAGCCAAAGCCTCTGGATTTGGCGCCAGCTTTCCAGACTCATCTTTTATGTAGAAGCTCTTTACTCCGTTATCAACTAAACGTTGAACAGTAGGGGAGATGCGATAGCGAGGACCTAAGTTGTTGTGCAGAGTCTTTGAAACATGTAGCGCAACCCCTGGTCCAACTAAACCAAAGAGTTCAAATGGTGACATAGGAAAGCCAAGTGGTCGCAAAGCATTGTCTGCAACATCGGCTGGGGTTCCCTCGTCAACCGCATCGGTGACCTCACCCATGAATCGAGTTAGCAGGCGATTAACTACAAAGCCCGGAGCATCTTTGCAGATAATCATCGTCTTCTTTAACTCTTTACCAACATTGATCGCGGTAGCAGTAGTGGCATCATCTGTCTTTGAGGTACGAGCTACTTCAAGCAAAGGCATAACGGCTACTGGGTTGAAGAAGTGGAAACCAACTACCCGCTCTGGGTGGGACAAACCTTCACCCATCTTCTCTACTGAAAGTGATGAGGTATTTGTTGCCAAAACGCACTCTGGCGAAATGATTGCTTCTAAATCTTTGAAGAGTTTTTGCTTGATAGCCAGTTCTTCAAATACCGCTTCGATAATGAAATCTGCCGAAGCAAAAACCTTTTGATCTACAGAACCAGAAACTAGTAGTGAGAGACGGCGTCCTGCTTCCTCGCTCAACCTCTTCTTTTCAACTAACTTTGTGATTTCAGCACGGACCCACTCCACGCCCTTATCTACTCGGGCTTGATCCAGATCTGTCATAACTACTGGAACTTTTAGATTTCTCACCAGCAACAATGCCAATTGAGAGGCCATCAATCCAGCACCAACGACACCGACCTTTGTCACTTTGCGGGCTAGGGCGGGCTTTGGCGCACCTTCAACTTTCTTTCGCTTCTTCTGAATTAAATTAAAGGCATATAGCGAGGCGCGGAGTGGATTGCCCATAACTAGATTGGCCAGGATTTCATCCTCGGCATCAAAACCTTGATCCAAAGTATTGATACGAGCAGCTGAGATTAACTCAAGGGCTCGTAATGGAGCGGCAATCTCTGCGCCACCGTACTTCTTAGCAACCGCAGCTTTGCCTGTGGCCATCGCCGCATCCCAGGCTGCGTTATCTGCAGAGTGATCCTTACGTTCGATCTTCTGCTTACCCGAAATAATCGCTGCGGCAAAAGCCACTGATTTCTCAAGGAAATCAGCTGGTTCAAATACCGCATCAACAACGCCAAGTCCCAAAGCATCCTTAGCTTTCATCATGGTGTTGTTATTTAGTGCGTTGAGAATTATTACTTGCACCGCTTTTTCTGGCCCGATTAATTTGGGTAGCAATGTTGCTCCGCCCCAACCAGGAACGATTCCTAGGAAGCACTCGGGGAGTGCGGTGAAAGCGGTTGAGGCCAAAGTTCGATAATGGCAATGTAAACCAACTTCAAGACCGCCACCCAAGGCCAAACCATTGATAAAAGCAAAGGTAGGTTTCTTGCTGCGACCTAATCTCTTGAAAACATCATGACCATACTTTCCAATGCTTAACGCCTGGCTCTTATCGGAGACAAAAGGCAGAGCAGATAGATCAGCACCTGCGGCAAAAATGAATGGCTTTCCGGTAATCGCTATTGCCACCGATGAAGAGCTTTCCGCCGCTGTAATTGCGTTATCTAACTCCTGTAGAGATTTTGGACCTAAGGTATTAGGGCGGGTGTGATCCATACCGTTATCAATTGTGATTAACGAAAGAGTTCCCGCGGCACCGAAAGCACCAAGATCAATCTCGCGAACAAATGCTTTTGTTACTACCTCTTCAGGAGCGCCAGCAGGAGTTGTCATTTCACTCATGGTTATGCCGCCTTACCGTTGTAGTTTGGGTTTTCCCAGATAACAGTTCCACCCATGCCAAGTCCAATACACATTGTTGTGATTCCGTATTTAACATCAGGACGCTCTTTAAACCCTTCGGCGAGGTTTAACATCAAGCGAATGCCTGAGGATGCCAGTGGATGCCCAACGGCAATTGCACCACCATAGATATTTACCCGTGGATCATCATCTGAAATACCAAAGTAATCCAGGAAGGAAAGTACCTGGATTGCAAAAGCCTCATTTATCTCAAATAAACCAATATCTTCAATCTTTAATCCCGCTTTAGCCAAAGCCTTCAAAGTTGAGGGAACCGGACCATAGCCCATGATTTCCGGCTCAACACCGGCAAAGGCAAATGTAACTAATTTGGCTTTTGGAGTTAGTCCTAACTCTTTCGCTTTTGCTTCGCTAGCGAGCAAAGCGGCGGTCGCTCCATCATTCAATCCAGCAGCATTTCCAGCTGTTACTCGTCCGGCGGCACGGAATGGAGTTTTCAGCGCGGCCAATCCTTCCAACGTAGTGCCAGGACGAGGTGGTTCATCAACTGTGGCAACCCCCCAACCCTGCTCAGGATTTCGCACCGCAACTGGAATTAGATTTGGTTGAATCTTCCCAGCGGTGTAGGCGGCTGCTGTTTTTAATTGTGAGTTAAGTGCGTACTTGTCGGCACGTTCCTTTGTTAAATGCGGGAACTTGTCATGCAATCTCTCTGCAGTATTTCCCATGGACAACGCATCGGTATCAACTAGTTTTTCTGCTAAGTAACGTGGGTTTGGATCCATCCCTTCGCCCATCGGATGATTTCCCATATGCTCAACGCCTCCAGCGATTGCTAGATCATAAGCACCCATATTGATAGATCCCGCCAAAGTTGTAACCGAAGTCATTGCACCAGCACACCAACGATCAATTGAATAACCAGGTACGGTGTTTGGTAATCCGGCGAGCAAAGATGCGCTTCTGCCAATGTTCATTCCCTGATCACCAAACTGTGTTGCCGCAGCGATTGCAACATCATCGATGTCAGATGGTTTTACCTGCGGATTTCTCTCGAGTAGACCGCGGATGCATCGCACGACGATGTCATCGGCGCGAGTACCTGCGTAAAGGCTGCCAGCTTTTCCAAATGGAGAGCGGACCGCATCGACAAGAACAACATTTGTGGAGGTAGAGGCAGTATTCATGCCGCTAGGTTACTGGTGAGTAGCCTTTCTTGGCACCCAGCGCAGCGGGCCCTCTACATGGGCGTAGATTTCTTGGCCCACCGTGAAATCTAAGGGTGCAGCAACCCGGGCTCTGATAGGGATGGGGCTGCCGGGGAGTTTGAGTTCGAGCAAGGCATCATGGCCGTAGTAATTGATTTTGGAGATTTCGGCTCGAACCCCTTTATCCATTTTTTCTAGGCTGATTCTAATCTCCTCGGGGCGGATTAAAAGATCGCCATTAGGTTGTAAATCAAAGGAGTGCATATGCAATGGCGAGGTAACCTCTTCGCCTTCATCTTTGAATGCTGGCAAGGTAACGACATCTCCAGTGCTTAGAGCGACATCTGCAGAAATTGGTTGGCGATAAACCTCAGCCGGGGAGCCGTATTGGACCACCTGACCTTTACGCATTAATGCGATGACATCAGCGGAAACCAAAGCATCCTCACGATCATGTGTGACCATGATGGTGGTGGTCTTGGTGCGCTTTAATAGTGCCGCAACCTCTTCACTGATTTCAGCCTGCAGAGCTTGATCCAATGCTGCAAAAGGCTCATCCAGTAAAACCATCGCTGGCTTCATGGCTAATGCTCTCGCTAATGCTACGCGGGTTTGTTGACCACCGCTCAACTGTTGGGGCATGCGATGCTCAAATCCACTCAAGCCAACTAAATTCAACATCTCTTCTACGATTGGAGCTTTCTCTGTTTTATCAAGTTTGCCTAGAGAGAAGGCAACATTTTCAAAGACTGATAAATGTGGAAATAGTCCACCTTCTTGGGGAACATAGCCGATATTTCTTTTGTGAGGTGGCAAGACAAGTGAAGAAACACTCACTAGTTGTTTTCCAAATCTAATCGTTCCAGCTGCAGGTGTAATAAGACCTGCAATACTTCGCAATAAAGTTGTCTTGCCACAACCAGACGGTCCAAGAACCGCAGCAAACTGTCCTGATTCAACTGTCAAAGAGAGGTTGTGCAGAATTGAAACTCCTGAGAACTGCACACCCAAGTCACGAATTTCTAGGGATGTCATGCGATATCTCCCTCTTCGTTACTTCCTCTATCTGGACGATTAATTAAAAATGTTGGTATAGCTGCAATAAGAACCAAGAATAATGCGTAGGGTGCGGCTTCGCTAAACCGAGAGATCGCAGTTAGGGCCCACATCTCAGTGGCCAAAGTTTCAAAGCCTGTTGGTCTAAGCATCAAAGTGGCCGGGAGTTCTTTCATCGCTGCCAGGAGAACCAGCAAACTTCCAGTCAAAACGCCGGGAGCGGCTAGAGGAAGGATTACAGCACGAAAGGTTTGGGCTCGACTCTTTCCTAAGGTAGCTGAAATATCAATTAGGTTTTGTGGGACTCGAGCTAGGGCAGAGCGAACAGATCCAACACTTTTCGCCATAAACAAAAGAGCATAAGAAAAAGCTAATAATCCTAGGGTTTGATAAAGCCAAGGAAATTCCGAGCCAAAAGCAACTAGTGCCAGACCCATAACAATTCCGGGCAAAGCATGAACTAGAAGCACTCCTTTATCCGCCAAATTGCCAAGTCGGGATCCCGTTAGAACTAGCAAACCAATAGGCAGTGCTAAAGATATTGAAATTAGCGCACCAAGAGATGCGGCAACGATAGTTGAAATCGATGCAGAAAACAATGAGGGGTAATCGATAGTTCCTGCAGAATTAAAGAAGCGGAGAAGTAATAAACCCATAGGGGTCATCAAACCTAAAGCTAAGTAAAGAGCTATAAGAATCTGTGCGGCTAACTTTGTACCACGACTATTAATTAAAATTGGTTGCTTTAAGAGTCGAGCAAAGTTGCGGGATTGTCTTGCTTTGCTGCGCGCTCTTGATTCAATCGCAATCAAAGTTGCCGATAGCATAACTAAGATCAGAGCCAACACGGCAGCTGAACTTCTATCGAATGAGCCACGATAAAGATTAGAGATGGATCTAGTGAATGTATCTACACCTAAAAGTGAAACAGCTCCAAAGTCACTCAATACATATAGTGCAACAAGTAGAGTTCCAGCCGCAACCGAGTTTCGAATCTGAGGTAGGGTAATCTCTATAAAGGTTCTAAATGGATTTAGGCCTAGAGTCATTGCAACTTCATGTTGTGACCAGTCAACTCTTCGTAAACCAGAGAGCGCGGCCAAAGAGACATATGGAGTGGTGGAAAGCACCAAAATGAACACCGCTGCCCAAAAACCTGAAATAGAAGGATTAATCGAAATCCAACTAAAAG
>JAURMX010000010.1 GCA_030830475.1 Candidatus Nanopelagicales bacterium
CGATCATCATTTTCAAATTTAGAAGGAACCTGGGTCGTAAAAGACCAACCTGAAGGAGGAAGCATGGAACAAGCAATCATCTCGGGTATCGCTCATGATAAGAGCGAAGCCAAGATCACCATCGTTGGTGTGCCCGATCGCGCAGGTGTTGCCGCTCGCATCTTCCAAGCTATTGCCGACAATGACATCAACATTGACATGATCGTGCAAAATGTTTCTGCAGCTGCCACCGGTCTAACTGATATTTCCTTTACTTTGCCACGCGCTGAAGGTTCACGCGCCACCGGTATCGTGCAAAAGCTGCAGGGCGAGATCGGATTCCAATCCATTCAATACGATGATCAAATCGGAAAATTGTCATTGATTGGCGCTGGTATGCGCTCACACCCTGGCGTTACCGCAACCTTCTTTGCCGCGATGGCTGATGCCGGAGTAAATATCGAAATGATCTCTACCTCTGAAATCCGCATCTCAATTGTCTGCCGCGAAAGCGATGTAGAACGTGCGGTTAAAGCAGCACATACCGCCTTTGATTTAGATGCTGATCAAATCGAAGCTGTGGTTTATGGCGGTAGTGGACGATGAGTAAAAAACCATCTCTTGCTGTTGTTGGCGCTACCGGTGCAGTTGGCACCGTAATGCTGGATATTCTTTCTAAAAGAGAAAATGTTTGGGGCGAGATCCGTTTAATTGCATCAGCCCGTAGCGCTGGCAAGAAGTTGATGTGCCGCGGTGAAGAGTTGACCGTTGTTGCACTTTCTCCAGAGGCTTTTGATGGCATTGATGTTGCCATGTTTGATGTACCAGATGAGGTTTCTGCAGAGTGGGCACCGATTGCTGCTGCACGTGGCGCGGTTTGTGTAGACAACTCCGGCGCATTCCGCATGGATCCAGAGGTTCCACTTGTTGTGCCAGAGGTTAACCCTGATGATGTAAAGCGTCGCCCAAAGGGAATTATCTCTAATCCAAACTGCACAACTCTTTCCATGATTGTTGCGATGGGCGCGTTACATAAAAAATATTCCCTAAATGAGTTAGTTGTTTCTTCATATCAAGCAGCCTCCGGTGCCGGTCAGGCAGGACTTGATACTTTGCGAGCGCAGATAAATCAGGTAGCTGGCACTAATGTCGGTGATCAACCAGGTGATATCCGAACTGTTATTAAAGAGAATGGTCCGTTTCCTGCACCACTTGCCCTCAATGTTGTGCCATGGGCTGGCTCTTTGAAAAACGATGGCTACTCATCTGAGGAGCTCAAGGTTCGCAATGAGTCCCGCAAGATTTTGGGACTTTCCAATCTAAAGGTCTCTGCCACCTGTGTGCGAGTGCCGGTTTTGACTACCCACTCACTTGCTGTGCATGCCGTTTTTGATTCTGAGGTTTCCCGCGAGGAAGCACAAAACATTTTGGCTAACGCCGCTGGTGTGAAGCTGGTTGATGATCCAGAGAATTATCAATTCCCAACCCCTGCTGATGTTGTGGGCACCGATCCAACCTGGGTGGGTCGAGTCCGTAAATCACTGGATAACCCAAAGGCGATTGATCTATTTGTTTGCGGTGACAACCTACGCAAAGGTGCAGCGTTAAATACTGCGCAGATTGCTGAGCTAGTAGCTAAAGAGTTCTAAGAGTTACTAGCGAAACTTCGCTTGGACAAAAAACTCTCATAGGTGCAAAAGGGCTATAACCCATACCTGCAGAAACATTTAGCCAAGGCTTTCCATCTTCTTTGGTTAATCCACGGCTGCGCCAATTTGGTAAATCACAGTTGGTGGTTAGTGATCGGCTGCCACCAAACCATGGCACCCGCACCTGTCCACCATGCGTGTGACCGGCAAAGATTAAATCAATCTGATCTTTTGCCATTCCATCTAAAACACGGGTGTATGGAGCATGGGTAACGCCGATTGAGATATCACCGCTAGTCTTTCCAGCAACCTTTGCATAATCATCTAACTCCAGATGTGCATCATCAGTACCGCGCACATCAATCTTTACACCCTTTATATTTATGGAATCTCTGCGGTTATTTAGATTGAACCAACCCCGCGCATTTAACTCTGCATCAAACTCCTCAATCGGAAGTTTTGCACCAAGCTTTCTGCTGCCATCATCTTTCTGTAGATAGGTAAGTGGATTCTTGAACTTAGGGGCGTAGTAATCATTAGAGCCAAAGACATAAAGACCAGGTATATCGAGCAGTTCATTCAATGCATTTAACGCCACCACTGGCGCTTCATGGTGTGCCAAGAAATCACCGGTGCTGATTACTAAATCAGGTTTTAACGCCGCCCAGCTTTGGATATCAGCAATCTCTTTTTTACGACGCGGAGTTAGGTGCAGATCTGAAAAGTGCAGAATGCGAATATCACTGGCCCCAGCGGGCAGGATTGGCACTGAAACCTCACGTAGTTGATATCCCATAGGCGTGAGAAGATACCGCTATGGCTCTGAAAGAAAAACTACAGAACGATTTAACCGCGGCGATGCGGGCCCGTGATGAGGTGCGCTCCGGCACTATCCGCATGGTTTTGACCGCAATCAAAAATGAAGAGGTGGCCGGCAAAGAGGCCCGCGAACTTAGCGATGCAGAGGTAATCACGGTTTTATCCCGTGAGGCTAAGAAGCGTCGTGAAGCAGCTGAGGCTTATGATCAAGCAGGCGCTGCCGATCGTGCCGCTAATGAAAAAGCAGAGGGCAGCATCATCGCCGAGTATTTACCTGCACAACTCAGCGAGCAGGAGATTAAAGATTTAATTGCAGCAGCGATTGCAGAGACCGGTGCATCTGGACCACAACAAATGGGATTAGTTATGAAATCAATTCAACCCAAGATTGCTGGAAAGGCTGATGGTGGAGTTGTTTCATCATTAGTAAAAGCAGCGTTATCAGGAGGCAATTAAATGAAGTTTGAATATGCAACTGTTCCATTGTTAACCCACGCTACAAAGCAAATTCTCGATACCTGGGGCTCTGATGACTGGGAGTTAGTTCAAGTTGTTCCTGCACCTGGTGGTGGAGATCAGCTAGTTGCTTACATGAAACGAGAGATCGCATGAGTACCGTCCGTACCAAACTTGCCGAAAAAGATTTAACCTTGCCCGTAGCTAGTAAGCCACTTGCTGCATATGTTCCAGCGGTTCGCACCGGCAATTTAGTTTTCACCGCAGGTCAGCTACCAATGGTTGATGGCGCAATTAAAAAAGCCGGCAAAGTTGGCGCCGATGTGAGTGTTGAAGAGGCTTATGAATTGGCCCGGATTTGCGCTTTAAATGCTTTGGCTGCGGTCCAACTAGTGGCCGAAGTTGATTCGATTGTTAAAGTCGTACGTGTTGTTTGCTATGTAAATGGCGCACCGGGATTTGTTAATCATCCAGCGGTTGCAAATGGCGCATCAGAGTTGTTCATGCATATTTGGGGCGATTCAGGGGTTGCTGCCCGCAGCGCAATTGGCGTAGCAGAGCTACCACTTAATTCGCCGGTTGAGGTTGAGTTAACAGTTGAGATTAAGGATTAACGGCCGCGCTTTAACATGCGCTCGTAATCCAAAATCATCACAGAGCGGGCCTCCAAACGAAGCCAACCGCGTTGTGCGAAATCTGCCAAAGCCTTATTAACGGTTTCGCGTGATGCACCCACAAGCTGTGCCAACTCTTCCTGAGTTAGGTCATGGTTTACAAACAGACCTTCTTCACGCTTATCGCCGAACTTAACGCCGAGATCAATCAAAGCCTTTGCTACGCGACCTGGAACATCAGAGAAAACCAAATCTCC
>JAURMX010000011.1 GCA_030830475.1 Candidatus Nanopelagicales bacterium
GACTAGTGGTGAATCACTATCTGCTCCTAATCGGTTCCAAGGTAATACAGCAACAGTTCGTACATCTGCGCCAGCACGGCAACTGATTAATGGGTTAATTCATAACGGATTTCCTCATCACACAGTTGTTGCTTGGAAAGACATACGAGAAGAAGTCCGCAGGATGGCGGAATTGCTAGCCATTCCGCTAACCGAGTGGTAATCAAGGCGATTCACCACAAAACCCTCGAATAAGGAGAAAGCATGAAGCAAAGAATGAGCGCTAAAGCGTTCAAGCTGGCGATTGCAGGATTATTTGCAGTCTCAGCAACAATCGTGCCTATCACCGCTAGCTTCGCAGTCGGCGAAACTCTCGGTCAGAAGTGCACCACAGAAGGCGAGTCAACTGGAACAAAATCCACCTCGCTAATTTGCAAGAAAAACTCATCGGGTCGTCTAGTTTGGGCAAAGGTCAAGCTAAGTGATTCAAACCTCGCTCCAATTAAGCCACTACGTGCTCCACGTGGCTCCATTGAATTCTGGCACTGGCGCGCAGAGGACAAGGCTGTTTTCGAGCAGATCATTTCTGAGTTTGAAGCAAATAACCCTGGCGTAAAGGTCACTCAGGTAATTTCCAACTCTGCTGACTACACCGCAACCGCGCTTAACAAGGTAGCTTCGAACAAAAAGGCTGCTGTTGTTACCACCTTCCGTGGCTCACAATTTAATCAAGCAGCAACAGCAGGTCTGTTAAAGGATCTCTCTAGTGAGCAGTTTGTTAAGAGAAATGTAATCAAATCAATGATGGGTGCTGGTCAATACAATGGCAAGCAACTCGGCGTTCCTCTTCAGTCACTATTTAATGATCCGGTATACAACATCGCAATCTTCAAGAAAGAAGGCTGGAAGCTTCCAAAGACCTTCAATGATTGGTTGGGGTATTGCAAAGCTGCAAAGGCTGCTGGTTATGTTCCAATGGCATGGATGGGCGGATTCCGTCCACAAGCAGGACAGATCATCAACTCTGCTTTGATGAACACCGCCTCCACCGATGCTCTTCTAACCTCTCAAATCACTGCGATTGATACTGGTAAAGATGCAATCACAATTAAGTGGTTCAAGGACATGGCTGAGAAGTACGCCGATCTACGCGATGCAGGCTGTTTCCCAGATAATCCAAAGGGTGTGACAGAGGCTGCAGGTAACACATTATTTGCAACCGGTAAGTCACCAATCCTTCCTACCGGCTCATTCTCAATGGGTGGAATCATTGCTCTGAACAAGGAAATGAGCGGCAACATGGGTCTAACCGGTATGAACTGGACCAATGATGTGAATGCTCGCTATACCGGCATCACAAACAACACCTTCATTCTTGGCATTAACACCAAGGCTGGAAGAACTGAGCAGAAGATTGCTCGCGCATTCATCTCTCACCTTTTGAGCGGCCCAATGGCTACTCTCTATGCAAATGGAACAAAGCAGCACGTAACTGTTCTTGATGTTGATTACACAGATGAGAACTTGCGTAACACCGCTTCCATTATGTCTGAGCGTCTAGTGCTCGCACCACGGTTCATCTTCCTTAACCAGGGTGTCCGCGACATCCTTGAGGATGCATTGATCGCAATCGTTGGTGGCGAATCAGTAGACAAGGCGCTAGAAGATGGCGCCAAGTTGATTAAGCAGAAGTTGGGCTAATCAATCCATGAAGACCACCGAAACTGGCGCCCGAAAGGGCGCCAGTCTTCGGCCCAGCAAGTTAGGGTCGAAAAGACAAGGCTCCAGTGGCCGATTAGCTAGGGCTAACGACCGAGCTCTTTTCCTGATGATCGTTCCGGCGATAATTATGTACGCCGTTTTTTACCTGTACCCGACTTTAAGTAACCTGCGTTACGCATTTAGCGAGTGGGATGGCCTACAGGAAGCCAAATTTATTGGCACTAAGAACTTCACCAGGGCGCTAACTAATGATGATATTTTTTACAAAGTTTTGGGCAACAATATTGAGTTCACTGGTTTAGTTGTCATTTTCCAAACCGGTCTCTCACTTCTATTTGCAATTTTTTTACTAAAAAATACTCGCACCTCAGTAGCTTTAAGAACACTTTATTTCTTCCCGACCATTATTTCCTCCGTATCTGTCGCGATGGTTTGGCAGTTTTTATATGAGCCAAATCTTGGACCTATAAACACATTTTTGAACTCGGTCGGCTTGGATTTCTTGGCGCTTAACTGGCTGGGTAGCGAAACGGTAACGCTACGTGCCATCGCATTTACGCAGGTTTGGTTCCATACAGGACAAATGATGGTGGTCTATATCGCGGGACTACAGCAGATTCCGCAAGAACTTTATGAAGCTGCGGAGGTCGATGGCGCATCTCGTTGGCAGCAATTCAAATCAGTAACTTGGCCCATGGCGCTTCCAACTACGGCTGTGGTTATGGCCTACACAACAATTCAATCCTTCCGTGCTTTTGATTTGGTATATGCCATGACTCAAGGAGGGCCAAATAACTCATCAAGTATTTTGGTGACCTTGATATATCTAACTGCATTTAATGAACTCCGTTTCGGTTATGCGGCAACCCAGTCCATCTATTTGGTGATATTCATTCTTGCTTTAACCGCCCTACAACGCCGCATTCTGAGAACTAGGTACTAAGGGGTATACATGATTTATAAAGTAGGCCGAGCCGTAGGTTTAACAATCTTTGCGGTACTAATTCTCCTCCCTGTTTTGGTGGTTGTTTTCGGATCTTTCAAGGGCGATCTGGAACTGATGACTAAGCCACTGGCGCTGCCAGAGCGTTGGAGTTTTGACAACTACCGCAACCTCATCCAGGGCGGCGAAATCGTCAATAATTTTAGGAACAGCGTGATAGTTACCTTGTTCTCTGTATTACTTACCTTGTTTATTTCCAGCTTGGCCTCTTTTGGTATTGCGCGCATGATTCATGTCAGCGGAAGAGTCTTGTTTGTTATGTTTTCTCTTGGGTTGGCTATACCAGCCGCTACCAGCATAATTGGTATCTATCAGCTTTTCGTAAAGTTGAACTTAACCAATACTTTGCATGGTTTAGTGATTATCAATGTGGCTTCGACTTTACCAATCTCGATCTTCATTCTGTCGGCCTTTTTCAGACAGATTCCTTCTGAAATTTACGAATCAGCTGCAATGGATGGTGCTAAACCGTTCAGGCTCTATAAATCAATCGCATTGCCATTATCTAGACCTTCCATGGGTGCGGTAGCAATATTCTTATTCGTTATTACATGGAATGATCTCTTGTATCCATTGTTGCTAATTACCCAGTCAGATTTAAAGACTTTACCGCTTGCTTTATTGGATTTCCGTGGTGAGTACGCAATTAACTTCAGCATGATCTTTACCGCTGTAATGGTGGCTTCAATACCAATGGTTGCTATGTACCTAGCAATGCAGAAGACTTTCGTATCAGGCTTAACTGCTGGAGCGGTTAAGGGCTAATGAGCACCCCGATCATCAATCATCCTCCGCGTCTGCAATCACAGGTGCGGTTGCTTTTGGATCACATTGATAACTCGGGGTTGAGGGCTGGAGATCGCTTGGAATCGGAGCGTGATTTATCCAAGCTATTGGGCATCAGCCGGCCATCGCTTCGGGAAGCTATACAGGTATTACAAGTTCAAGGTCGTTTATTGGTTAAACATGGCATTGGAATCTTTGTACTAGATGAACAAGAGGGTGAAAAACTCCGTGACTCTCTAAAGGCGGCACAACACCGAATCGAAGAGTTATTCCAAATGCGTGAGATTCTGGAGGCCCCAGCTGTGGAATGGGCTGCTGAACGGCGCACACAGGAGCAACTTGCAGAGATGAAGGCAGCGGCGCAGGCGCTCAATGTTGCAATTGCGGAGACGCCAATAGATTTTGAAAAAGTTAGACGTTTAGACATGGAGTTTCACTCAACTATCGTTCGAAGCGCGCAGAATCACTTCTTAAATCAAACCCTGGGAACTCTGCAGGAAATCATGTTCCGTTCGATGGATAACACATTGAAGCTTCCAGGACGTATTGATGCCTCAGAATTCGAGCATGGAGTAATTCTGGATGCGATTGAAAGTAAAGATGCGATTGCTGCACGCTTAATGTGTATCCAACATATACACAATGCCCGTGATGCATGGTTCAAATACCTAAAGGATGACTCGATTTAATGAGCAAAGTCCTTTGTGTTGGCATGTCAACTCGTGATCATGTTGTTTTCGTAGATCGCTATCCGGGTGCAAATGAAAGAGTTGTAGCTGTAGAGTCAAAAAGCTCTTTTGGTGGACCGGCTTCTACTGCAGCCGTTACTTTGGCTCGTTTAGGAATTCCAGTCGCCATTTCTTGCGTTATCGGTGATGATGAAGATGGAGCCGCAATTCTCCAAATGTTTTCACGAGAAGGCATCGATACCCAGCATGTTGTTATAGATAAAACAGTACGCACAGCTACTGGAACCATAGTGGTCTCCAAGAGCGAACAAACTCGTGCGATTATGGTGCAGCCACATTCCGTAAGGCCTTCAAAACCAGCCAATCTCGCTGATTATGAATGGATACATGTGGATCAATTTGGCATGCAAACCATTAAGGATTGGGGTGTAACTCGTGGAGCGGGCGCAAAGCTCTCAATTGATATTGGTTACGAAACCCCTGGATTGAACTCAGCGGATTACGATCTTTACGCACCATCTGAGAACATCACGACAGATGTTTCGACCGCCACAAAAGATAAAAATATCGTTGTTGTGTCAAAGGGTGGAGAGGGCAGTATTTATTCCGATGGAGTTGATTCAGGAATTGCCTCCGCTATTTCAACTGAGATTGTCAGCACATTAGGCGCTGGAGATGTTTTCCATGGCGCATTAGTAGCTACTCAAGTGTGGAACAAGCCCATTGCTGAAGCAGTGGCAATTGCAAATGCCGTAGCCGGACTTTCCTGTCGCGCGCTTGATGGTCAAAGTGGAATTCCTACCAAAGCAGAGCTCGATGCTTATTTAGCTGGAGCGCGGAGTTGATGGGGATATTGGAGTAATCGAGAAATGGAAAGGAAATAGTTATGGCTAAAGTGCCTGATTTTCTCCTTCACCATGATGGAGACTCAGTTGCAGTTGCAAATGATGATTTGCAGCCTGGCACACTGGAGGGGCTATCAGTGAAAGAGCAAACAAAGCACACTGCGGTTCTTAATCACGCAATCCCGTTGGGACATAAGTTTGCGTTGAAAGATCACGCTGAGGGTGAAGCAATCATTAAATATGGAATTAAGGTCGGCATTGCATCACAGCCGATTAAAAAAGGCGATTACGTACATACACACAACATGAGGAGTTATCGATGGGAAGCAAGCCGCGCTTAACCGGATACCGTCGTCCAGATGGAACGATGGGTATCCGCAATCACGTAATTATCCTGCCGGTTGATGACCTCTCAAATGCTGCTGCAGAAGCTGTTGCAAAGGTAGTGCCAGGCACTCTTGCGCTGCCACACAGCTATGGTCGCCTGCAATTCGGCGAGGATCTTGAGCTAACTTTCCGCACCTTGATTGGTACCGGATTGAATGGCAATGTCGCTGCAGTTGTAGTTATTGGTATCGAGCCCAAGTGGACGGAGCGAGTTGCTGCTGGAATTGCAAAATCAGGAAAGCCAGTCGCCTCCTTCTCAATTGAAGGAAAGGGTGATTTACAGGTAATTGCTGATGCTGCAAGAACTGCACAGATATTCCTTCAGGATGCCTCTGAAATTACCCGCGAACCAGCAACTGAAGGTGACTTAATCATGTCGATTAAGTGCGGTGAATCAGATACCACATCTGGTCTTGGTTCCTGCCCCACAACATCAGAAGCAGTTGATCGTTGGGTAGCAGCCGGCGGAACAGTTTTCTTCGGTGAAACCTCCGAGTTAACTGGTGGCGAGCACTTGATTGCAGATCGTTGTATCGATGATGCTTGTCGCAATCTTTTCCAGAAGACTTATGATAATTACATCAAAGTAATTGAATCAACAGGTGCAAATCTTTTGGGCTCCCAACCAACTCAAGGAAATATTGCTGGTGGTCTCACCACAATTGAAGAGAAGGCGCTTGGCAATATTGCTAAGACTGGTTCAGTTCCTGTTGTTGGTGTTTTGGCACCGGCAGAGGCACCACCACGTAACAAGCAAGGTCTTTACTTCATGGACACCTCATCTGCAGCTGCAGAGTGCGTAACTTTGATGGCAGCAGCTGGAGCGGTTATTCACTTGTTCCCAACCGGCCAAGGCAACGTCATTGGTAATCCAATTGAGCCAGTATTGAAGTTAACCGCAAATAAGAAGACCGCAGCATCGATGAAAGAGCACATTGATCTTGATGTATCTGGCTTATTGCGCCAGGAGTACAACTTGACCAAGGCTGGTGACATGATGATGGAGGTCATCGAACGCACTGTAAATGGCCGACTATGTGCCGCTGAGGCGCTAGGACATCGCGAGTACACCTTCACCAAGTTGTACATCAGCGCGTAGTAAATCCAACTCGATTATCCATACTCCTGAAAGGACTGGTTCGTGATTGTTATTAGTGAAGATGTATGGAGCGCTGATTTTGAGGCGCTGGCAGAATCTTTTCCCATTCTTCGCGAACCAGACCTTTGGAGTAATCCTGCAGAGTTGAAAACTAAATTGGCCGATGCCACAGCATTGGTAGTAAGAAATAGAACGCAGGTAACCCGAGAATTAATTGAAGCGGCACCTAAATTAAAAGTTATCGCACGCGCCGGCGTTGGTTTAGACAATATCGATGTAAAGGCGGCAGATGACAATGGTGTCGTCGTTGCTGCTGCTTTAGGCATAAACGCGGTTGCAGTAGGTGAACAAACCGTTCTAATGGCTCTGGCAATTAGCCGTAAATTAATCGAGCTTGATGCCAGTACTCGCAATGGTGAATGGAACCGAAAAGCTGGACGTGAGATCACTGGAAAAACCTGGGGCTTGCTGGGATTTGGTGCCACCGCCCGAGCAACTGCGGAGTTACTAAAAGGATTTAAAGTGAAGGTTTTGGCTTACGATCCATTTGCAAAACCTGATACAGATTATTTGAAATCGATAAATGCTGAAATGGTTGCGATGGAAAAGGTAATTGCAGATTCTGATTACATCTCTATTCACTTGCCAGCAACTCCAGAAACTAAAGAGGTTATCAACGCTGTGCAACTAGCCAAGATGAAGAGCTCCGCGATTATTGTTTCGGTGGGTCGTGGTGAGGTGATTAATGAGGCTGACTTAGAAGCAGCGCTTAGAAACGAAGATATTGCAGGCGCAGGTTTAGATGTGCGGGCCCAAGAGCCGCCAAAGGATAAAAGATTTACCGATTTAGCTAATGTCGTATTGGCGCCTCATGTTGCGGGCATTACGCAAGAAAGCCAGGCCGCTATTAATCAGGTTTTAGTGAGTGAAATCCGCGCCTCACTTACTGGGGGAGTGCAAAAGTATGCGGTTGGCGCGGTAAAGCAGGCAAAGTAATGAACATCAAAGTAGAGCAAGCCTTAACCCATGCCACAGCAATGTTGGGGGCAGCTGGCGTTCCAGAAAATAATGCCGCTTTAACTGCGCGGGCTATCGTTACCTCAGATGTTTGGGGAAATCCCAGCCATGGACTTATGCGTCTACCTTTTTATCTGCAAAGGATAAAAATGGGTGGTGTTAATGGCGGTGCAGAGTTAAAGATAATTTCTCAACGCGGCGCCATCACCAGTATTGATGGAGAAGATGGCTTGGGACATTGGCAGGTTTGGCAGGCAGCTGAGATGGGTGTGGCAAAAGCAAAAGAGTTTGGTATCTCATTGGTCTCAATCAAAAACTCTAGTCATTGCGGAGCGCTTGGCGTTTATTTATATCCCGCTCTTGATGCCGGTCAGATTTCTATGATCTTTACAAATGGTCCAGCTGTAATGCCAGCGGTTGGTGGTAATTCACCATTGTTATCAACCAGCCCAATTGCATCTGGCGTCCCTTCAAAACCACCCATAATTATTGATCTATCAACCTCTGCAGTAGCGCGTGGCAAGATTGCTAACGCAGCGAAAGCAGGTGGCACAATTCCAGAAGGCTGGGCGGTAAACGCAAAGGGCGAGCCAATCACCGATGCCAAAGAGGCATTGATGGGAATGTTGGCACCGTTAGGTGGCGCAAAAGGTTTTGCACTTGGTTTGATGGTTGAATCTTTATCTGCCGGATTAAGTGGTGGAGCTTTATCGCGTGAGGTTCCGGATATGTTTAATCCAGATGATGACACTAAGCCGCAAGGAATTTCCCACACTGTAATCACGATTGATCCCAATGATTTGGGGGATGCTGCTTCATATGAAGATTTCAATAAGTTAGCGGCCAGCATCACCGAAACCGGGGGACGAGTGCCGGGCAGCAAACGCACGCACCCAAATCATCTCGGCAATGGAGAAATCTCAATTGCAGATGCGGTTTTAAAGGATTTAAACAGCTGGTCCAATCAATTGGGCATGGGAAGTTTTGCGTGAAGCTAACCGCAAACAACCTCAAGTACCTCTCCATAATCTGCGCTGGTGTAGCACTTGCATATATCGTAAATAAATTTGAAGGCGCAATTTCACCATTATTTTCCTCGATGGTCTTGGGATTAATTTTGGTTAACTTCGGGGGTTGGGGAAGTGAAGGCAAAGAGGCCGCCACCTTTGCAGCAAAACGCTGTCTGCGGCTCGGAGTTGTATTTCTTGGTTTTCAGATTTCGATTGATAAATTTATTGAGGTCGGACCACGTGGCTTAATTGCGGTGGCCATGATCGTGGCGGGAGTTTTCTTAGGATTGCGTTTCGCAGCCCGACGTGCAGGGCTAAGTGATTCTCTCTCCACCCTTATCGCTGGTGGTTTTGCGGTATGTGGTGCAACTGCAATCGCTGCCATCAGCTCAACAAGAAAAAGTGAGGAGCGAGATGTCTCCTATGCAGTTGCTTTAGTTGCACTTTGCGGCACTTTGTCAGTTGTTGTAATTCCGACTTTAGCCACTGCCTTTTCACTCAGCGATGCCACGGCAGGTGCCTGGATAGGTGCTGCGGTACATGATGTTGGTCAGGTGATTGCTGCAGCATCTTTATTGAGTCCTGAGGCTTTGGACTCTGCGGTAATTGTGAAATTAACTCGAGTTGTCCTGCTAATTCCATTAGTTTTATTTCTTTCGGCAACCTCAAAAGATGACAGTGGCGAAAAGAAGTCATTACGTACCGCGACACCACTATTTGTGGTTGGTTTTGTTATTTGTGCTCTAGTTGTGAACGCCTTGTCTTTGCCAGAAAGTGCGATGACCGCAGGAAAAGAGCTTTCCAAAATTCTGCTCTCCATCGGCCTCTTTGGAATGGGGCTAGGGGTTAAATGGGCCTCGATAAAGGCTTTGGGCTCAAAACCACTATTGGTAGGGCTCACAGCCTGGGTTGTATGCGGGGGTTTTGCCCTCGCGGTGATCAGGGCCGTCGGTCTCTAGTGGTTGGCTTTTAGGCGAATTTCCCTTTTCTTACCCCCTCTCATAAACTCCCCCTCTGCCCAAATGAGGGCTCGGGACGAAAAAACGAGGTAGAGCTTGGCAAAAAAAGACGGTGCGATCGAAATCGAAGGCACTGTAGCTGAAGCACTACCGAACGCAATGTTTCGTGTTGAGCTTACAAATGGACATGTGGTTCTCGCACACATCAGCGGGAAGATGCGTCAAAACTATATTCGCATCTTGCCGGCTGACCGAGTGATTGTCGAACTCAGTCCATACGATCTCACCAGAGGTCGCATCATTTACCGGTACAAGTAATAAAGAAGTAAAAGAGATAAAGGAGTCTGATCGTGAAGGTAAAACCGAGCGTGAAGAAGATTTGCGACAAGTGCAAAGTCATTCGTCGTAATGGTCGCGTGATGGTCATTTGCGACAATCTCCGACACAAGCAACGTCAAGGCTAGTAAGTATCAACAACTAAATAAGTACGCGTGACGCGACAACTGAGTTAAATCAGTTGACCTCCTGACTGAAAGCGGGAGCCGGATAAATATCCGGAGGCGTTGCGGAGGACTTTCAGATTATGGAAAGAAGTATGTGATGGCACGTCTAGTTGGCGTCGATCTGCCGCGTGAAAAACGGCTAGAGATCGCGCTGCAATACATTTTCGGAATTGGTCAGACCCGCGCAAAAGCAACACTTGCTGCGACCGGTGTTTCTGGCGATATCCGAGTAAAAGATCTTCAAGAACCAGATCTAATCAAGCTTCGTGAATACATCGAAGCAAATTACAAAATCGAAGGTGATCTCCGTCGTGAGATCGCAGGCGACATTCGCCGCAAAGTTGAAATTCAGTGCTACCAAGGAATTCGCCATCGTAAGGGGCTTCCAGTTCGTGGTCAGCGCACTCACACCAACGCACGTACTCGTAAGGGTCCACGCGTTGCAATCGCTGGCAAGAAGAAGGAGACCAAGTAATGGCCGCGCCTAAAGC
>JAURMX010000012.1 GCA_030830475.1 Candidatus Nanopelagicales bacterium
CACCAGAGGTGCTCTTAAAGTAATAATGCACCCAATCTCTTCTACCGCTCGCAGTATTCATTTGATTCTCGGATCCACCTTTCGATAGACCCAATCAGTGATTAGGTTGATAGTTACAAAGAGAATTGCGAATACCATGATGCTGCTCTGCACGGTGGCATACTCTCGCTTATTAATCGCATCAAGGATCTGTCGTCCCATACCAGGTAGGGCAAATATCTTCTCAACAATTACCGCTCCGCCCAACAGATAACCAAATTGGATTCCAGTCATGGTAACGATAGGAATCAATGAGTTTCTCAATATATGGCGTAATCTGACAATCCTTGGTTTTACACCTTTGCCGTAAGCAGTCCTAACAAAATCTTTATCTACTGTTTCCAGCAAAGCTGATCTGGTTGTGCGCATTACCGGGGCCGCAACTGCAATTCCCAGCACCAGGCCCGGGAAGAGCATTTGCTGCAAATTCATTGATAGATCTTCAAATGGCGTCATGTATTCGTAGCCATTTGGAAAGTATTGGAACTTGTTAGCCGTTACTGTCACAATCGTTGTGCTCAAAACAAAACCAGGAATTGCAAGTGCTAGCAAACCAAAGAATTGGCCAAGAAAATCACGGGCGCTGCCAGGTTTGCGGGCGCTGTACATGCCAATTGAAATACCGATTATTACTCCAAGAATCGTTCCAAATAGGGCTAATTGCATGGTTACAAGAAGTGCAGATCTAGTTAAATCCCAAACTGGGGCACCGGTTGAATAAGAAAAACCTAAATCCCCTGATAAAAAGCTAGCCATCCAGGATAGGTACTGCCCAATCAAGGGTTTATCGATACCGTAGTAGGCACGCAACGTATCAATCTGCTCTGGAGTCAGTACTCCGGTTTCTATGCCCAAAGAGCTGGTGATGGTGTCACCGGGAATAACCCGCAGTACAACAAATACAAATACTGAAATTCCAAAAAGTGTGGTTAGTACTGAAGCTAAGCGCTTAAGAAATCCCATTCACCTTTTCCTTGTAAATTCTCTAATTAAATCTGTCTTCAATATAAAAGGCGTGTGGAGTTTCCCCCACACGCCTTTCCAATTGACTAACTACCCAAGCTTTGCAGAACGAAGTTGTAGCAAAGAACCGTTTGCTAGAGCCGTGAATCCACGAAGCTTCTTGGTAGCAACTCGATACTCATAAGGAGTAGCAAGCCATACCCAGACCGCATTGTCCTCCAACTCTTTGGAGATTGCGGTGTATGCGCTCTTACGATCTGCAACTTTTCCACTCGCTTTACCCTTAACAAAGTTTGCATCAAGAGTGTCAGATGAGTAGGTGGCAACCTTGTTCAGGTTACCGGTTGAGGTGAAGTAGCGGGTGTACATGGTGTCTGGATCAATACGTCCACCATTGTTTGCCAAAGTTGCTACGAAATCTGCAGCCAACCAACGAGGAACATATGTTGCTTGCTCAACAATGTCGAGCTCCATGGTGATGTTTGCCTTAGCAAGCTGAGCCTTCAGGTTCTGTGCCATTGCAACAGATGTGGCCCAGCCAGTGCTGGTTACCAATGTCTTGAAAGTAACACCTGAGGACTTTCCTGCAGCTGCCAGATACTCCTTTGCCTTCGCAATATCTTGCTTAGGGCAAGGGCGATCATTTACATCTGAGCGGAATGCTGGACTGGTAATAGGTCCAGTTACTTGGCCCTGACCCAACAGAGCAGTGTTAATTAACTCTTGGCGGTCAATTGCGCACTGCATAGCAAGACGCACGTTCTTGTCATTAAATGGTGCGACTTTGGTATTCAGTTGCAATGCGTAATAGCTAAGAGCTGGGGTCTTGAACATCTTCAAATTTTTCTTGACCTGACGTGCGATTAGTGGATCTGTAATGATTCCCATGCCAATAGTTCCTGCGTTTAAAGCAGAAAGAATTGAGGCTTCGGTTGGGATGACGCGGATAGTTACATCAGTAATCTTTGGCTCACCCATGTAGTAGTCAGCATTTGCAGAAAGTTTCAATGATTGGGTTGGCTCCCATGAAACAAACTTGTAAGGACCAGTTCCATTTGGCTTATTACTGCCGCCAATTTTTCCAGCATCTATATCTGCCTTAGAAAGCATGGCCATATTTACGCCTTCCAACGCAGCGAGAATTGGTGCATTTGGAATCGATAAGTTTAAAATCAATTTTCGGCCATCAGCTTTGATCGAAGTGATTGTCGCGATATTCGCACGCGCCGCGGCACCAGTCTTGGTATCAAGAATGCGCTCTAGAGATGCCTTAGCGTCTTCTGCATCAAAAGTTGAACCATCATGGAACTTAACGCCCTGACGAAGATTTAATGTGAGGGTCTTGCCATCCTTGGAGAAGATCCATGATGTTGCAAGGCCACCCTTAAGCGCGTTCTTTGCGCCGATTTCAATCAAGCTGCCATAAACCAGACCTAGGCCGCGCACTGTCGCAAAGTTTGTCGCAGTGTGTGGATCTGTTTTATCAATATCTAAGACGCTACCAATTACTAAGCTGGAGTCAGCAGCCTTTGCTGGCTGGGTTGCAAGAATGCCGCCAAACATGGCTGCAATTGCAACACCTGTCCACAATTTACGTAGTTTCACTTGCTTTCCTTTCAAACGAGGGTTGGGTTAATCCTTGTCTTTTATTTGCCTCTGGTCAAGGATGGTCATGACCGAACACCGAATCTGGCAGCGGTTAGCGCATAATCTCCATTACTTATTCGAATTCCTACTCCCAAACAACTCTCAACTAATTCACTAATTCCAACGCCTTCTTCAAAAATGCCACCGCCAAAAGCCAGCGGAATACCCTCTGTTTTCACGGTATTTTGCGCTCTTTTGACTAGCGCGACCAAATGTTGAGCCGCACCTTCCAATATGGCGTTAGCGCTGAGAACACCGGCCTTTGCGGCCCGCGATACTAAGGGAGTTAGGGCAGCTACTGCGGAGCGATCTTTGCCGTAGACAAACTCTCTGACACTTGACCAATTAGAACCGCCAACCGCATCTGCAATGTGTCGAGATAGCTCATCCAGCTCTATATTGGATTCAATCTGTAATAACAAATGTCTTAAAGCTTCACGGCCAATCCAATAACCAGCGCCTTCATCGCCAAGCAGATAACCCCAGCCCCCAACGGTGATTTCTTTGCCTTCCTTTGTAATGTGTATCGCGATAGAACCAGTACCAGCATAAATAAAAACACCTTGACCCGGAACGAAAATCGAGTAGTAAGCGAGGGCAATATCGGAGCTCAAGTTAACTTTGGCTGATGGATAAACTGAGTTCAATTCAGATTCCAATAATTCTGGTGCGCCAAACCCTGTAATCCCTAAAGAAATTACATCAGGTGTTAGTTCATTTAACTCACTTTTTAGCGCTTTGGTAAAGCTACGAAATTTTTCTAAAGATTCACTGCGGTAGAGATGACCATCAACTGGAGGCAAGGATCCCTGCTTTACAACCGCGCCTGATTCATCAACCAAACACCACTTGGCTGATGAAGCTCCTCCATCAACGCCTAGGCTTAACATGGCATTAGCCTTTCACAGCACCGGCTGTTAGACCCTTAATGAACTGCTCAGAAAGCACTAGATAGAGAACAACTAAAGGTAAGGCTGCTAAACAAAGACCCGCAAAGAGAACCCCCCATTGCGAGGCGTATTGACCAAAGAAAACCGTTAAGCCCTGCATCAAGGTTTTCTTCTCTGGACTCTGCAAGAAAACTAGGGGCAGGAAGAAGTCATTCCAGATAGGAATCGCTGAATAAATAGCCACAATCGCCATTCCCGGGCGCACCAATGGCGCCAATACCCTGCGCAAAAGCACAAACTCGCTAGCACCATCAATTCGAGCGGCGTTATCTAAGTCATTCGGTAGTGATCTGAAGAAACCGCTCATGATAAAAACTGCGGCGGGCAAAGCTGCGGAGGTGTAAACCAGTATTAAGCCAAGCCGCGAGTCCAACAAGCCCATCCACTTTAACTGAATAAACAGCGGCAGAATCGCTAACTTGGCTGGCACCAACATGCCGGTCAAAATGAAACCAAAGACCAGATTATTTCCTTTGAATTGATATCGACCTAAAACAAAGCCGGCCCCTAGTGCCAGAAATAAAATTAAAACTAAGGAACCGCCGGTAATGATCAAGGAGTTAAAGAAATAAGAGCCAAAGGAGCCTTCACTCCAAACTCTTGCATAGTTTTCCCAGTATGGATCACGCGCGAGAGCAAAAGGTGTACTTGCGAAATCATTAGATTCTCGTAAGGAGGAGTTGAGCAAAAAGAAAACTGGCAGCAAAACCATAATCGAATTGATTATCAAAACACTCTGGAAGAAGATCTTGGAGCGCAGAAGTTTCATTATTGCTCAACCTCTCGCTTCCTCAACATCTTTGATCCAAAAGCTGCACCTAGTCCTACCAAGGTGAAGATCAAAACTCCTAGTGCAGAACCAACGCCAACATTGTTTGCACCAGAATCTATAGATCCAAATGAAAGTCGATAGAACATCAAAGCCAATGTGTCAGTTGCGCCTGCGGGGCTACCGTTTGAGCCACCTAAAACAAATGGTAGATCAAACCATTCATATGCACCGATAAAGGTCAGTACCGTGATTATGGTCAGCGACGGCGCTAACAAAGGAAAGATAATCTTGCGGAAAATTTGACCTTCTGAGGCCCCATCGATCCGGGCGGCCTCAATATATTCCGTATTTATCGCGTTTAAACCGGCTAAAAAGACAATCGCAGGGAATCCGACCCAACGCCACAAGTTAATAAACATCAGAGTTGGTAGGGCTGTTGCTGTATCGCCTAGCCAAGGTTTGGCAAACTCTGGCAGGCCAATAGCTGTGATGATCTGATTAACCGGACCATAGAAAGGATCCAAC
>JAURMX010000013.1 GCA_030830475.1 Candidatus Nanopelagicales bacterium
ATGGCACTTGAAGAGGTGTGACGTCCACGCCCAGTTGCATCGTTTACATCTCCAGTAGCACGGAGATCGACTCCAGTTAGGGCATTAACCAAGGTTGATTTACCTACACCTGAGTGTCCAATCAAGACCGAATCTTTTCCAGATAGCACGGATAGCAGGGCGCTTAATTCACCGTCTCTTTGCACCGAAAAACTCTTAACTTCTAACACATCATAACTTTGGAGAAATTCACTTGGATCAGCTAAATCTCTTTTAGTCATAACAATTATGGGGGCGATGCCCTGATCGTAAGCAACTGCTAGACAACGATCTATAAATCCATGACGGGGCTCAGGATTGGCGCAGGCGGCAACAATCAACATCTGGTCAACATTGGCGGCAATAGTTTTTTCGAAAGCTCCTGCATCATCAATTGTGCGGGAGAGTGAATTGCGACGAGGTTGCACCATGACAATTCGAGCCAAAGAACCAGCTTTTCCTGATACATCACCAACAAGATTTACTACATCGCCAACCACAACTGAGTTTTTTCCTAATTCGCGAGCCTTCATCGCGCTAACGAGTACACCTGAATAAAGGCGACAAAGTGTGCGGCCGCGATCTACAGTTAAAACCTTGGCGGCAACTGAGTCTTGGTGGCTAGGCCTATCTTTACTACGCGGTCTAGTTGATCTAGCGGGCCGAATTCGCACATCGCTCTCATCGAGGCGCCTTCTAGCCATTTAGTAATTTGCTCCAAAGCCCAGGAAAATCAGGCAGAGTTTTTCGAGTAGTTGCAATGTTTTCTACCTCAACACCTTCTACAACAAGACCAATAACCGCTCCCGCAGTGGCTAAGCGATGGTCTTCATAGGTATGAAATACCCCGCCATGAAGGGGCTTGGGTTGGATGTGTAGGGCGGTTTCCTCTTCAATAACCGAACCACCGAGATTATTAATCTCAGTGCGCAAGGCAACTAGTCGATCAGTTTCGTGAAGTCTTAAATGGCCAATTCCTCGCAATGAAGTTGGAGATTCTGCGAGCGTAGCAACCGCCGCGATTGAAGGCGTTAATTCGCCAACATCATGTAGATCAATATCAATGCCTGAAATTTTCTCACCGCCCTTAATTGTCAATCCCGCATCAGTAAAGGAAATCTCTCCTCCCATTCGGGCAAAGATTTCGCGGAGTTGATCACCGGGTTGAGTAGTTGATTTAGGCCAATCTCTAATTGTTACCGAACCACCGCAAACCATTGCAACAGACATAAATGGCGCAGCATTTGATAGATCTGGTTCAACAACTAAATCCTGACCAATTAATGAACATGGCTTTACATTCCATTGCGCAGGCACAGAGTCATCAACCTCAGCACCAAATTGTCGCAACATGGCAATTGTCATATCGATGTGGGGCTGTGAGGGAAGGTTGCCGCCCACATGCTTAATCATTAAACCTTCTTGCATCGCAGGTGCGACTAACATCAAGGCAGAAACAAATTGACTAGAGGCCGAGGCGTCAATCTCAATGACACCACCTTTAATAGAACCAGATGCATTAATAGTCAGTGGTAAAGCAAAACGATTTTTGTGATCTATTAAAACACCAAGCTGCTCTAAAGCATTTATAACTGGGCCCAAAGGTCTTTCATAAGACCTTGGATCGCCATCGAAATTTATTAAACCTTTGGCGAGTGCGGCTAAAGGTGGCAAGAAACGCATAACCGTGCCGGCATTTCCAACATTAATTGAGGCTGGACCATAAAGTTGCTGCGCTGGATCAATACTCCAAATCTCATCCCCATTGGGGGTTAGAGATTCTGTAATCTGGACACCTAAAGCCTGCAAACCCTTCATCATTAACTCGGTATCCCGAGAACGAAGAGGTTTGATCAAACGAGAGGGCGTCTTTGCAAGTGCGCTGAGAATAAGCGCGCGGTTAGTGACTGATTTTGATCCCGGAATAGAGATGGTCGCGGCGACGGGTTGCCTGCCCCGAAAAGGAGCGCTCCAAAGTTCCTGCGACATATGGTGAAGTCTAGGACATAGATTAGGAGCGTGTGCGGTCGATTTGCGCTCTCAGCGATGCTGACAGATATCGCTGAGGAGTTTTCTACTAAAGCGATGCCAGAGCGCACGCTTCCGGTGGATTGGAATATCAAACCCACACAAGATATCTACATAATCAAGAATGAGAAGATTGAAATTGCGTCTTGGGGAATTATTGCACCGTGGAGCAAGAATCTTTCTGAAGCTTTGCGCAGTCAATCGCAAGCAATCAACGCCAGATCTGAGACGGTTCATGAGAAACCAACATTTCGTCATGCCTTTAGAAGAAATAGATGTCTTATTCCTGCAAGTGGTTATTTTGAATGGGCCACCGAATTAGGAAAATACAAGACCAGACAACCAATTTATATTTCTCATGACGAGGGAAGGTTGTTGGCTTTATCTGGAATCTATGAAAAATGGATTTCTCCAACAGGTGAAGAAAGAGAAAGTGTTGCGATTATTACCCGCGATGCAGTAAACGAATTAGCAACTATTCATAATCGG
>JAURMX010000002.1 GCA_030830475.1 Candidatus Nanopelagicales bacterium
AGTGCTACCAAGGAATTCGCCATCGTAAGGGGCTTCCAGTTCGTGGTCAGCGCACTCACACCAACGCACGTACTCGTAAGGGTCCACGCGTTGCAATCGCTGGCAAGAAGAAGGAGACCAAGTAATGGCCGCGCCTAAAGCTAAGCCTGCAGCCGGTGCTGCAAAGGCAAAAGTTAAGACCCGCAAAAAAGAAAAGAAAAACGTTGCGTTTGGTCATGCTTATATAAAGAGCACCTTCAACAACACAATCGTTTCTATTACCGACCCAACCGGTGCGGTTCTTTCCTGGGCTTCTTCAGGTGGAGTCGGCTTCAAGGGTTCACGTAAATCAACACCATTCGCCGCGCAGCTTGCTGCTGAATCTGCTGCCAAGAAGGCGCAGGAGCATGGCGTGAAGAAGGTAGATGTTTTCGTTAAGGGTCCAGGATCTGGACGCGAAACTGCAATTCGTTCATTACAAGCAGCTGGTTTGGAAGTTGGTGCCATCTCTGATGTAACACCACTTGCACACAACGGTTGCCGTCCACCAAAACCACGTCGAGTATAAGGAGAGGAGAAGAAACATGGCCCGTTATTTTGGAGCAGATTGCAAGCGCTGCCGTCGCGAGAAAGTGAAGCTTTTCCTAAAAGGCTCGAAGTGCGATGGACCGAAGTGCCCAATTGAGTCACGCCCTTATCCACCAGGACAACATGGACGCGGACGTTCGAAGGAATCTGAGTACCTACTTCAGATGCGCGAGAAGCAAAAGTGCGCACGTATTTACGGTGTTCTAGAAAAGCAATTCCGTAACTACTACACAGAGGCAAGCCGTCTAACCGGTAAGACTGGTGAGAACTTGCTCGTGCTTCTTGAGACCCGTCTTGACAATGTCATCTATCGCGCAGGCTTTGCAAAGAGCCGCGATATGGCACGTCAGATTGTTCGTCACGGACACATTCTTGTTAATGGCAGGAAGGTTGATATCCCGTCATATCGCGTAAGCCAATATGACTTGATTGATGTACGCGGTAAGTCACAGGACTTAACACCATTCATCGTCGCAAGCGCCGAGTTTGGTGAGAAGTCGGTTCCAGCCTGGCTCGAGGTTGTGCCATCACAGATGCGCATCATCGTTCATGGCGTACCTACCCGTGCCGTTATCGATACACAGGTCCAGGAACAACTCATCGTTGAGCTTTACTCCAAGTAATTAGCGCTGATATTCAGCAATAGTTAATTGGCAAGAACTAAAACTTCATAACAAAGTACTAACCGAGGGATCAAATAGCGGATCGCTCAAGACAATGGAGGAAAGAAGTGCTAATCGCACAACGCCCCGTACTGACCGAAGAAGTAGTAAGCGAAAGCCGTTCCCGGTTCATTATCGAACCGTTGGAGCCAGGCTTTGGTTACACACTTGGAAACTCACTACGTCGTACCCTGCTTTCATCAATCCCAGGTGCAGCTGTTACCAGCATCCGGGTTGCAGGTGCACTACATGAGTTCACAACTCTGGAAGGTGTAAAGGAAGATCTCACCGATATCGTTCTTAACATTAAGAATCTTGTTCTTTCATCAGACAACGATGAACCAACAGTTGCCTACATCCGCAAAAACGGATCCGGCACAGTAACCGGTGCAGATGTTGCGGTTCCTGCAGGTGTAGAGGTCCACAACCCTGATTTACACATTGCAACCCTCAATAGCAAAGCAAATCTTGAAATCGAATTAACAATCGAGCGCGGTCGCGGTTATGTAACTGCGGTGCAAAACAAGCAGGTCGGAGCAGAGATTGGACGTATTCCAGTTGACTCCATCTACTCACCAGTTCTACGTGTTACCTACAAAGTTGAGGCAACCCGTGTTGAACAGCGCACCGACTTCGATCGTTTGATTCTTGATGTCGAAACCAAGAAGTCAATCTCTCCACGTGATGCAATGGCATCTGCTGGAAAGACTCTTGTTGAGTTGTTCGGTCTAGCACACGAACTTAACTATGCAGCTGAAGGTATTGACCTTGGCCCATCTGTACAGGATGCGGCTCTTGCTGCAGATCTTGCGCTTCCAATAGAAGATCTTGATCTAACAGTTCGTTCCTACAACTGCTTGAAGCGTGAAGGCATCCACACAGTTGGAGAGCTGCTATCTCGCAGTGAGGCAGATCTACTAGATATCCGTAACTTTGGCTCCAAATCAATTGATGAGGTTAAGGCGAAGCTCGTTTCCATGGGTCTTCAACTTAAGGATTCACCAGTTGGCTTTGATCCAACCAAGCACCAGAACTACGGCGTCGATTACTCCGACGACCAGGCTTAAGGAGAAAAACCATGCCACGTCCATCTAAAGGTCCGCGTCTTGGAGCCGGCCCAGCACATGAGAAGTTGTTGCTGCGTACCCTCGCAGAGCAGCTATTTGAAAACGGCAAGGTTCGTACCACCGAAGCCAAAGCACGTCGTCTTCGTCCACTCGCTGAAAAGCTAATCACCACCGCCAAGAAAGGTGATCTTGCAGCGCGTCGCCAGGTAATGGCATCAATCGCAAACAAGAGCGTTGTGCACACACTCTTTACTGAGATCGCACCTCGTTTTGAAGCACGCAATGGTGGATATACCCGCATCACCAAGATTGGTCCACGTAAGGGCGATAACGCTCCTATGGCGATCATCGAGGTTTTGGCTGAGGGAACACCTGCAAAGAAAGCGGTTGTTAACGAGGCAGAGAAAGCAGCAAAGAAAGCAGCGCCAAAGAAAAAGGCTGCAGCTGCAAAAGCTGAGTAGTTTTTTTAAATCAAAAAAGAACTAGGAATGGAACCCACTCTCAACCCCGAGAGTGGGTTTCTTCGTTTTCGCATTGATTTTTCATATGACGGCACCAATTTCAGTGGATGGGCAAAGCAACCAGATCAACGAACAGTGCAAGGTGAGTTAGAGACCGCACTGTCAGGATTAACCCGAAATCAGATTGATTTGGTGGTTGCTGGTCGTACCGATGCTGGAGTACATGCCACTGCGCAGGTAGCCCATTTTGATCTTCCGGAGTTAGATAAATATGGCAAAGCCTGGAGCGTTCAAGATCTGGTTTATCGCTTAAACCGAATGATTACTGAAGAGATTCGCATAAAAAGTATTTCTTTAGCACCCCAGTTTTTTCACGCCCGCTTTTCCGCTTTGCGACGCACATATATTTACAAAATTGCTGATGGCCAGCGCCAGGTTGAGCCACTAAAAAGATTTGATATTGCTACCTGGTATCGCCATTTGGATTTATCGAGGCTAAATGAGGCCAGCAGTAGATTGCTGGGCGAGCATGACTTTGCCACATTTTGTAAACCTGGTGGAGCTGGAACCTCTATCCGCAAATTGGAAAAGTTTCATTGGGAACGCACAGGTGATGCCAATTTAGTTGCCACAGTGACCGCTGATGCTTTTTGCTACTCGATGGTGCGCAACCTGGTTGGTGCAGTGGTCTGTGTTGGCGAAGGTCGCTTCGAGCCAGAGTGGATCAATGCGATTTTAAATAACAAGAGCCGAATTAGTGAAAGTTATGTATTTCCCGGCCGTGGCTTAACTTTGGTTAGCGTTGAATATCCTTCAGATGCTGAGTTAGAAGCACGTGCCGCAATTACTATCCGGCGTCGAGATGAAGATTAAATGGGCCAGATAAATGTTGTAGGAATTGAGTATGCGCTATCTGATGGCCGGGTACTTCTTAATGATGTTTCATTTCGAGTGGGCGAGGGATCAAAGGTTGCGCTAATTGGTCCAAATGGATCTGGAAAAACCACTTTGTTCAGAATGATTGCGGGGGATCTACAACCAGATTCTGGCCAAATCATCATCTCGGGTGGGCTTGGTGTCATGCGCCAGTTCATAGGTTCCATTCGCGATGAGTCAACAGTTCGGGATTTATTGGTCTCTGTTTCACCGCTACGCATCCGGCAAGCCGCTGCCACTTTGAAAGCGGCAGAGATTGCGATGGAGCAGAACAACTCTGAGAAAGAGCAGATGGCATATGCCCAAGCGCTGGCCGATTGGGGTGATGCAGGTGGATATGACCAAGAAGTACTGTGGGATATTGCATGTTCAAATGCCTTGGGAAAAACCTTTGATCGAGTGGCTCACCGTGAGGTTAACTCTCTATCAGGCGGCGAACAGAAGAAGTTAGTGCTGGAGTGTTTGTTAAAGGGTCCAGAAGAAGTACTGATTCTGGATGAGCCAGATAACTATCTGGATGTACCTGCCAAACGTTGGCTAGAAGAGCAGATTCGTGAATCAAAAAAAACTATTCTTTACATCAGCCATGATCGAGAGTTGTTAGCAGCAACCGCAACCAAAGTTGTGACTTTAGAGCAGGGTATTAATGGAAATAGTGCATGGATTCATGGTGAAGGATTTAGCACCTGGCATGATGCCAGAAGGGCGCGAAACGAACAGTTCGCTCAAGTGCTAGAGCGTTGGGAAGATGAGCACAAACGTCTGAAAGAGTTGGTTTTAACTTTGCAGTGGCAAGCGGCTAGCTCGCCAGATATGGCTTCGCGTTACCGTGCCATGCAAACCAGGTTGCGAAAGTTTGAAGAAGTCGGCCCGCCGCCACCACCACCTGTGGAGCAAGATGTGAAGGTTAATCTCAAAAGTGGTCGTACTGGCGAACGTGTAGTTACTTGTGAAGAGTTAACTCTGGAGAATTTAACGGAGCCATTTAGCTTTGAAATCTACTATCAAGATCGCATCGCAATTCTGGGCAAGAACGGCACCGGTAAATCACATTTCTTGCGCCGACTTTCAGGTGATGAAACAGTGCGTTACACCGGAACCTTTAAATTAGGTGCCCGAGTAGTTCCCGGATTTTTCGCGCAAACCCATGCTCACCCTGAGTTTGTTGGAAAAACTTTGTTAGAGATTCTGTGGCAGGAACACTCATTACAACTAGGTGCAGCAAAAAGTGTTTTAGGCAGATATGAGTTGGCGCAACAAGCTGAACAACAGTTCACCTCTTTATCTGGCGGACAGCAAGCTCGTTTTCAAGTTTTGTTACTGGAGTTAGCCGGCGACACCTTGTTATTACTTGATGAGCCAACCGATAACTTGGATCTGGCTAGCGCTGAAGCGTTAGAGCGGGCGTTATCGAGTTATCAAGGCACCGTTATCGCGGTGACCCATGATCGTTGGTTTGCCCGGGGCTTCACCAGATTTTTGATTTTTGGGGCGGAGGGTCAGGTCTATGAGAGCCCGGAGCCGGTCTGGAGCCATTAATCCAGCACGATTTTGACCGGTTTCCCGCATGCGGGTAACCTTCCCCTTCTGTCTTGGCCGCCATTTGGCCGAACGGTTTCAACAAAGTAGTAATAATGAAGTAGAAAAGAAAGCGAGTTTGTCGTGCGTACCTTTAGTCCGACCCCGAGTGATGTTTCACGTAAGTGGTACGTCATTGATGCAACAGATGTCGTTCTTGGACGTCTCGCAAGCCATGCTGCCCACCTACTTCGCGGCAAGCATAAGCCCACCTTTGCACCACATATGGATATGGGCGACTTTGTAATCGTTATCAACGCCGACAAAGTTGTACTCACTGGTTCCAAGATGTCAGACAAGTTTGCACACCAGCACTCAGGTTTCCCAGGCGGACTTACCTCACGCAACTATGTTCAGTTGATGGAGAAGTTCCCAACCCGCGCCGTTGAAAAGGCGATCAAGGGAATGTTGCCAAAGAACTCACTTGGCAAGCAGATGGCATCAAAGCTAAAGGTTTATGCAGGTGCTGAACATCCACACAGCTCACAAGCTCCAATTGCGTATGAATTCACACAAATCGATCAGACCAAGGTTGGTAAGTAATAATGTCAGATAAAGAAACAACTACCGCTTACAGCTCCAGCACCCCTGCTGCTGCAACCAACCGCGCCGCTGTAATCGCACCAGGCGCAGGTGTCGGTCGTCGTAAAGAAGCGGTTGCCCGTGTTCGCCTAATTCCAGGCACCGGACGTTGGACCGTTAACAACAAAAATCTTGAGGTTTACTTCCCAAACAAAGTTCACCAGCAATCAGTCTCCGAACCGCTACGTACCGTTGGTGCAGAGGGTAAGTACGATGTAATTGCACGTATTGATGGTGGCGGAATATCTGGTCAAGCTGGCGCACTTCGTCTTGGTGTTGCTCGCGCCCTAAATGAAATTGATACCGACGCAAACCGTCCAGCACTGAAGAAAGCGAAGTTTCTAACTCGCGATCCACGTGTTATCGAGCGCAAGAAGTACGGCCTAAAGAAGGCACGTAAGCGTTCGCAGTACAGCAAGCGTTAATTTAACGATTACCGGCATGGCGCTTTTTGGCACCGATGGTGTCCGAGGTGTTGCCAATGTTGATCTCACTGCAGAGCTCGCTGTTGATTTAGCTGTTGCTGCTGCTCATGTTCTAGCTGATTTAGGTGAGTTTGCTGGTCATCGTCCTAAAGCCATAGTTGGTCAAGATTCTCGTGCCTCGGGAGAGTTTCTAGAGGCTGCAGTCTGCGCAGGGTTAGCCAGTGCGGGGATTGATGTTTATAGAGTTGGAGTTTTACCAACCCCTGCGATTGCATATTTAGTGGCAAGCACCGGTGCAGATTTGGGCGTAATGATTAGCGCCTCTCACAATCCAATGCCTGACAACGGCATCAAATTCTTTGCCCGCGGTGGTGGCAAACTCGATGATGCGTTAGAAGCAAAGATTGAAGCTCGACTTGGTGAACCATGGGATCGGCCGACCGGTAAAGAGGTAGGTCGAATAATTGTTGATGATGCGGCTCGTGAAACTTATTTAAAACATCTGCTTTCAACAATTGAAACCAATTTCAGTGGTCTTAAAGTTGTAGTTGATTGCGCTAATGGTGCCGCATCTTATGTAGCGCCCGAGATGTTAAAGCGTGCTGGTGCCGAGGTTGTTGCGATTTCGGCATCACCAAATGGCTTAAATATTAATGACAACTGCGGCTCTACTCATCTAGAGAGTTTGATTGCAACTGTTAAGAAAGAGAAGGCTGATATCGGTATCGCCCATGATGGAGATGCGGATCGGGCACTAGCTGTTGACCATGAAGGCAATGTCGTTGATGGCGATTACATCTTGGGAATTCTCTCTAGTCATACAGATCTGCCCACAAAAACAGTGGTTGGAACGGTAATGAGTAATCTAGGTCTGATTCGGGCTTTAGAAACCGCAGGTATTTCCTTCGTGGCAACCCCGGTTGGCGATCGTTATGTTTTGGAGGAAATGGTTTCAGGTGGTCACACTTTAGGCGGCGAGCAATCCGGTCACATCATCATGCGCAAATACGCCAACACCGGTGATGGACTATTAACCGCACTGCATTTAATCTCTCAAATGGCACAAAGTGGGAAAACACTCAATGAGTTAGCTAGCTTTATGGTGCGCTACCCACAATTCTTGATAAATGTATCTGGGGTGGCAAAAAATAAATTGGCCGAGAATCAGAGAATCAAAACCGCTGTCCAGGAAGCTGAAACAAAACTGGGAAGCAAGGGCCGGGTTTTGCTCCGTAAATCGGGAACAGAGCCATTAGTTCGAGTCATGATTGAGGCCGAAGATGCTGTACTGGCCCAAGAATTAGCGGAGTCCTTAGCTGCGCTAGTAAAATCAGAGCTCGCACTTTAATTAACAAAATCAAAGGAGCTCACCAATGTGTGGGATTGTTGGATATACCGGTCCAAATCCTGCATTAAGCAAAGTAATTGAAGGATTGCGGCGCTTGGAGTATCGCGGTTATGACTCAGCCGGTGTTGCACTCGCCACCACATTAAGTCAACCTCTATTTGTTGCCAAAAAGGCCGGCAAGTTAATAAATCTTGAGAATGAATTAGCCTCCGATCATGCCTCTGCAAAATCTGGAATTGGGCATACTCGCTGGGCGACACACGGTGGGCCAACAGATGAAAACGCTCATCCGCACATTTCAGACTCTGGAAAGTTAGCGGTCATTCACAACGGCATAATTGAAAACTATGTAGAGCTGCGCGCGTATCTAGAGAAGTGCGGATACAAATTCAATTCCGAGACCGACACAGAATCAGTCGTCCATTTACTAAGCGAGGAGTACAAAACCACCAAAGATCTATCAGCAGCTATGCGTTTAGTGTGCCAGAAGCTGCGGGGCTCTTTTACCCTGCTAGCTATTCATAGCGATGATCCAGAAACGATCGTGGGAGCACGCCGAAACTCACCGCTAGTTGTGGGTCTGGGCGAAGAAGAGAACTTTCTCGCCTCTGATGTATCAGCCTTTATCGCACATACCAAGAGGGCTTTGGAGTTAGGTCAGGATCAAGTTGTAACAGTTACTCCTAATGAAGTTAATGTCACGGACTTGTTTGGGAACGGGGTCACTCCGAAAGCATTTGAAATTACCTGGGATGCTAACTCCGCAGAGCGTGGTGGTTTTGCACATTTTATGTTGAAAGAGATTTTTGAACAGCCCAAAGCAATCTCTGACACCTTAGCAGGAAGATTTAACGATGAAGGCAAGGTTCAGATTCCCGAACTAAAAAACTTAAATCTGGGGATTGATCGAATCTTGATTTTGGCCTGTGGCACAGCTTTTCATGCCGGCTTAATCGGAAAATACGCTTTAGAGGAGTGGAGCAAGATTCCAGTTGATGTCGAACTCGCCTCTGAGTTTCGTTATCGCAAACCCGTTTTATCAAAAAACACTTTGGTAATTACAATCTCTCAATCTGGCGAAACCATGGATACTTTAATGGCGCTGCGTTACGCCAAAGAGCTCGGAGCTCAAACCCTCTCGGTATGCAACACAATTGGCTCTACGATTCCACGTGAATCTGATGCCGTCTTTTATACCCATGCTGGACCTGAAATCGCGGTGGCTTCAACAAAGGCGTTACTAACTCAAATTGTCGGCATTCACTTAGTTGGATTGTTTATTGCACAGGAAAAGAGTTCACTTTCTACTGCGCAGATCAACTCTCTCGCCGCGGAATTATCGGCGTTACCAAATAAGGTCGAAGAGATATTGGAGACCGTCGAGCCACTCAGAGAGATGACCCGAGGGTTTAAAGAGGCCACATCAGTTTTATTCTTAGGTCGTCACGTTGGATTTCCTGCAGCTTTAGAAGGTGCTTTGAAGCTGAAGGAGCTGGCTTACATGCATGCCGAGGGTTTTGCAGGCGGCGAGCTAAAACATGGGCCGATTGCACTTATTGAACAGGGCACACCAGTCATTGCCGTATTGCCACCAGAATCAAGCGAGATCGCAGAGAAGATGCGCAGCAATATTCAAGAGATAAAGGCTAGGGGAGCGCGGGTAATTGCAATTGCAGATTCCTCGATAGATATTGATGTTCCACATCTAATTAGAATTCCAAAAACCATCGAGCTCCTTCAGCCGATTCTTTCAATTGTGCCGATGCAGGTCTTTGCTTATGAAATGGCGGTCGCACGAGGCAATGATGTTGATCAACCTCGCAATTTGGCAAAGTCGGTGACTGTCGAATGAGTGCAAATGCAGGAGGGCTTTTTGATGATGTTGTAGATCAAAGAGTTGAAGTTCGCCGCAAAGAGATGAAGACTGCATTAATTTGGAGCGGGTTTCTAACTCTGGGATTTCTACTAATAACTTTAGATGTAATTTTTAAAGGTTTGCTCTACAAAGTGGATCAGTATTTGGCTGATCTAGAACGGCCGAAATTTGGTGGATTTCTAAACTTCTTAATTTTGCGAATTGATGATTTAGGTTTGCGCTGGGTTACCGCTTCAATTTTATTGATTGCCGCAATACTAATTAGCAGAAGATTTAAATCATGGCGCCCGCTCAACTTATCTGTGCTTTCCCTTATATTCCTAAATGTCTTTGTAGGGGCTGCAAAAATCGGTTTTGGTCGTTGTAAGGCAAGACAGGATTTTGAAGTATGCATGTTTACCGATGGCATGGCCTATCCCAGCGGGCATGTTTCAAACGCGCTTGTTACCTGGGGTTTATTTGCTTACATAATTTTTAGATATACACACAGAGCACCTTTTGAGGGTCTCAAACTGTATTGGTTGGTCGCAGTCCTAACCATCTCTGTCGCATTTGTATCTCTCTTAAGAAATACCCATTGGTTTACCGACGTGATTGGTGGAATGTTTTTGGGCGGTGCAATCTTGGTATTAGTGGTTGCAATTGATCGATTTATTCCATCTACTCGGCAACCGTCATAGGGTGGCGCTGTGAGCACAGAAAATCGGGCAGAGGCCATTATTGATTTATCCGCCATTGAGAAAAATGTAAAACATCTTTTGGCGCAAAGCTCTGCTCCAGCTTTGGCGGTAGTAAAAGCAAATGCTTATGGCCATGGCTTAGTGGCGGTGGCGCGGACTGCAGTGAAAGCGGGGGCGAGTTGGCTAGGTGTCGCGCTTCTGGAGGAGGCATTGACCTTACGTGCAGCACGAGTGAGTGCGCCGATATTGGCTTGGCTAACCCCGATTTCCGATGATTTTGTTGCTGCAATTAAAAACAATATAGATCTTGCAATCCCTTCAGTTTCTCATTTAGAACAGGTAATAAAAGCAGCACAGTCTTTGCAACTTACCGCACGGGTTCATCTCGAAGTTGATACTGGAATGACACGAGGCGGAGCACTTTATGAATGGAAGGAGTTAGTGGCGGAGTCGAAGAAGGCTGAAATGTCTGGCGCCATCAAAGTAATTGGAGTCTGGTCTCACTTTGCGCGAGCAGATGAGCCAGGACAAGAGTTCAATGAATTACAGCGCAACAACTTTGAAAAAGCGATTGAATTTGCAAAGCAATCCGGCTTGAATCCGGAGCTCAGACACCTGAGCAACTCAGCAGCAACAATTAATGACAGTAAATCCAATTTTGATTTAGTGAGATTGGGAATTGCGATGTATGGCCTGTCACCTGATGTAAAAACAATGGGTAGCTCAGAGAAACTAGGATTAATCCCAGCACTAACTTTGCGTGCGAAGTTACATCTTGTTAAGGAAGTCCCAGCCAGTTCTAAGGTTGGTTATGGTGGAACCGCTGAAACTCAGAGTGATACCAAAATCGGAGTTATCTCAATAGGTTATGCCGATGGAGTTCCGCGCAATGCCGATAGCAGCGCGGGCGTACTGATTGGTAACAAAATGTCACCAATTATTGGTCGCGTTTCTATGGATCAATTTGTTGTGGATTTAGGTAAAGAATCACAAGCCCGCGCAGGGGATTGGGCATACTTAATCGGCGGCGTCATTGGCAGCGATAAGGGTGACAGTTACACTTCCGATACCTGTTACACAGCAGACTCGTGGGCGGGGGCGTGCGGCACGATTAATTATGAAATCGTGACACGTATCGGTCCGCGGGTTAAGCGAATCTATTTAGATTGAAGGAGAGTGTGCGAGTGCCAAATAACTTGGCAGATAAGAAAACCGTGCTCTCCGTAAAAGATCTCTCCGTAAATTTCGGCGGATTGAAGGCGCTTAACGGTGTAAATCTAGAGTTAAAGCAGGGCGAGGTTTTGGGATTAATTGGCCCAAATGGCGCTGGCAAGACCACAGTCTTTAACGCGTTGTGCGGCATCGTTACCCCTGCGGCAGGTTCGCTCTCGCTAAATGGCAAAGAAATTAAATGGCCCAAGCCCTTTCAGTTAGCAAAATTAGGCATAGCGCGCACCTTACAAGGCGTGGGACTCTTTCCAGATTTAACAGTAGCTGACAATGTAATGATTGGTGCAAACCGTTTTGCGCAATCAGGACTACTGCGCTCCTCCTTTGGCACAAACGCTAAAGATGAACAAAAACTACGGGACAGAGCTCAAGCAGCACTCGAACGGGTTTATGTTGGTGGGGTTTCAGATCGCAGAGCTGACACGCTTTCATATCCTGACACCAAGCGAGTTGCAATCGCAAGAGCTCTAGTTGCAGAGCCTGAGATTCTTTTGCTTGATGAACCGGCTGGTGGATTAGGTGCGCAGGATATTGAGTGGCTCAACAGTTTGATTAACAACCTAAAGGCTCGCACTTCAATAATTATTGTCGAACACCATATGGATGTTGTGATGTCGGTTTGTGATCGTATTTATGTTTTGAATTTTGGTCAGATAATCGCATCTGGCACCCCTCAAGAGGTGCGCAACAATGAAGCGGTAATTGAGGCCTATCTGGGAACACACTCCAAAGATAAATCCGCAAGGAATAAGTCATGAGCGGTTTAGTAGTAAATAATCTCAGCGTCTCCCATGGCGCAATCAGCGCGCTTCGCAACGTGACTTTTTCAGTAGAACCGGGACAACTAGCAGCGGTGATTGGTTCAAATGGAGCAGGTAAAACCACTCTGCTTCGAACACTTTCAGGATTGAAAGATGCTTCATCTGGAAATGCAGAATGGCAGGGTCGGGAGATGTTGGGTAAGAAGCCTGATGTCCTAGTGCGTCGCGGAATTTCACATGTTTCTGAGGGTAAATCCGTAATTCCCGAACTTACCGTTAAAGAGAATTTGGTGCTTGGAGGTATTTGGCGCAGTAATCGCACAGATACCAATGCTGCTATTGCAGAGGTTGTTGAATTGTTTCCCAGACTTGGTGAGCGAATGGGCCAAAGTGCGGACACGCTCTCTGGTGGTGAGCGCCAGATGTTGGCGATCGGTCGCGCCTTAGTCTCAAGACCCAAACTACTTCTATTGGATGAACCATCGCTTGGTCTGGCACCTCTAGTCATTGAACAAATCTTTGAAACCATAGACAAGCTTCGTCATAGATTGGGTTTGACGGTGGTACTTGTAGAGCAAAACGCGATGAGCGCACTGGAGATTGCTGATACTGGTGTAATCATTAATCTCGGAGAGGTTGTCGCATCCGGCAAAGCCTCTGACCTAATCAACGATCCAGCGCTACGCGCTGCGTATTTGGGGTACTAATGCAAAAAGTATTTGAAACTATTTTGATTGGTCTATCTACGGGCTCAATCTATGCGTTGATGTCACTGGCGATAGTCTTGGTTTGGCGCTCAACCAGAGTTGTTAACTTTGCTCAAGCAGGACAGGCCATGGCCTCTACTTATATTGGCTTTGAGATAGCAAGCCGCTCCGAGATTTTCTGGTTGGGATTA
>JAURMX010000014.1 GCA_030830475.1 Candidatus Nanopelagicales bacterium
AGGCTGAGCTACCCCGCCAAGCATTAAAACAAGTAAAACTTGTTCGAGCCCCCCATCGGAATCGAACCGATGACCTTTTCCTTACCATGGAAACGCTCTACCGACTGAGCTAGGGGGGCAATAGAAAAGCGAAGCGAAGAATACCTGATTTTTTAGGCTCGGCTTAATCCCTTATTACGCGCAAAACCAAGCTACAGCGCTGGATTCAGCACGATTTTGCCCACTGTTTTGCGGGCCAGCATCGCTTGGTGGGCTTCCACCGCTTGCGACAACGGATAAGTCGCGCCAACAACTGGCTTTAACTTTCCGCTGATGATCAAGCCAAACAACTCCACAAATACATCCTGCATCAACTCTTTTTTGCCCAAACAATTCACCAACCAAAACCCAGCAATGGTTTTTGATTTACCCATCAATGTTGCGGGATGAACCGGTGTTGGCATTTGTCTTGATGCCATTCCATAAATAACAATCCGGCCAAACATCGCCAAAGCTTCTAATGATTGATCAAAGGTCTTTCCACCAACCATCTCCAAAACCAAATCAACACTCTTGCCATTGTTAGCTGCGCGCAGAGCCGCATTCATATCCTCAGCATTGGCATCAACCACAACATCTGCACCAAGCTCGAGACACAACTTTTTCTTCTCATCAGAAGAGGTCACAGCAATCACAAATCCGCCCCACAACTTTGCCAATTGAATTGCAAGTGAACCAACTCCACCGGCACCGGCATGCACCACAACTGATTCCCCAGCTTTAAAATGTCCCAAAGTTTTTAAGATGTGATACGCGGTAATTCCCTGCACCATCATCGCAAGAGCCGCGCCATCACTTACCTGATCCGGAAGTGGAATAACCTGCTTTGGATTAACCAAAGTCTTTTGGCAATAACCGCCACCAGCAGCCAGCGCCAATACCCGTTGCCCATTTGGCAAACGTCCCACAACCTCCATACCTGGAATCAGCGGCAGAGTTTGTTTTGATAAATAGGAATCCTCAGTTTGATGGGTATCTGCGTAATTGATCCCAATCGCAGTCACATCCATAACTACATCATCACCAGATGCCATTGGATCTGGAAGATCTACATACTTCATGACTTCTGGACCACCGAATTCGGTGATCTGAATGGCCTTCATCTATTAGCCTTTCGTTGAGCCGAGGGTTAGACCAGATACGAATTGACGCTTCAAAATAAAGAAAATAATCAAAGTTGGCAGTGCCGCCATAATCGCACCAGCCGCCAAGAGGTTAAAGTCAGTTACAAACTCACCCTGCAAACGACCCAGTGCAGAAGTAATCGGACGCTTGCTATCGCTCTTAATTAAAACAATCGCCCAGAAGAACTCGTTGTAGATCCAGGTCGTCATCAAAACCGACAAAGCCGCCAATGGCGGACGCAGCAAAGGCAGGATCACATTCCAGTAATGTCTAAATACCGAAGCTCCATCAAGTAGCGCAGACTCCGAAATCTCCTTTGGAATCGTCTTCATATAAGAAGACATCACAAAGGTCGCAAACCCCATCTGCAGAGCCACGTGTACCAAAATCAATCCAATAAATGAGTCATACAAAAGATTTCGATTGCCAAATAATTCACCAATCCAGATATACATCTTAAATAGCGGTGCATAAACCAACTGGACCGGCAACAAGTTACCGGCAGTAAATAACAAAAGCAGATACAGATTAAATTTAAATGAGTACCTAGTCACCACGAAGGCCATCAAAGAGCCGAAGAACAAAGTCAAAACCACCGCAGGAATCGCGACGATAAATGAGTTAGATAAGTACTCCCAGATCTCCATCCGGTCATAGGCATTTATGTAGTTCTGTATGCCAATAGATGAGGGTTTGGAGAACACACCATTTTGAATCACATCGCTATAAGGACGCAGTGAGGTAAAGAAGGTCCACAACAACGGCACCATCCAAATAAAGGCAAAGATGGCAATAAAGACGGTGATGAAAAAGTCTTTCCGCTTCTGGCGGTCACGGTACTTCTTATCTTGGACTATTCCACTCATGCCACATCATCCTTAAAGACAGTTCGCAGGTAGAAGACAATCGGAATGATGCTCAGCAGGAACAAAATCACCGCATAGGCCGCACCCAACATCGAGGCCGCCTGACCATAAATATTGACGAAGACCAGCATGCCCAGAATCGGCCAGCCGGTAGAGGTGCCATAAATAATGTAAATCAGATCAAAGGCCCGCAGGGACTCGATCACGGTAATCACGATAATGATGGTGTTAACCGGCTTCATCGCAGGGAAGACCACCTTGCGGAAGGTCTGCCACTCAGTCGCGCCATCAATCGCCGCGGCCTCACGCAGCGATGGATCCACCGACTTCAAGCCAGCTAAATACAACAACATTATGTAACCGATATGTCGCCAGGATGCGATTCCCAAAATCACATAAGTATTAATGTCGTAATTACTAAAGATCGGAATCGCCCGCTCGATCTCTGGATATCCCAGCAAAGCCTGGACCAAACCACCTGGGCCCAACATAAACTTCCAGATAATTCCAATAACAGCCAGCGACAATACGACTGGAATGTAATAAACACTTTCATAAATCTTAGATCCGCGAATCTTGCGGTCGATTTGATACGCCAACAAAACACCCAAAGGCGTCGCAATAAATGTAAACCACAACAACCAATAAGTGTTGTTACGCAAAGCATCATAAAACTGTGGTGCGGCGGTGAAGATGGTGTCGTAATTCGCCAAACCAGCCCAACGAATGTTGGAGAGACTTACACCGTTCCAATATGTAAAAGACAAACCAATTGTTGCAATTGCTGGGATCCATACCCACACCACATGCAAAAAGGTGGGCACTCCCAAAAACATCGAGAGCGTGAATTTATCGCCTCGGGTAAATGCACGACGGCGACGAGTTTTTGTACTCGCCGCCGTCGTAGTCATTTAACTAGCCTATCGAAGTAAATCAATTACTACTAGATATTACTCCAATGGAGGTAGTGCATCCCATGCCTCTTGCATTCCATCAACAATCTTGTTGACATCCTTAGGAGCCTTCAAGAAGTTCTGAATTGCAGGACCAACGATGGTTCCAGCGAAGTCGTTGCGGCAATCACGATCAAGGAAGTTCATAACGTTCTTCGCTTCACCGATAACAGCAAGCTTTTGCTTGTTGAATGCATCGTAACCTGAGGTATCTAGGCGGCTGTTAGCGTATAGAGATGTATCTCCCGCTGCTTGTGCTGCCAACATACCGGCCTCTGAACCAATCCACTCAGCGAATGCTTTGCCACCTTCAACGTTTGAACCGTTTGAAGCAACAGAAACACCATCAACTGGAGCATCGATTGAATCGCGACCAAACTCTGGGTTGATTTCTGGGAATGGAACGATCCATAGATCGTCATAATCTTCTTGTGACTTAGCCAAGAAGTCATTAGCCCACCAGGAGCCCATCATCATCGCACCGCACTTCTTCTGTAGAAGAAGATCGCGCATACCATCCCATGAAATATCGAGGAAGTTCTTGTTCATGTAAGGGATTAGCATTGCGAATTGATTGAATACATCGATTGTTGCTTGATCGGTCCACTTTGCGCGGCCGTTCAACAAATCAATGTGGTAATCGTAACCATTCATACGGGTGTTGATGATGGAGAATGTTCCCATCGCTTCCCAACCACCCTTATCTCCCATCGCATAACCGATGAGACCCTTCTTTTGGGTTCCTTCAAGAAGCTTCATGAAGTCATCCCATGTTTGAATGTTCTCTGGATCTAGTCCGAGTTCAATCATTGTGGACTTGCGATAGTGAAGTCCCCATGGATACCAAGTTGTTGGAATGATGTACTGCTTTCCATCGCTTGGGTTTGTTGCACCTGAAACGAAACCTTCTGGCATTTGATCGCCGAGGTTTGAAATGTTGTCTGATAGATCTGCGAGTAGTCCCTGATCTGCACGGAAGTTGGTACGGAATCCGGCCATCCACTGGAATACATCATCTGGTGTTCCTTGTAGATACTGTGAGATTCCATCCTGGAATGCATTTGTATCTCCGGAACCTTGCATTGTTACATCAATGCCTGTTTCTGCTTTGTAAGCATCTGCAAGCGCTTGTGCAATCTTTAGACCAGTTTCATCATTTGTACGAGCTGTGAATGTAACTGGACCGGTTGCCTCATCACTACCGCAGCTGGAGAGAAGTGTTCCTCCACCTACGAGTCCAAGACCACCGAGCGCTGCACCTTTGAGAACCGTGCGTCGCGATACGCCGTTCTCTGTGACTTCGTTCGACATCGAACTTCCTTTTCTCTGTACCCCCCGATGGGGTCCAGACCCTGCGAAAACTACGCCCGCCTCACCCCTAAAGCCACTACCTCCAGGTAACAAATTGGTATCGATCTCGATAGAACTCCCAAGGAGTTCGCTCCTGACTCTAGTAGCTCAAAAGGTCTCCCTCCCTGAAAGCAATCAGGAAGTATCAGGAGCTCAGTGCGTGCCTTAATTCGGAAATAAGGGAAGTGGCTCTGTCATCTGCAATTTCGCCACCGCGCATTTCACTGGTTATAAATGAAAATCCAATTTTGTGTACCGGATCCGCAAAAGCGCACTGGCCACCTGCACCGTCATGGCCAAAAGATTTTGAAGTTA